>NZ_JBFAWL010000006.1:0-213739 GCF_040680275.1 Streptomyces sp. NPDC052079
ACCCGCGGCAACCGCTACCTCGTGAGCAATGACAGACTTGGCGTCCAATGGGGCTCCTGCTGAACAGTGATCTTGGTCGACACGGTTCTAGCAGGAGCTCCATCTCTGTTTCAGCCTGCTTGACACATCAGCCCAGGCCCTAACTACACGGCATTGCCCTTAAGGCACTGGGGGAGGCACGACTGCCCGCAGGCTACGCAGCTGAAGGGATACCGCCCCAGCGGCACGACTGCCCGCAGGCTGCGTAGCTGAAGGGGTGCCGCGCGCGCCCACCCGTCCCGGCCGAGCGGCACTGCCCGCAGGTTGCGCAGCTGAAAGGGTGCCGCAGGCTGCGCAGGCGTCAGTCCTGTTCGATGCCCCGGTTGGCCAGCCGCCGCAGCACCTTCCCGCAGCGGCGGGCATACGCATGCTGGAACCCCCGCGTCGCGGGACCACCCGCACGGGCGTACCAGCGAGCCGGCCTGCTGAACGCCGACACCGTCAGCCACACCGTCCCATCACCCGTGCGGTCCACCACGAACGCCTCCTCCCCGCTCTCCGGATGCCCGGCCAGCGTGCCGTACGCCCACCCCGCCCTGCGGTGTTCCTCCACCGTCCACACCACCCGGCAGGGCGCCTTGACCACCCCGGCCAGGGTGACGGTGACCTCGACGCCCGGGGCCGCCCGCTCGGCGGTGACGTCGATGCCGACCCCCAGCTCCCGGTGCAGTTCCCAGGTGAACAGCGCCTCCGCCGCCTGCCGGAAGACGGCCTCGCCCTCGCCAAGCCGGGTGCGCACCGACATGGGGTGGAAGCCGGGAGGGCAGAAACCGGGGTCCCGGGTCGCGCCGACGTGGTCGTAGGTGAAGTCCGCCGAAGACATGAGACCCAAGAGTAGGGCGGCGCCCACGCCTTCGGGAAAGGCGGGGCGCCGCGCACATCGCTCGAGCCTCCGTTTTACGGGAAGGTGAGCTTCCAGCCGCTGATGTAACCGGTGTCGTAGCGTGCCCGGTCCTGCACCCGCAGCTGCCAGGTGCCGTTGGCGGCCTCGGACGAGGCGTTGACCGTAAACGTCTCCTTGACGTCGTCCGCGGAGCCGCCGGTGCGGTTGCGCAGGTTGTACACCGTGCCGTCCGGGGCCACCAGGTCGACGACCAGGTCGCCGCTCCAGGTGTGCTCGATGTCGACCGCGACCTGGAGGTTGGAGGGCGCGTTGCCCGTCCGTCCGGTGACGGTGATCGAGGAGGTCACCGCGGCGCCGTTGTCCGGGATCGACACGTCGGCGGTGTTCTCGAAGGACGTACCGCCACCGCCGCCGCCACCGGAGCGCGAACCGACGTTGACGCCCGCCCACGCGTCCTGCACCGCCTTGTACTCGGCGCTGTCCGTGCCGTACAGCTCACCGGTCGCCGCGAGGGTGCCGGTGCGGGCGCCCGCGTAGTTGGTCGTGGAGGTGAACTTGGTGGTCAGCGCGCGGAACCAGATCTTCTCCGCCTTGGCGCGGCCGATGCCGGTGACCGGGAGGCCGTCCGAGGTGGGCGAGTCGTAGGTGACACCGTTGATGGTCTTGGTGCCGCTGCCCTCGCTGAGCAGGTAGAAGAAATGGTTGGCCGGCCCGGACGAGTAGTGCACGTCGATGCTGCCGATGCCGGAGTACCAGGAGTCCTTGGACCGGCTGTCCTTGCTCGGCCTGTCCATGTAGCGCAGCGGGGTGCCGTTGCCGTTGATGTCGATCTCCTCGCCGATGAGGTAGTCACCGACGTCGGAGGAGTTGTTGGCGTGGAACTCGACCGTGGAGCCGAAGATGTCGCTGGTCGCCTCATTGAGGCCGCCGGACTCGCCGCTGTAGATCAGGCGGGCGGTGACCGAGGTCAGACCGTGGGTCATCTCGTGCGCGGCGACGTCGATCGAGGTGAGCGGGTTGACGTTGCCCGACCCGTCGCCGTACGTCATGCAGAAGCAGCTGTCCGACCAGAAGGCGTTGACGTAGTTGTTGCCGTAGTGGACGCGGGAGTAGGCGCCCACGCCGTCACCGCGGATGCCGCTGCGGCCGTGCACGTTCTTGTAGTAGTCCCAGGTCAGCGCGGCGCCGTAGTGGGCGTCGGCGCCGGCCGACTCCGCGTTGGACGGGCTGCCGTTGCCCCAGACGTCGTCCGCGCCGGAGAACAGCGTGCCGGTGCCGGAGGTCCCGCGGTTGAGGTTGTACGTCTTGTGCCCGCCGCGCGCCCCGTCGGTGAGGTTGTACGACGACCCGGACTGTGTGGTGGTCAGGTCGACGGTGCCGCTGTAGACGGTGTGGCCGGTCCCGTTCTGGACGGCCTGCCACTCGAAGAGCTTCTCGCCCGTGGTGGCGTCCGTGATGACGTGCAGTTCCTGCGGGGTGCCGTCGTGCTGGAGGCCGCCCACGACCGTCTCGTACGCCACAACGGGCTTGCCCTCGGCCGCCCAGATCACCTTGCGCGGGGCGCGGTCGACGTCGGCGCCCTCGGCCTTCTCGCCCTTCGCGGCGGACAGGGCTTGCGCCTCGGCCTTCGCGGCCGGCACCGTCGCGGCGGTGGTGGCGGGCTTCACCGCGGCCCGGGTCGCCTTCACGACCTTGTCCGCCTCGTCGGCCGTGTCGCCCTGGACGACGAGATCGCCGCCGAGGACGGGCAGACCGTCGTAGGTGCGTTCGTAGCGGACGTGCACGGTGCCGTCGCGGTCCTTGAGCACGTCACGGACGACGAGCTTCTCCTTCGCGCCCAGCCCGAGATCCTTGGCGGTCTCCGCCTTGGTGGCGTTCGCCTCGCGGATCAGCGCGGCGCGCTGGGCGGGGGTGAGCTTGACCGACTCGGAACCCGGCTTCGCCTTGCTCGCGGCCGCCGGCGTCTGCTCGGGGGCGGCGACGGCGCTGCCGGACTGCACGGCCGTGGCGATCAGCGCGGCCACCCCGGCGAGGGCGACGGCGGCGCGGCGGTGCATGGTGTGGGGGGTGCGTCTGTGGGACGACCTGGTTCTCAACGCGGACTCCTTCTGCACGGCCGCGGGTCGCGCGGCCTGGGGAGACCGGCCGGCGGTGAGCCGCCCGGGCAGAACGGAAGTGCTCTGAGCCGTGGCCGCCGGGCAGCGGGAGCGAAGGCGCTGTGGGGTTGCTGTGCAGCGGCCGTGGGAAGAGTGGCAGGGGATCACGGCTCCTGTCAGGAGCGCGTCAAAACTTTGGCCAGAAATCGTTCGTTGTCCGGGAGCCCGGGTCCGGTATACGAACGGTCAAGGCCGCGGCGCATGACACCAACGAAGCCGGCCGCCGTCCGCGGTACGGGGACCGCCGCCCACAGCGCGACCGACCCGGCGAACGCGAAGACGAGCGCGACGACCGGTCGCCCACCGCGCCCGAAACCGCACCGGCCTGAAGGATGCCGCAGAATCCAGGAGAACCAGCAGCGGGCTGGAGGCCGGCGCCGACCACCACATCGTCAAAGCGGCCGGCCCGAAGATCCTCGCCGACTGGCCCCGGGAACTCAGGCGCCGTCGAAGGACACGTGCATCGCATCAAGATGCTCAAACGCCCGGCTCATAGACGCTATAGCCTCCGCCTGTGACCAACAGCCGCAGCCGGATCGAGAGTCACGACACCAGCGACCTGGAGAACGCGGACGACATCGCAGCCCGCAAGCGTTACGCCCGCCTCAAGGCGGAACGTGATTCCTGGTGGGCGACCGACGGGTCAGGCGGCTACTCCGAAGACCCACCCTTCTGACTCAGAAAGCGCAGTGCTGCCGGTCATCCGCCGACGGGGGCACCCCCCGACGGGCCGGAAGGGCGGTCGCCGTGCCAGGAGTGCCACAGGGACGCGTACACGCCGCCGGTCGCCACCAGGTCGTCGTGCGTGCCGAGTTCGGTGAGGCGGCCGTTCTCCATGACGGCCACCCGGTCCGCGTCGTGCGCGGTGTGCAGCCGGTGCGCGACCGCGATGACCGTACGGCCCTCAAGGACGGCGGCCAGCGCCCGCTCGGTGTGCCGGGCGGTCGTCGGGTCGAGCAGCGCGGTGGCCTCGTCGAGGATCAGCGTGTGCGGATCGGCCAGCACCACCCGCGCCAGCGCCAGTTGCTGCGCCTGCGAGCCGTCCGTGGCATGGCCGCCCTCGCCCAGCTCGGTGTCCAGCCCCTCCGGCAGCTCCCGCACCCACGCGTCGGCGCCGACCACGGCCAGCGCCGCCCACAACTGTGCGTCCCCGGCGGCCGGTTCGGCGATCCGCAGATTGTCGCGGACCGAGCCGAGGAACACATGGTGCTCCTGGGTGACCAGCACCACCTGCCGCCGCAGCCGCTCCGGGTCGAGCCCGGCCACCGGCACCCCGCCCACGGTCACCGTCCCCGCGGTCGGCGCGTCCACGCCCGCCATGAGCCGGCTCAGCGTGGTCTTGCCCGCACCGGACGGCCCCACCACCGCCAGCCGCTCACCCGGTGTCACAGTCAGGTCCACGCCCCGCAGCACCTCGCCGCCCCCGTCGTAGGCGTAGCGCACGCCGGTCACGTCGATGCGGTCGCCGGCCGGATCCGGAGTGTCCGTCCGCTCCGCCGCGCGCGGCGCCCGCGCCAGGCCCTCCACCCGGGCGAAGGACGCGCCGCCGGCCTGCAACTGCTCCAGCCGCATCAGCACCTCGTCCAGCGGCCCGGCCAGCTGCAGCAGATACAGGGAGGTCGCCACCACCGCCCCGAGACTCACCATCCCCTGCCGGTGCAGCCACCCGCCGAACAGCAGCACCCCGGCCACCGGCACGATGTACGACACCTCGACCACCGGGAAGAACACCGAGCGCAGGAACAGCGTGTGGAATCGGGTGCGCCGGGAGGTCTCCAGCGCGTCCCGAGAGGCCCGGACGCGCCGTTCCCCCAGCCCGAACGCCTCCACCGTGCGGGCCCCCGCCGCCGTCGCCGCGACGATCTCCGCCACGTCCGAATTGGCCGCCCCCTCGGCCAGGTAGGCGTCGCGGGCCCGGCGCAGATACCAGCGCAGCACCAGCCAGATCGGCGTCAGCCCGAGCAGCCCCAGCGCACCCAGCAGCGGATCCACCACCAGCACCGCGCCCATGACGAACAGCGACTGCACGGCGTTGACCAGCAGCGCGGGGCCCGCGTCCCGCAGGGTCGTGCCCACGGTGGTGACGTCCCCCGTGCCCCGCGCCGTCAGATCACCCGTACCGGCCCGCTCCACCACCGACGAGGGCAGCGCCAGCGCCCGGTCCACGAACCGCTCCCGCACCCGGGCCAGCGTCCGCTCCCCGAACCGGTGCCCCACGTACCGGGCCCAGCGGGACAGCAGCAACTGCGCGACGGCGCACAGCGCGATGACCGGCGCCAGCCGGTCCACCGCCGCCACACCGCCCCCGTCGCGCACCTCGTCGATGATCCGCCCCAGCAGCCAGGGCCCCGCCAGTCCCGCCACGGCCGCCAGCCCGTTCAGCGCCAGCACGCCGGCGAAGGCCCGCCGGTCCGCCCGCACCAGCCCCATAGCCGCCCGGCGCACATCGACGGGCCCGGCAAGGGGCAGACGCTCCCCGCTCATCGCACGGCCTCCCCTTCGGCGTCCCTGGCCACCAGGTCCCGGTAGCCGGGCTCGTAGTCGAGAAGTCCCTGGTGACGGCCGCTGGCGGCGACCTTCCCGTCGACCAGGAAGACCACCTCGTCGGCGCGCGCGAGCACCAGCGGCGAGGTGGTGGCCAGCAGCGTCGTACGGCCCCTGCGGGCCTCGAGCAGCCGGTCGGCGACCGTGGCCTCGGTGTGCGCGTCGAGCGCCGAGGTGGGCTCCACCGCCAGCAGCACCTCCGGGTCGGTCAGCAACGCCCGCGCCCACCGCACCCGTTGCCGCTGGCCGCCGGAGAGGCTGCGGCCCTGCGCGGACACGGTCGAGGCGAGCCCGTCGGGCAGCCCCTGTACGACGTCGTCGGCGGCGGCCGCGTGCAGCGCGCGCAGCACGTCCTCGTCGGACGGATCCCCGCGCCCGGCCACCACCTCCCGCAGCGGACCGGTGAACAGGTCGGCCTCGGGGTCGGCGACCAGGATCCGCTCCCGCACCCGGGCCAGCGCGATCTCGTCCAGCGGCACCCCGCCCCAGGTGGCCGCCGAGGGCGTGTACCGGCCGAGGCGGTCGACCACGGCGAACGCGTCGGCGGGACGCGTGGCGGCGAGCGCGGTCAGCCGGCCCGGCAGCACCCGCACCCCGGACTCCGGGTCGTACAGCGCGGAGGGCTCGGCCGGCGGGTCGGCGGTGGCGGCCTCGGCCGGCGGCTCCAGCCGCAGCAGCGCCGCGACCCGCCGCCCGGCCACCACACCGCGGCTCAGCTGGTATCCGCACTCGATGAGGAACATCACCGGCCACACCAGTACGGCCACATAGCCGTACACCGACACCAGCTCGCCCACCGTGATCTCACCCTGCGCGGCCAGCCGCGCCGAGATCCAGGTCACCCCCGCGAGAAACAGCGTAGGCAGCCCCGCCGCGAGCGCCTGGATCCAGCTGGTCACCGCACCGACCCGGTACCCCTGCTCCCGCAGCCGCCCCGAGTCCCGGCGGAACGCGTCGGAGACCAGGCTCTTCCCGCCGAGCCCACTCAACACCCGCAGCCCGCCCGCCAGATCACCGATCCGTGCCGTCAGCACACCCTGGCGTTCCCGGTACTCCGTCTCGGTCCCCCGTAACCGCCCCGCCAGCGGCCCCACGACGAGGCCGATCACCGGCACCCCGAGCAGCACCACCACCGCCGGCAGCGGCGACACCGACAACAGCAGCCCCGCCACCACCGCGTACGCCACCACCGCGCCGATTCCCGGCCCGACGACCGACAGCGACTGGGCGATCACCTGCACATCGCCCACCCCGATGGTGACGACCTCCCCGGCCCCCGTCCGCCGCTCCAGCGAGGCACCCAGCCGCACCGTCTGCCCGACCACCACCTTCACCGTGCGGAAGTTGCCGTCCATCCGCACCCGCGTCATCGTGCGGTGCCGCATGATGCCCAGCCACGCGTTGAACCCGCACACCGCGAGCAGCACCCCGGACCACAGCGCCAGCGCCCCCATGTCACCGGGCGCCAACCCGTCGTCCACCGCCCGCGCCATCAGATACGGCGTCGCCGCAAGACCCACCATCCACACACTGCCGAACACCGCCCCCGCCGCACACCGCCCCGGCTGCCGCCGCACCAGCCACCACAGATACCGGGTCCCGCTCCGGCAGTCGGGCGTGCCGGGGTCCTCGTACGCGTCGATCATGCGCTCACTCTCCCCCGTACCCCGTCCTTCCCGCTACGCCAGACTGTCCCGCCACGCCCGGTGCAGGTCGGCGAACCTGCCGGTGCGGTCGATGAGTTCGGACGGGCTGCCGTCCTCCACGATCCGTCCCTGCTCCATGACCAGGACCCGGTCCGCGATCTCGACGGTCGACAGACGGTGGGCGATCACCACCGCCGTACGTCCCTTCAGCACCGTCGCCATCGCGCGCTGCACCGCCCGTTCGCCGGGGACGTCCAGGGAACTGGTCGCCTCGTCCAGGATGAGGACGGCCGGGTCGGCCAGCAACGCGCGGGCGAAGGAGACCAGCTGGCGCTGGCCGGCCGAGATGCGGCCGCCGCGCTTGCGGACGTCGGTGTCGTAGCCGTCGGGCAGGGCGGCGATGAAGTCGTGCGCGCCGATCTCCTTCGCCGCCTGCTCGATCTCCGCGCGGGTGGCGTCCGGCCGTCCGAGGGCGATGTTCTCCGCGACCGTCCCGGAGAACAGGAACGCCTCCTGGGTCACCATCACCACCTCGCGCCGCAGACCGCGTCCCGTCAGGTCGCGCAGGTCCACGCCGTCGAGCAGCACCCGGCCGTCGGTGGGGTCGTAGAACCGGGCGAGCAGCTTGGCCAGCGTCGACTTGCCCGCGCCGGTCGAGCCGACGACCGCGACGGTCTGTCCGGCCGGGAGGGTGAGGTCGAAGCGGGGGAGCACCTCGCCGCCGGTGCGGTACGCGAAACGGACGCCGGCGAAGACGACGTCGCGGCCGGGGAGCCCGGGGCGCCGCTCGGGGAGCCCCCGGGGGGAGGCCGGTTCCGGCACCGAGGGGGTCTGCGCCAGCAGACCGGCGATCTTCTCCAGCGAGGCCGCCGCCGACTGGTAGGAGTTGAGGAACATGCCGAGCCGGTCGACCGGGTCGTACAGCCGCCGCAGATACAGCACCGCCGCCGCCAGCACGCCGAGTTCCAGCGACCCGTCCGCCACCCGGAAGGCGCCCCACAGCACGATCAGCGCCACCGTGGTGTTCGCCGTAATGCGCGAGCCGACCACATAGCGGGCCATCTCCAGCAGCGCGTCGCCGTTGGTCCGTTCGTGCCGCCGGTTCAGCACCGCGAAGTCGGCGTCGTTCGCGTCCTCCCGGCGGAAGGCGCGCACCGGCCGGATGCCGTTCATCGTCTCGACGAACTTCACGATCACCGCGGCGATGGCCGTCGACCGCTTCCGGTACACCCGTGCCGCCCGCCGCCGGTAGGACCGGACGAGCAGATACAGCGGTACGAAGGACGCCACCGCGACGGCACCCAGGCCGAGATCCAGCCAGAGCAGCAGCACCGAGATGTAGACGGCCGACAGGATGACCATCACCAGCTCCTGCAGGCCCTCCTCCAGCAGCTCCCGCAGCGACTCGACGTCGGTGGTGGAACGGGAGATCAGCCGGCCCGAGGTGTAGCGCTCGTGGAAGTCGACGCTGAGCTCCTGGGCGTGGCGGAAGATACGGCCGCGCAGATCGAGCAGGACGTCCTGGCTGACCCGGGCGGACGCCATGACGAACGCGTACTGCAGCGCCCCGGCCGCCACCGCACACAGCAGATAGCCCACCGCCACCGCGATCAGCGGCCCGTTGTCGTCGCCGCGGAAGGCGGGCACGGCCCGGTCGATCGCGTACGCCACCAGCAGCGGGCCGGCCTGCACCGCCGCCTGCTGCAGCAGCAGCAACAGCGCGGTGACGGCGACCCTGCCCCGCATCGGCGCGAGCAGGGAACGCAGCAGTGTGCCGGTGGCGCCCGGGGGAGTGGGCAGCTGGTCGTTGTCGAAGGGGTCGCCGGACTGTGGTGCCCGGTCGTCGTCCTCGTCCCGGACCGGTGCGGTGGTGGCCGCCGTCATCGCTGGTACTCCTGTTCTCCCGCCGGATCGCCCGACATGAGGTGGGCGTACTCGGGGTGGGTGCGCAGCAGTTCATGGTGCGTGCCGACCGCGGTGATCCGGCCGCCGGAGAGCAGGGCGACGCGGTCGGCGAGGAGGACCGTGGAGGGCCGGTGCGCCACGATGAGGGCGGTGGTGTCCGCGAGCACCCGGCGCAGGGCGGCCTCCACCGCTGCCTCCGTGTGCACGTCCAGCGCGGACAGAGGGTCGTCCAGGACCAGGAAGTCGGGGCGTCCGACCACGGCGCGGGCCAGCGCGAGGCGCTGGCGCTGGCCGCCGGAGAGGCTGAGGCCCTGTTCGCCGACCTGGGTGTCCACACCCTGCGGCAGGGCGTGCGCGAAGTCGGCCTGGGCGACGGCGAGCGCCCGGCCGAGGTCGTCCGCTCCCGCTCCGCCGCCCATCAGTACGTTCTCGCCGACGCTCGCCGAGAACAGCGTGGGCTCCTCGAAGGCGACGGCGACGCGGGAGCGCAGCTCCTCCCGGGACATCTCCGCGATGTCGGTCCCGTCCAGGGTGATCCGCCCGGACGTCACCTCATGCAACCGCGGCACGAGAGCGGTGAGCGTGGTCTTCCCACTCCCGGTGGCCCCGACCAGCGCGAGCGACTCCCCACGCCGGATGTGCAAATCAATCCCGTCCAGCACGGGCGGCGAGTCGGGGGACGCATCGGGGTACCGAAACCTGACGCCGTGAAACACAAGCCCGCCAAGCCCGCCGTCGCCGGGCCCGCCGTCGCCGGGCCCGCCAAGCCCGCCGTGCCCGCCGTCGCCGGGCCCGCCAAGCCCGCCATCCCGCGGGCAGTCGTGCCGCTTGGGCGGCACGGGTGGGCGCGGACGGCACCCTGCAAGCGCCGGGTTGCGCGACTCGTCCGGGGGGTCGACACGCCGCTCGGCGTTACGAGGTGCCGCTGCGCCCACCCTCCCCCACTCTCGGCTTCGCTCGAGCGGGGGGACCCCCATCGCCCCAGTGGCACGACTGCCCGCAGCTCGCGGGGACTCCGGCTCCGCGTCCATCACCTCGAAGTACCGTTCCGTCGCCGTCGCCGCCTCCTGGCTCATCGCCAGCAGGAACCCGATCGAGTCCACCGGCCACCGCAGCGCCAGCGCCGTGGACAGGAACGCCACCAACGTCCCCGCGGACAGCGACCCGTCCGCCACCTGCACGGCCCCCAGCACCAGCGCCGCCCCGATCGCCACCTCCGGCAGCGTCACGATGACGCCCAGGATCGTCGCCAGCAGCCGCGCCTTGTGCAGCTCCGTCCCCCGCAGCCTGCCCGACAGCTCCCGGAACGCCCGCGCCTGACTGCGGTGCCGGCCGAACCCCTTGATGA
This sequence comes from Streptomyces sp. NPDC052079, assembly GCF_040680275.1. NCBI lineage: Bacteria > Bacillati > Actinomycetota > Actinomycetes > Kitasatosporales > Streptomycetaceae > Streptomyces > Streptomyces sp. NPDC052079. The sequence continues at coordinate 10,483 of NZ_JBFAWL010000006.1, forward strand.
TCCGGATGCCGAGCACACTCTCCTCGACCACCGTCGTCAGATCGCCCACCTGGTCCTGCGCCCGCCGGGCCGCAGCGGAGTACCGCTTCTCGAACACCGCGCAGGTGATCAGCACCGGCACGGCCGGGATCAGGATGACCAGCCCCAGCGCCCAGTCCTGAACCAGCATAATGATCACACCGACCAGGATCGTCACCCCGTTGACCAGCAAGAACGTCAACGGAAACGCCAGGAACATGCGCAGCAGCATCAGATCCGTGGTGGCCCGCGACAGCAACTGCCCCGAGGGCCACCGGTCGTGGAAGGCGACCGGCAGCCGCTGCAGATGCCGGTACAGATCCGCCCGCATCTCCGCCTCGACATGCGACAGCGGACGGGCCACGAGCCACCGCCGGAACCCGAACAGCAGCGCTTCCGCGAGCCCGAGCAGCAGCAGGTACAGCGCGCCCAGCCACACCCCGGCCGGATCCCGGTCGGCGACCGGGCCGTCCACCATCCACTTCAGGACCAGGGGGATGACCAGCCCGATGCAGGAGGCGACGATCGCGATGAACGCGGCGGTGAACAACCGCGCCCGCACGGGCCGCACATACGGCCACAGCCGCAGCAGCGTACGCACGGCGGAGCGGGGTTCCGGGGGATGAGGTGTCGTGGGCATCAGCAGCGAGCCTACGGATCGCCACTGACACTGCCCACCGAGTTTTGGCCCGACCGCACTCGTCCGCTGGTCCTACGACCTGCGCGGACACCGGGCCCGCCGACCGGGGTCGTACCCCTGTACCCGCGCGGCGACGCCGAACTCAGGGCCGCACCCGCAGCAGCAGCACCGACCGTCCCGGCACCGTGATCCGTGTCCCCGCGCGGCGCTCCGCACCCGGAGCCCCCTCCTGCTCCTCCCGCGCGGTGTCGACGACCACCTCGTACCGCCGCGCCCAGGGCGCTCCCGGGAGCGCGAACTCCACCGGCTCCTCACCCGCGTGCAGAACGGCCAGGAAGCTGTCGTCGAGGACCGGCGCCCCCTGCTCGTCGCGTCCCGGGATGTCCCGGCCGGAGAGGTACATGCCGAGCGTGGCGGCCGGCGCGTACCAGTCGCCCTCGGTCATCTCCGTGCCCTGCGGAGTGAACCAGGCCAGGTCGCGCAGCCCGTCCGCGGAGTGCGCCCGGCCGGAGAAGAAGGAACGGCGGCGCAGCACCGGGTGCCGGTGGCGCAGGGCGATCAGGCGGGAGGTCAGCTCGAACAGGGACCGCCACCGAGGGTCGTCCAGCAGGCTCCAGTCCACCCAGCCGATCTCGTTGTCCTGGCAGTAGGCGTTGTTGTTGCCGCGCTGGGTGCGGCCCATCTCGTCGCCGGCGACCAGCATCGGCACGCCCGTCGACAGCAGCAGCGTCGTCAGCAGGTTGCGCAGCTGCCGCCGCCGCAGGGCCCGGATCTCCTCGTCCTCCGTCTCTCCCTCCGCGCCGCAGTTCCACGACCGGTTGTGGTCCGAGCCGTCCCGGTTGCCCTCGCCGTTGGCCTCGTTGTGCTTGCGGTCGTACGACACCAGGTCCCGCAGGGTGAAACCGTCGTGCGCGGTGACGAAGTTGACCGAGGCGTACGGCCGCCGCCCGCCCCAGGCGTACAGGTCGCTCGACCCGGACAGCCGGTAGCCCATCTCCCGCACATCCGGCAGCGCGTGGCGCCAGAAGTCCCGCACGGTGTCGCGGTACCGGTCGTTCCACTCCGTCCACAGCGGCGGGAACGCCCCCACCTGGTAGCCGCCGGAGCCGACGTCCCACGGCTCGGCGATCAGCTTCACCCGGCGCAGCACCGGGTCCTGCGCGATCACCGCGAGGAACGGCGACAGCATGTCGACGTCGTGCATCGAGCGGGCCAGCGCGGCCGCCAGGTCGAAGCGGAAGCCGTCGACGCCCATCTCCGTCACCCAGTAGCGCAGCGAGTCCGTGATCAGCCGCAGCACGTGCGGCTGGACGACGTGCAGGGTGTTGCCGCAGCCCGTGTAGTCGGCGTACCTGCGGGCGTCCGGCTGGAGACGGTAGTAGCCGCGGTTGTCGATGCCCTTCAGGGACAGGGTGGGGCCCAGCTCGCCCGCCTCCGCCGTGTGGTTGTACACCACGTCGAGGATCACCTCGATCCCGGCCGCGTGCAGGGCCCGCACCATCCGCTTGAACTCGCCGACCTGCTGCCCGGTCGTCCCGGAGGCCGCGTAGCCGGCGTGCGGGGCGAAGTAGCCGATGGAGTTGTAGCCCCAGTAGTTGCGCAGCCCCCGGCGCAGCAGATGGTCCTCGTGGGCGAACTGGTGCACCGGCAGCAGCTCCACGGCCGTGACCCCGAGCCGGGTCAGATGCCCGATCGCCGCGGGGTGCGCCAGCCCCGCGTAGGTGCCGCGCAGCTCCTCGGGTATGCCGGGATGCCGCTGCGTGAACCCCTTGACATGCAGTTCGTAGATCACCGAGTCCGCCCACGGGGTCTTCGGCCGGCGGTCGTCCGCCCAGTCGTCGTCATCGTGGACGACCACACCCTTGGGGACGTACGGCGCGGAGTCCCGGTCGTCGCGCACGGTGTCCGCGACATGCTGCTCCGGCCAGTCCCGGACATGCCCGTACACCTCTCCCGGCAGCCGGAAGTCTCCGTCCACCGCGCGGGCGTACGGATCGAGCAGCAGCTTCGCCGGATTCCAGCGAGCGCCGGTCCACGGGTCCCAGCGGCCGTGCACCCGGTAGCCGTAGCGCTGCCCGGGCCGCACCCCCGGGACGAAGCCGTGCCAGATCCCGTGCGTCAGCTCGGTGAGCCGGGCCCTGCTCTCCTTGCCGCGCTCGTCGAACAGACACAGCTCGACACCCTCCGCACCGCCCGCCCACAACGCGAAGTTGGTCCCCGCCACCCCGTCCGGGCCCACCCGGAACCGGGCGCCCAGCGGCGTCGCCCGGCCCGGCCGCACGGGCACCGTGGGCACGGGCGGCGCCGGCCGCGAGCCGTTCACGACGGCGGCCGGGCGCCCGTCCCCGGTGGCCCGCTCTCCGGCCACCGCCTCCTGCTCGGCTGCGCTGGACACCTGTCAGCCTCCCGCGGCTCGTGGAGGACGGCGGCGGACAGGGGTGTACGGCCCGTTCAGCGGCCCGGCCATGGCTCCCCGGCGCGTCGTCCTCCCACAGTTCTGCCCAAAGCCTGCCTCGCACTCACGTTTCCCCGGGGGGCGGCATGGTCGTTTCCCGGAGGCGAGGCCCGTCGTTGGGTACCGCGTGAGGCACGTACAAGGGCGCGCACGGCGCGCGAGGGCCGCACTGGCCGTCGTACTGACATGGGCAGGACTGCTGACCGGAGCCGCCGGGTGTACCGCGGGCGGCCCCATCGAGGGGGCGTTCGGACCTCCGGGCCGCGGGGACGTCATCCGGGTGGCGCCGGCCGACGGCCGCAAGGACGTGCGCCCCGACTCCAAGCTGCGGGTACGGGTGCCGGAAGGGCGGCTGGAATCGGTGGAGGTCGTCGCGTCCCAGGACGCGCGGGAGTCGCCGGTCCCGGGCCGCATCTCCGCCGACGGGCTGACCTGGAAGCCCGACGACGACCGGCTGGCGCTCGCCGCGAAGTACACCGTGGACGCGGTGGCCGTGGACGGCGAGGGCCGCCGCTCCGCCCGGCACACCACCTTCACCACCTATGTCCCGGAGGAACGCTTCATCGGCTACGTGGCGCCGGAGGACCGCTCCACCGTCGGCACCGGCATGATCGTCTCCCTGGAGTTCAACCGGAAGATCACCCACCGGGCGGCCGTCGAACGGGCCGTCCGCGTCACCGCCCGCCCGGCCGTCGAGATCCGCCCGCACTGGTTCGGCGACTCGCGTCTGGACTTCCGCCCCGAGCGCTACTGGAAGCCGGGCACCAAGGTCACCGTCGACCTGAACCTGCGCGACGTCGAGGGCGCACCCGGCGTCTACGGCCTTCAGCACCGCACCTTCACCTTCACCGTCGGCCGCAGCCAGGTGTCGGTGGTCGACGCCGCCGCGCAGACCCTGCGCGTACGGCGGGACGGGGAGCTGCTGACCACCGTGCCCATCACGGCGGGAGCGAAGAAGACCCCCACGTACAACGGGAAAATGGTCATCACCGAGATGCTCGAGGTGACCCGCATGAACAGCCGCACGGTCGGCTTCGGCGGCGAGTACGACATCCCCGACGTCCCGCACGCCATCCGCCTGACCAGCTCCGGCACGTTCCTGCACGGCAACTACTGGGCCGAGCCCGATGTCTTCGGCAGCAGCAACGTCAGCCACGGCTGCATCGGCCTGCGCGATGTGAAGGGCGGCGGCGCCGACACCCCGGCGGGCTGGTTCTTCGACCGCAGCCTCATCGGCGACGTCGTCGAGGTCGTCCACAGCAAGGACAGGAAAGTCGCGCCGGACAACGGCCTCGGCGGCTGGAACATGAACTGGAAGGAATGGAAGGCGGGCGGCGCGGTGAAGCAGCGCTGATCCGAACCCTCGGGCGGGCCGTTGAAGTTGGAACGGAACGGTGACAATTCCGCCGCCTCGAACGCCTCTGGCCTGTGGTTACCATCCGTCCTGTGCGCGAGGGGCGCGGGGGCGCGGGTCGGGCCAGACCCGCCGAGGGGAGAAAACAAGTGAACGTGGCGCCGATATCGGGGGCTTCGGTTGGCGTGCGCAGGCGAGGCGGCAGGAAGCTCGCGGCGCTCGCGCTCGGTGTGATGCTGGCGGTCACCGCCTGCGGCGGCGGAGGGTCGGATTCGGGATCCGGGTCGGGGGACGGCAAGGGCAAGGACTCCACCGCGGCGCGGAGCAAGCAGTCGCAGGCCGTGATCGGCATCGCGCCCAAGGACGGCGCCAAGTCCGTCAACACCACCGGCGCGCTGAAGGTCGACGCCGACAAGGGCAAGCTGACCGAGGTCGTCGTCAAGGACCCCGGCGGCGACAGGATCGAGGGTGAGATATCCGCGGACGGCGCCTCCTGGACGCCGTCCACCCACCTGGCCGCCTCCACCAAGTACACGGTGCACGCGGTCGCCAAGGACTCCGAGGGCCGCAGCGCCGCCAAGGACTCCAGCTTCACCACCCTGACGCCGAAGAACACCTTCATCGGCACCTTCACTCCTGAGGACGGCTCCAAGGTCGGCGTCGGCATGCCGTTCTCGCTGCGCTTCACCCGGGGCATCACCAATCCGGAGGACGTCGAGAAGGCCATCCGCATCACCACGGAGCCGGCCGTCGAGGTCGAGGGCCACTGGTTCGGCAACGACCGCCTCGACTTCCGCCCGGAGAAGTACTGGAAGGCCGGCACCAAGGTCACCGTCCACCTCAACCTCGACGGCGTCGAGGGCCGCGAGGGCGTGTACGGCGAGCAGGACAAGACCGTCTCCTTCACCATCGGGCGCAGGCAGGTCTCCGTCGTCGACGCCAAGAAGCTCACGATGAAGGTGGAGCGGGACGGCAAGGTCATCAAGACCATCCCGGTCACCACCGGCAAGGCCGGCATGGAGACCTGGAACGGCGAGATGGTCATCAGCGAGCGGCTGAAGGTGACCCGGATGAACGGCGAGACGGTCGGCTACGGCGGCGAGTACGACATCAAGGACGTCCCGCACGCCATGCGCCTGACCACCTCCGGCACCTTCCTGCACGGCAACTACTGGGGCGGCGGCGCCTTCGGCAACTACAACGCCAGCCACGGCTGCATAGGCCTGCGCGACGTGCGCGGCGGCTGGGACAAGAAGGCGCCGGGCGCCTGGTTCTTCCAGAACTCCATGATCGGCGACGTGGTGATCGTCAAGAACTCCAACGACGCCACCGTCGCCCCGGACAACGGCCTCAACGGCTGGAACATGCCCTGGGAGAAGTGGAAGGAGTAACCCGGGGTGACCGACAGCACCTTCGCCGACGTCGTTAGTGGCCGTTAACCTGCTGCCATGACCGTACATCTCGAAGTCGCCGAAGGCGTCGGCACGCTGCGGCTGGACCGGCCGCCCATGAACGCGCTGGACGTCGCCACGCAGGACCGTCTGAAGGAACTCGCCGAGGAGGCCACGCGCCGCGAGGACGTGCGCGCCGTGGTGATCTACGGCGGCGAGAAGGTGTTCGCGGCCGGGGCGGACATCAAGGAGATGCAGGCCATGGACCACGCGGCGATGATCGCGCGGTCCCGGGCCCTGCAGGACTCCTTCACCGCCGTGGCCCGCATCCCCAAGCCCGTCGTGGCCGCCGTCACCGGCTACGCGCTCGGCGGGGGCTGCGAGCTCGCGCTCTGCGCCGACTACCGCATCGCCGGGGACAACGCCAAGCTCGGCCAGCCTGAGATTCTGCTCGGCCTGATCCCGGGCGCGGGCGGCACCCAGCGGCTGGCCCGGCTGATCGGCCCGTCCAAGGCCAAGGACCTCATCTTCACCGGCCGCCAGGTCCGGGCCGACGAGGCGCTCACCCTCGGCCTGGTGGACCGCGTGGTCCCCGCCGACGAGGTCTACGCGCAGGCGCACGCCTGGGCGGCGAAGCTGGCCCAGGGCCCGGCGATCGCGCTGCGCGCGGCCAAGGAGTCGATCGACACCGGGCTGGAGACGGACATCGACACCGGCCTCGCCGTCGAACGCAACTGGTTCGCGGGCCTGTTCGCCACGGAGGACCGGGAACGCGGGATGCGCAGCTTCGTCGAGGAGGGCCCCGGCAAGGCGAAGTTCCTCTGACGACCCCCTGAAATCCTCTCTGCCCTCTTGCAATTGACGCGATGTCTGATGTGGGTCCCTCGATGGGGCGGATTATGGGAGCCTTGATGCACCCTTAAGCCGTTCGTGTCGAGGGAGCCCGTCGATTGCCTGAGAGCGAGCCGTTTCCGCAGGTAGGACGGGCTTCCGGCGACGCCGAAGTGCCATCCGCATATGCCGGGGGCCCGGTGTCGGGCGGGGGCGCACAGGGGGCGTATTCCCCCGGAACGGCCCCGGAGGACCCCTTGGACGGCCATGATGGGGGCATGGCGGGGCTGGATGGCAGGGAACAGCCGCGGGGAGACGGACGCGTGACCGCGTCGCGCTGGTCGCCGACGGTCGAGGACGAACGGGCCCTCGAGGCACTGGAGTTGTTCGGCGACCCCACGGAGGCGGAGGTTCCGCTGCCGTCCCGTCCCGAGTCCGCCGCCACCGCACGCCGGCTCGTCCAGATCGTCGTCCTGCGCCACTGGGGTCTGACCGCCAGAACCACCGAGGACGCCGTCCTGCTCGTCTCCGAACTCGTCGGCAACGCCGTACGCCACACCGGGGCCCGGGTCTTCGGCCTCCGCATGCGCCACCGGCGCGGCTGGATCCGCGTCGAGGTCCGTGACCCCTCCCGCGGACTGCCCTGTCTCATGCCGGTCCAGGACCTGGACATCAGCGGCCGCGGCCTCTTCCTCGTCGACAAACTAGCCGACCGCTGGGGCGTCGACCTCCTCCCCCGAGGCAAAACCACCTGGTTCGAACTCCGCACAACAGACCGCTAGCTGCGCGCCCCCCCCCGCAGCTGCGGGCAGCCGCCCCGCCGGGAGCAGGGCCCAGCTGCGGGCAGTCGTGCCTCCCCCAGTGCCTTAAAGGCCTGGGAGGTACCCCCAGGGCGATGGGGGTCCCCCCGCTCGAGCGAAGCCGAGAGTGGGGGAGGGTGGGCGCAGCGGCACCTCAAAGCGAGCAGCGCCTGAAACGCCCCCCGGCGAGCCACGCGAACAGCGCTTGTAAACCGGGGGCCGGGTGACCACGCGCCCCCCGCAGAACCGCCCGCACATCACCCCGGCAGAAGCAACGCCTCCGCCCCCACCACCCGATACCCCGCCGCCTGAAACGCCCGCAAACTCCGAGCATTCCCCGGAGAAATCTGCGCCCAGACCGCCTCACCCCCCGCCAACCGCCCCGCCAGCCCCCGCGCCGCCAACGCCAACCGCCGCCCCACCCCCCGACACCGCGCCCCCTCCGCAATCTCCACCGCGACCTCCAGCCGCCCCGCCACACCACGCCCCAGCACCACCACGCCCCCACCCCCCTCCGCCACCCACACCCGCACGCCATCCCGCCGCCGCCGGGCACTCACCACCCGCGGATGCCCGGCATCACGATCTCCTCCAGGCCAACCGACGGAACATCCACCAGCGGAGCCGCCACCGCCATGACATCGATCGTGTCCGTCCGCCGCCCCGTGCGCTCCATAAAGGCGGCCAGAAACCGCGCGTTCATACTGGCGGCCAAGGCATCGCAGTCGACAGCGGCCAGCGCCCGCCGCACCCACGCCGGGTCCTCGTCGGTGAAGACGACGGAGTGCGCGGTGAACGCCAGCACCCCCGCATCCCGCGCGGACGGCTGGGGCACCACCGTCGTACCCCCGTCCGCCGCCGGAAAGACACCGCGCGCCGCCGCATCGAGAATCTCCCGCAGACTGTCCGCCACCGAGCCGCCTCCTTGAGTCTCCACCCACTGGAAGGCCCAGACTCGCAGACATGATCGAAGACGGCACCGGACTTCTCACCATCGGCGAACTCGCCCGTGCCACCGGCCTGTCCGTACGCACCATCCGCTACTGGTCCGACGAGGGCGCCCTGCCGCCGGTGGCCCGTTCCACGGGCGGCTACCGGCTCTACGACGCCGGCTCCGTCGCCCGTCTGGAACTGGTCCGTACCCTGCGCGAGCTGGGCCTCGGTCTCGCCGACGTACGCCGGGTGCTGACCGGCGAGACGACGGTCGGGGAGGTCGCGGCGGCGCATGTGGCCGCGCTGGAGGCGCAGATCCGGGCCCTGAAGGTGACCCGCGCGGTGCTGTCCACCGTGGCACGACGTGGCTCGACCGTCGAGGAGATGACACTCATGAACAAACTGGCCCGACTGTCCGCTGCTGAGCGCCGGCGCATCCTGGACGACTTCATGGCGGAGGTCTTCGAGGGCATTGGCACGGCGGACCCCGACATCCGCCAACGCCTGCGCTTCGCCGCCGCTGACCTGCCCGACGACCCCACCCCCGCACAGGTGGACGCGTGGGTGGAGCTGGCCGAGCTCATCCAGGACCCGGAATTCCGGGCCACGATGCGCAAGATGATCGAGTTCAACGCGGCGGACCGGGGGCCGGACGTCCCCGCCGGCAGTTCCCTGTGGTTCATCGGGGCTCTCCTTCGTGGATACCCCGGCCTTCAGGCCGGGGAGGAAACGAAGCTCCTGCGGAGCAGGGCAGGAAAAGCCGGTTCGACGCCAGGGCGGACCGGCGTATACCCCGACTGCCTGCTCTGTCACAAGCTGATGCGGTAGTGTGTGAGCCGTGAAGACCACTCACGTGAAGCGGGCTTTCAAGTACCGCTTCTATCCGACCGATGTGCAGGCAGCCGAGCTGTCGCGCACGTTCGGGTGTGTGCGGAAGGTCTACAACTTGGCTCTCGCGGCGCGCACGGAAGCGTGGAGGCGGCAGGAGCGGGTGAACTACAACCAGACGTCGGCGATGCTGACCGTCTGGAAGAAGACCGAGGAGCTCGCGTACCTCAACGAGGTCTCCTCCGTCCCTCTGCAACAGGCCCTCCGGCACCTCCAAGTGGCGTTCACCAACTTCTTCGGCAAGCGCGCGAAGTACCCGCGCTTCAAGTCGCGGAAGAAGTCGCGGAAGTCGGCGGAGTACACCACCAGCGCGTTCCGGTTCCGGGACGGGAAGCTGACCCTGGCGAAGATGGCGGAGCCAATCGACATCGTGTGGTCCCGTCCGCTGCCCGAGGGTGCGTCGCCGTCCACGGCGACCGTGTCGCAGGACGCGGCCGGACGCTGGTACGTGTCCATGCTGGTCGAGGACCCGACGGTTCAGCCGCTTCCGGTCACCGATACGGCCGTCGGCGTAGACGTCGGACTCGACCACCTCCTGACGCTCTCGACCGGCGAGAAGATCTCCAACCCCCGGCACGAGCGCCGCGACCGTGCCCGTCTCGCCAAGGCCCAGCGGCAGCTTGCCCGCAAGGCCAAGGGTGACGGCGCCAACCGCCGCAAGGCCCGCCAGAAGGCCGCCAAGGTCTACGCCCGGATTACCGACCGGCGCCGGGACAACCTGCACAAGCTGACCACTCGGCTCGTTCGTGAAAACCAAACGATCGTGATCGAGGACCTCACCGTTCGGAACATGCTGAAGAACGGCAAACTGGCCCGCGCCATCTCCGACGCGGCGTGGGCCGACTTCCGGAGCATGCTGGAGTACAAGGCCCAGTGGTACGGGCGCGAAGTGATCGCGGTCGACCGCTGGTTCCCCTCGTCCAAGCTGTGCTCCGCCTGCGGCACCTTGCAGGACAAGATGCCGCTGAGCGTCCGCACCTGGACGTGCGACTGCGGGGCGACCCACGACCGGGACGTGAACGCAGCGAAGAACCTTTTGGCCGCCGGACTGGCGGTGTCTGTCTGTGGAGCTGGTGTAAGACCTCAACGGAGTTCTCCGAGCGGGCAGTCGGCGATGAAGCAGAAAACCCCACGGCGCGAGCCGTAGGAATCCCCTCCCTTCAGGGAGGGGAGGATGTCAAGAGCCGTCTGATCCAACTCGCGGGCGGTGCTCTCAAGGACGGCGTCGCCCCCGGCTCCCCGCGTGCCGGCGCCGTGCTGCGCGAGCTGATCGGCGAGGCCGACCCGGCCGCCGTACGGGAGCGCCTCGCGTCCGCGGCCGACGTACGCCTCGCCCGCTACCGCGAGTTGTCCGCGATCGTGAACGGTCTGGAGCCCCCGTCCTCGTACGCGGAGGAGTTCGGGTGGGTGGTCGCCGCACTGGGGTCTCAGGCGGCCCGATAATCTGACCGGCGTCAGCAAGACGGCAAAGCACGAGATGAGGGGCGGACCGGTGGCGGACATCGAGGAAGCGCGCAAGCAGTTCGAGCGGATCGATACGGACGGGGACGGGTTCGTCACCGCTGCCGAGTTCAAGACCGCGCTGGCGCAGGGCGGGGACTGGAACGTCACCGAGGCGGTCGCGGAGGCCCTGATCAAGTCCCGCGACCTGGACGGCGACAAGGTCCTGTCGTTCGACGAGTTCTGGGCGCACCTGAACAAGTAGGTGAACCACAGTCCGGCCGGGGACCGTCACCGGGGCGCGCCATTGCCCGGCTTCAGGCGGCCTCGGCCCACTGTCGCAGCGCCGACTTGCTGGAGAAGTCCGCGACGTTCTTGTCCAGCGGGTCGTCGGTGTACTGGTGGAAGCGCCACTTCGCCTGAATACGGGGCTTCCCGGCGCTGACGTAGTCGGCGATCCAGAGGCCGTCACCGGCGTAGGACGTCGTATCGACGTTGAGCCAGAAATTCCTGTTGCAATACAGAACAACTCTGTTGTTCGGCCGCAGCTCCTTCACCTTGCGGAGGAAGCGGTCCTTCTCGGAGTTGCTCGCATGCGAGCCCTCGCCCGTCGTCTCCCAGTCGACCGCGAGGATGTCGCCCCGCTTCTCCGGGGCCTTGCTCACGAAGTACTCGGCCTGTGCGGTGACATGTCCCGGCCAGAGGAAGTGATAGAACCCGACCACCAGACCGGCCTCCCTGCCGGTCCTGGTCTGGGCGCTGAGCTTGGGGTTCACATACGAGCGGCCCTCCGTCGCCTTGACGAAGACGAAGGACAGGCCGTCCGTGTCGTACGAGGAGGACTGGTACGAGCTCACGTCGATGCCACGCAGCATGCGGGTCTCCCGTGTATTGCCGTGGGGGAACGGGAGTTGTCTTATTCCCCGCTTCAACCATGCTGACGCGGAACGCCGTTCAGCACTCGATGATGTTCACCGCCAGCCCGCCCCGGGCCGTTTTGGCGAGGAGTGCCCGAGCCACGTGGACAGGCTCACGACTGATTCGGCGGCCTCCAGTTGCACGCTGGCTACGTGTTCCGGGAACACATGGACATGTCCTCGCGTTGCGCCGCGTAGACCGGAACCCGCCGGATGCGGCCGCCGTTCCGGCGGACCTTCTCACCCACAGCCGTGATGAGGCCGGCCGCCGCCAGGGCGGACTTCCAGCTCTGGTCATTCCACGTCCGGTAGTAGATGCGGTTGCCGTGCGAGGTCATTAGCACCAGCGCACGGTGATGGGCGCCCGCTGTCGAGCTTCGAGTGCGTTGGCCCGGGGCTCCCGATTCCGCCAGGGCAACGTACACGCCGTGGACGGGAAACGCCGGAAGTGGTGACGGGCTCGGGCAGCGAGGTTCGGGTTGCCTCCCTTGGGGAGGCAGAAGTACGGCCTTCCCCTGGTGTCCCACCTGAGCTGACGCCGGACGTATACGACACCGGCCTCCAAGTCGAAGTCCTCTTACCCCGGGCCGAAGGCTTCTCCCTGGCGCAGGTCGAGTCCGAGTCCGAGGTCGACTGCGAACCAGTAGCGGTCCTGGAGGCCGCGGCGGGCCGCGTCGACGACGGACCGGCTCCAGGCCCTGGCCTTCTTCTCCGTACGCCGCGGAGGCTTGACTGCGGTGCTCCTTGATGCGATTCCTCAACAGCCGCTTGTCGTCGAACGCGCTGCTGAGGATGGACGAGAGGTGCCCGGTCACTTCTGCCGTCGAGCCCTCGAAACGTGGGTGGGCAGAGCAGCCGCGAACGAGCGCAGCGCCGAGGCGTCGATCTCTCGGAGAGGGAGTTCGCCCAGGAGGCGGAATGACGTCGTTCCAGATGGGGCTGCGCATGGGTCCCTCAGTCGAGGGCTGGTCGGTTCGACTCGGCCACCAGTGGTCGACGATGTACTCGGTGAGGCACATGTCACCGTCTCGCCGGATCTTCGAACTCCCCACGCCTGGTGTCCGTCTTCGCTGTGGCGAGCCAGTGCCAGGCGGATGTCTGGGAGTGCGTCATCACGACGGAGCACCGCTCGGCCGTCAGCGACTTTCCGGTGGAGCGGCTCAACGCCCGAGCACCAGGGAGATCCGACCCCCTGCTTCTCGCCGACAGCAACGTCCCGCTGCGCTCCGGTGGTCCGCTGGAGCCTGTCGCAGAGTGGGCCGCCACCCTCCGCAGCACCGGTCAAGCTCTCGCCGAAGGCGTCCAGGACGGAACTCTCGACCGCGGGCTGCGGCAGGTGCTCAGCTACCACGTGATCTTCCACTGGAACCGGCTCGGGCTGTCCATGCGAGGGCAGAGCATCCTGGCCTGGGCAGCCAGGGCAGCCAGGGCAGCGATCCTGCACCAGACAGCGGGGGCGGTGCCACTGGTAAGGGACTGCCGACTGGTAGACCGGCTGGCCTGGGCGCCGTCGTGGTCGACGTGTGGTGCGCTAGGACGGGGCGGTGGGCTTCAGCTCTCCGGCTCCAGGGAGAGCTGTCCGTCGGCGGATCGTTCCAGGCGGTAGCCTGGGAGGTCGCCGCGCGGGACGACGTGAAACCGCTTTCCATCGTCCGGAAACTCGCTTGGTTCGGTCGGCTCTCCGCCGTACGTCCATTCCAGCACCACGCGGAACCGGCACGAACAGCCCTCGCTATTGAAGTACAGCCGGAATGTCTCGCTATGTGAGTGGCTAACGGTGTACGGCAGTGAAATCCGGTTTACGGCCCCATCCACCCCGACTGCCATGTCCTTTGGAGAGAGCGTCGGCTTCTGTTCGTCCAGGGCCACATCCCATGCAAACTGCGCGGTTCCCTCGGCGCAGCCGATGCCGGGTCGCAGAAGGATGCCTGTGCGGGGTGTGGCGCTCCTGTCGATCTCCTCGATCCGGAGCTCAGTGAGCTGCAGCTCGGCCTTGTTCCTGTTCTCCACCGAGATGTCCAGCCAGGCGTCGTCAGCGACTACCGGCTCGTCCTCCTCTGGTTCACCCGGTGGCACCTGAGTGGGGTCGACCTGCTCCACGGACTGCTTCAGGTAGCGGCGGGCGCATGGTGCATGCCAGTCATACGTGACGGCTGGTGCGGCGGGACGTGCCGTGTCAGAACCAGCAGCGCTTTTTGAGGGTGAAGCCGAAGGGTCGGGCGTGTCGTCCGCAAGGGCGTCAGCTAGGACAGTGTTGGCCAGAGTGAAGAACCCGCCGATCATTGCAGCGAGCATCGCCCCGGCGAGCCCGATCACAGCCACCTTATGGGCTGAGTCCAGCGCCCTGTAACGCTCTCGCAGTGATGGCCGTGGGGTGTGGTCCCCATCGTCGGGCCCTGCTCCAGGAGATGGCGTGGTCTCCGGGCCGGCAGTCATCCCAGGTCTCCTCGTCTCGCGGCAAGGCCCGCAAGCTTAGCGTCAAGTTAGCTGCGGGCTCTATGACTTGGGTATGGGGACTGAGCTTGTTCTTTACGGTCCGACCTCGGGAACCGCCAGGGGGACGGCCTTCGCATGATCCCGCGTTCCGCCACGGAACCAGATTCATACGGAAGCCGCAGGGGTGAGCCTGCTGCATGACGACGCCCGGCGGGACGCGTGCGACTTCGCGTCACACTTCCGGGAGGACTTCTACCCGTGCCTGGCCCGGCGCGGTGACACCTGTTCGAGTTGTGCGACGCGATCCTGCGCGAGAACGGGCTGTTCGTGTCGCCGGTGGATCTGACGCTGCTGGCCGAGCACCGCCGCGGTCACGGAGCGTTGTACGACGCGCTGAACTGCGGCCGTATCGACGTGGCGGGGCTGCGGCGGGCCCTGGCGGTACTGCCGCAGCCCAAGCCCGCCGACAACCGGCTCACCCTCGCGGTCGACATGGCCAACTGGCTGCGGCCCCACGCCCCATGCAGCGCGGACCGCCTGTTCTGTCATGTCTATGGCCGCAGCGGGCGCTCCAGCGACCAGTTCGTCCCTGCCTGGCCGTACTTGACGTTGCCAAACCAGGTCAAACAACAAGCTGAGAAGCTGTTGTCATTCCGGACGTGAGGATCGTGTTTTCGCTGGTGGGCATAGGGGCGGCGGTTGGGTGAGAGTGACGACCCGTCATGTCGTCGCTGCTGCTGTGGGGGTCGCGGATGCCATCGGTGGTTTGAGCTGCTGCAAGCGCGGGAGCCGGGTGCTCGCCGTCTGGTGGACGAGCTGCGGGAGGAAGCCGAACGCATCCAGGCCGAGCTGGCCGTGGCCGAGCGGGACTTTTCAGGGAATTTCACCTCTACCCCAGGGCGTTTCCAGGGTTTCCGCCGCGTAAGCAAGGAAGGCTGACAGCGCTGAAAGATGCAAACGCCTGTTAAGGGGCCCATCCGCCTAGCACTCGATGATGTTCACCGCCAGCCCGCCCCGGGCCGTTTCCTTGTACTTGACCGACATGTCCGCGCCGGTGTCCTTCATCGTCTTGATGACCTTGTCCAGGGAGACCTTGTGGGAGCCGTCGCCGCGCAGGGCCATGCGAGCCGCCGTGACCGCCTTGACGGCGGCCATGCCGTTGCGCTCGATGCACGGGATCTGCACCAGGCCGCCCACCGGGTCGCAGGTCAGACCCAGGTTGTGCTCCATGCCGATCTCGGCCGCGTTCTCCACCTGCTCCGGCGAGCCGCCCATCACCTCGGCGAGGGCCCCCGCGGCCATGGAGCAGGCCGAGCCCACCTCGCCCTGGCAGCCCACCTCGGCGCCGGAGATGGAGGCGTTCTCCTTGAACAGCATGCCGATCGCCCCGGCCGCCAGCAGGAAGCGGACCACGCCCTCCTCGTCGGCGCCGGGCACGAAGTTCATGTAGTAGTGCAGGACGGCCGGGATGATGCCCGCCGCGCCGTTGGTGGGCGCCGTGACGACCCGGCCGCCGGCCGCGTTCTCCTCGTTCACGGCCATCGCGTAGAGGGTGATCCACTCCATGGCGAGGGCCTGTGGATCGCCCTCCGAGCGCAGCTTGCGGGCGGTGTTCGCGGCACGGCGGCGGACCTTCAGACCGCCCGGCAGGAGGCCCTCACGGGACATGCCGCGGTCGACGCAGGCCCGCATCACGCGCCAGATCTCCAGCAGACCCTCGCGGATCTCCTCCTCGGACCGCCAGGCGCGCTCGTTCTCCAGCATCAGGGCGGAGATCGACAGACCGGTCTCCCGGGTGAGGCGCAGCAGCTCGTCGCCCGTGCGGAAGGGGTACTTCAGGACGGTGTCGTCGAGCTTGATGCGGTCCGCGCCCACCGCCTCCTCGTCGACGACGAAACCGCCGCCCACCGAGTAGTACGTCCTGCTCAGGACCTCCGCGCCGGACGCGTCATATGCCCACAGCGTCATCCCGTTGGCGTGGTAGGGGAGCGCCTTGCGGCGGTGCAGCAGCATGTCGTCGTCGAAGGAGAACGCGATCTCGTGCTCGCCGAGCAGCCGGATCCGGCCGCCGTCCTTGATCTTCTCCACCCGCTCGTCGGCCGACTCCACGTCCACCGTGCGCGGCGAGTCGCCCTCCAGGCCGAGCAGCACCGCCTTGGGCGTGCCGTGGCCGTGCCCGGTGGCGCCCAGCGAGCCGTACAGCTCCGCCCGCACCGAGGCCACCGAGTCCAGCAGGTCCTCGTTGCGCAGCCGCCGGGCGAACATCCGGGCCGCCCGCATCGGGCCGACCGTGTGCGAGCTGGACGGGCCGATGCCGATCGAGAACAGATCGAAGACCGAGATGGCCACGGGAGGACTCCTCAGGGTTCGGCGGACGACGCTGTCCGCCTGTGGTTCATGATGCGGGGCACCGCGCTCACCGGCTCAGTGTGCGCGATGCCCCGGATATCCGTACAAAAGAAAAGCGTGCGAAACAGAAGAAATGCGGAAGAAAATTACGTCAGACCGGGGTACAGCGGGTGCTTCTCGGCGAGTGCCGTCACCCGGGCCCGGAGCGCCTCGACGTCGTAGGACGGCTTGAGCGCCTCCGCGATCACGTCCGCGACCTCGGTGAAGTCATCGGCCGTGAAACCGCGGGTGGCGAGGGCGGGAGTGCCGATCCGCAGGCCCGAGGTGACCATCGGCGGGCGCGGGTCGTTCGGGATCGCGTTGCGGTTGACGGTGATGCCGACCTCGTGCAGCCGGTCCTCGGCCTGCTGGCCGTCCAGCTCGGAGTTCCGCAGGTCGACCAGGACCAGGTGCACGTCCGTGCCGCCGGACAGCACATCCACGCCCACGGCCCTGACATCGTCCTTGATCAGGCGCTCGGCCAGAATGCGGGCGCCCTCCAGGGTACGGCGCTGGCGCTCCTTGAACTCCTCCGAGGCGCACACCTTGAACGCGACCGCCTTGGCGGCGACCACATGCTCCAGCGGACCGCCCTGCTGACCGGGGAACACCGCGGAGTTGATCTTCTTGGCCAGTTCGGCGGTGGAGAGGATCACACCGCCGCGCGGGCCGCCGAGGGTCTTGTGGGTCGTGGTCGTCACGACGTGTGCGTGCGGGACCGGGTTCGGGTGCAGGCCCGCGGCCACCAGACCGGCGAAATGGGCCATGTCGACCATGAGGTACGCGCCGACCTCGTCCGCGATCCGGCGGAACGCGGCGAAGTCCAGCTGACGCGGGTACGCCGACCAGCCGGCGACGATCAGCTTCGGCTTGCTCTCCTTGGCGAGCCGCTCGACCTCGGCCATGTCGACCTGGCCGTCGTCGCCGACGTGGTAGGCGACGACGTCGTAGAGCTTGCCGGAGAAGTTGATCTTCATCCCGTGGGTCAGGTGCCCGCCGTGCGCGAGGTTCAGGCCCATGATCGTGTCACCGGGCTTCAGCAGCGCGAACATCGCGGCCGCGTTGGCCTGCGCGCCCGAGTGCGGCTGCACGTTGGCGTGCTCGGCGCCGAAGAGCTCCTTCACCCGGTCGATGGCGATCTGCTCGATCACGTCGACGTGCTCGCAGCCGCCGTAGTACCGGCGGCCCGGGTAGCCCTCGGCGTACTTGTTGGTCAGGACCGAGCCCTGGGCCTCCATGACCGCGACCGGGGCGAAGTTCTCCGAGGCGATCATCTCGAGGGTGGACTGCTGACGGTGCAGCTCGGCGTCGACCGCGGCGGCCACCGCCGGGTCGAGCGCGTGCAGGGACGTGTTCAGAAGCGACATGCGGCTACGGCTCCTCAGCCCGCGATGTGGGCGTGGTACTCGGCGGCGGTCAGCAGGTCGGCCGGCTCGTCGGTGACGCGCACCTTGAACAGCCAGCCCTCCCCGAAGGGGGCGGAGTTCACCAGCGACGGGTCGTTCACGACGTCCTCGTTGACCTCGGTGACCTCGCCGCTGACCGGGCAGTAGAGGTCGCTGACCGACTTGGTCGACTCCAGCTCGCCGCAGGTCTCGCCCGCGGTCACGGTGTCACCGACCTCGGGGAGCTGGACGAACACCACGTCGCCGAGCGCGTTGGCCGCGTGCTCGGTGATGCCGACCGTCGACACGCCGTCCTCGGCGGGCGTCAGCCACTCGTGCTCCTTGCTGTACCGCAGATGCTGGGGGTTGCTCACGGGGTTGCTCATGGCCTGAATTCTCCTGTACGCGGGGGACTGCTGATGACGGTGGGGACAGCGGAAAGCGCTGTGAGCGGGTACGCCGACGCCGGCTCGGGCGCGCGCGGGGCCGCCCGGAGGCTGCCTACGACGGTGTCACTTCTGCCGCTTGTAGAACGGCAGCGCCACGACCTCGTACGGCTCGTGGCTGCCGCGGATGTCCACGCCGACGCCCTCCGTGCCCGGCGCCGCGTGCGCCGCGTCGACGTACGCCATCGCGATCGGCTTGCCCAGCGTGGGGGAGGGGGCGCCGGAGGTGACCTGGCCGATCACCTCGCCGCCGGCCACGACCGCGTATCCGGAGCGCGGCACCCGGCGGCCCTCGGCGACCAGGCCGACCAGCACGCGGGGCGGCTGCGTGGCGGCGCGCTCGGCGGCCTCCGTCAGGGCGGCGCGGCCCACGAAGTCGCCCTCCTTCTCGAACTTCACCACCCGGCCGAGACCGGCGTCGAAGGGCGTGAGGTCGGTGCTCAGCTCGTTGCCGTACAGCGGCATGCCCGCCTCCAGGCGGAGCGTGTCGCGGCAGGACAGCCCGCATGGGACCAGACCCGCGCCCTCGCCGGCCTTGGTCAGCGCCTGCCACAGCTCCACCGCGTGCTCCGGCTTCACGAACAGTTCGAAGCCGTCCTCACCGGTGTAGCCGGTGCGGGCGATGAGCGCGGGGACACCGGCGACCGCAGCGGGCAGACCGGCGTAGTACTTCAGGCCGTCCAGATCGGCGTCGGTGAGCGACGCGAGGATCGCCGGGGACTCGGGGCCCTGCACGGCGAGCAGCGCGTACGCGTCGCGGTCGTCGCGGACCTCGGCGTCGAAACCGGCCGAGCGCTCGACGAGCGCGTCGAGCACCGTCTGGGCGTTGGAGGCGTTGGCGACCACCATGAACTCCGTCTCGCCGAGCCGGTAGACGATCAGATCGTCCAGGATGCCGCCGTCCTCGCGGCAGATCATGGTGTAGCGGGCGCGGCCGGGCTTCACGCCCCCGATGTTGCCCACCAGGGCGTGGTCGAGGAGGGCGGCGGCCCCCGGTCCGGCGACGGTGATCTCGCCCATGTGCGAGAGGTCGAACAGGCCGGCCCGGGTGCGCACGGCGTTGTGCTCGTCGCGCTCGGAGCCGTAGCGCAGCGGCATCTCCCAGCCGGCGAAGTCGGTCATCGTCGCGCCGAGCGAACGATGCAGGGCATCGAGCGCGGTCCGGCGGGGTTCGGTACTGCTCATCGGTCGGTCTCCCAGAGGCGATGGGGGTCCCTCCCGCGCGAGTTCATGCGAGCGTGGGAGAAGGCGAGGACATTTCCTCCCCATCTGTCATCGGAACCTGAGAGGTTCGCCATGATCGCCCGCACCGGGGCGGCGTCACGGCTTGCACCTTGGGTGGGGTCGCTGGAGCACGGCTGCGGCGGCCCGCTTTTCAGATGTGCCTCGCCCACGCGGTAACGGTGCCTGAGAGATTCAAGGGAGGGACTTGCTCCTTCGGCGCCCCGGCGGCACACGGTGCCGGGGACTCTCCCGCGCGGATTCAAACGGCCGGTATGCAGTTGGCGCGCACATCATTGCACGCATCGCCGGGGTCCGGCAGGGGGACCCTTCCCTGGTATGCACAGGATGTGCGGGCGCGGTCACAGGGAGCTGTGACAGGCCTGTTTCACGAAAGGCACGGAAACGAGAGCACCTGGCATTACCTTCTCTTTACACTCGGCGGGGACGGGACATGTGCCCGGCCCCATGGGAGGACCATGACGGTGAACAGGACCACGGCGTGCGCCACCACTACCGGCGCCGCACTGCCGGCGCAGCCGGCTGCCCGGACCCGCCGGGCACGCGGCGCGCTGCCGTCGCCCGTCGTCCGCGATCTGCGGGCACGCGCCGGCCGCAGCCCGCGCGCGCTGCTCTTCGGACCCCGCGACCTCGTCGTGGTCACCGGACTGCCCGGCAGCGGCAAATCCACGCTGATGCGGCGTACGGTGCGCGGCGCCCGCGTCGACTCCCAGCTCACCCGCGACCGCTGGGACCGCCGCATGCCGCGCTACCTGCCGTACGCCGTATACCGCCCGCTGGTCCGCCTCGCCCACTACGCCGGGCTGCGCCGCGCCCTGCGCGCCGGCGGCCCGCTCGTCGTCCACGACTGCGGCACGCAGGCCTGGGTACGGCGCTGGCTGGCCCGCGAGGCCCGGCGCCGCGGTGCGAGCCTGCATCTGCTGCTGCTCGACGTCACCCCGCAGCAGGCCCTGGCCGGCCAGCGCGAGCGCGGCCGCGGAGTCTCCCGGTACGCCTTCCGGCGCCACCGCGCGGCGAGCGACCGGCTGTTGCGCGCGGTGCAGCGCGGCCGGGTACCGGAGGGCTGCGGCTCGGCGGTGCTCATCGACCGGGACGCGGTGGACGCGTTGGACCGGATCGGCTTCGCGGCATGACCCGATAGCCTTTTCAGCCACAGCAGTGGTTCCAGGCAGGCGGTAGGCGAACGATGGACTTCCCGGCGGAATACTCGGACCGGACGCACCCCCATCCGCACGGCGGATGGCCCGGTAACGAACTGGAGGAGGTGCTCTCCGCCTCCCTCGGCGTTCCCTCCGCGGGAGCGAGGATCATCGAGGTGCTGGGCCGCAGCTTCGTCTGGGTCCCGCTGCCGAACGGCGGCGGCCCGCACAGCGGCCCGCTGGACCTGCCCACCATGGAACTCGACGGCCAGGCCTACGTCCCCGTCTTCAGCTCGGAGGAACAGTTCCGGCAGGTCGTCGGCTCCCACATGTCGTACACGATCGCCCCCGCCGTGGAGTTCGCCCGCGGTCTGCCGCCGCAGGCGGGGATCGCGGTGAACCCCGGTGGCGTGGTCTCCGCGCCGCTGCCGCCGGGCGCCGTGGCCGAACTGTGCCGGGCCGGACGCGGCCCGCTGGACGGCCCGGCGAGCGGCGGCCGGGTCCGGCTGTTCGAGCCCGACTGGCAGGACGACCCGGTGGACTTCCTCGGCGCCGCCTCCGAGGAGTTCGACGCCATCGGCGTCGTGACGACCGCCCGCCGCTGCCTGGCCGCGATCGAGACCGCGGACCCGGTCCTGTTCATCGGCGTGGAACTCGCCCACGCGGAGGGCGACGCCCGCGCCCTCCCACTGGACGCCCTGGGCCGGGCCCTGGGCCGCACCCCGGCCCGCTGGCCGGTCAACCTGATCCTCATGGACCTGGCCCAGGACCCGGTGGCGGACTGGATGCGCACCCGGGTCACCCCCTTCTACCAGCGCCACCCGTGACCCTCCGGGACGCGCGCCCTGCCGCGTACTGAACGCAGACCGCCGGAGGCCGTCGGCTTAAGCTAGGTTCGTTCGCTGGTGAGGTGTGTTACGGAGGGGCGATACAAAGTGAGCGCTGGCACCGCGGCGGCCGGGCAGGTCGAGCACATGCTGCGCCAGGTGACGCCCGGGCGTTACGACGCCTACGAGGCGTTGCTGCGCGCTCTCGCGAACCCTTCGACCGGCCAGGTCTGGATGCTGCTGTGGCACGGTCAGGCCGGCTCCCCGGACGCCCAGTACGGGAACATGGACGTCGACGGCTTCGGCTACGCGCCCTGCGTCACCTCGGCCCAGGAGCTGTCGGCCAGCGGCTGGAACCGGTCGTACGAGGTGGTCGACGGCCTCGAAGTGGCCCGCGCGCTCTTCCCCGACCGGTACGGACTCTGGCTCAATCCGCACGCGCCGGGCGGCGGTGTCGGCATCCCCTGGCTGGACCTGCGCCGGATCGCCGGCGGACTGGACCGCCAGCCCGCCGGACCGCTGCGGCTGTCCGAACCGGCCATCGAGATCCCCCAGTTCTACGCCCTCCTCGCGCAGAACGCCCACCGCACCCCGGCCGTCCGCGCCCTGCGCCGCGCCTGGGTGCAGCCCGCGCTGGGCGCCCCGTACCTCGCCATCGGCCTGGACGTGTACGACACCTCCCCGCCCGCCGTGGACGCGGTGCGCGCGATGATGCAGCAGTCGCTGGGCGCGGTCCCGGACGGGCTGCCCGTGTCGACCGTCGCGATGTCCGACGAGCACGACCCGGTCGCGATGTGGCTGCGCGTCAACGCCCGCCCCTTCTACGACCGGGAGGCGCACGGCGCGGTCCAGCCGCCCGCCACGGGGTACGGCTACCCGCCCGCCCAGCACCGCTGACCGGCAGGATCCGGGGGTCACCCCCACCGTTCTACGGCTCACGCCGACTCAGCGTCACCGTGTCCACGACCTGGACATGACCGCCGACGAGGACGGGCCGGTGTGGCCGCCGCTGATTTCCGTCAGATTTCCGGCCAGGTGCGGGGAGCGACGACCCGTTGACCTCGCGTCACCTGCGGTTTCACCCCTTCTTCACCCCGTAAGACGCCATCCGAACGGCCCTTCGAGCGCCGTTTTTTGTGTCCGGTGGGTCAAAAGTCGACGCCGGGGTGCCTGAACCATCCCATATGTCAAGTGTTCAGATCTCAGGTAGGTATCACCGCTATCCGGACTGTTCCTGACTGACTGCGAACGTCTGTAGTGTTCGGCCGGTCAAATGCATCCACGTAGCGGACCCGGAGTGGCCCCAATATGCGCATACCCAAGTCCCGAGTCGCTCGGGCGATCACGGCCGCGGTGGCGGTCGGTCTGATTGCCACGGGCTGCTCCAGCGAGCGGGACAGTGACAACAAGAGCGACGGCGGGAAGGACACCTTCGTCTTCGCCGGTGCCGGTGACCCGGGTTCCCTGGACCCTGCCCTCGCGAGTGACGGCGAAACCTTCCGTGTGACGCGTCAGGCGTTCGAGGCCCTGCTCGAGCACGAGTCCGGCGGCACCAAGCTGGTCGGCGGCCTCGCCGAGACCTGGTCGAGCAACGACAAGGGCACCGTCTGGACCTTCAACCTCCGCAAGGGCGTGAAGTTCCACGACGGCGAGGCGTTCAACGCGGCGGCCGTCTGCGCCAACTACGACCACTGGTTCAACTGGACGGGCACCTACCAGTCCAGCGCGGTCTCCTACTACTGGCAGACCGTCATGGGCGGCTTCGCGAAGAACGAGGACAAGGAGACGCCCGAGGCGAACTACAAGTCCTGCACCGCGAAGGACGAGAACACCGCCGTCATCGAGGTCAAGAAGCCCTCCGCCAACCTCCCCGGCGGCTTCTCCCTCAACGCCCTCGCCATTCACTCCCCGAAGGCCATCGAGGAGTACAAGAAGCAGGACGCGACCGCCAAGGGCGACGCCATCACGTACCCCAAGTACAGCCAGGAGGCCGGTACGGTCGCCGGTACCGGCCCGTACAAGATCACGAAGTGGAACAAGGGCAACAAGGAAGTCACCCTTGAGCGCTTCGACGACTACTGGGGCGAGAAGGCGAAGATCAAGAACCTGGTCTTCCGCACCATCGACACCGAAGAGGGCCGCCGCCAGGCGCTCCAGGCCGGTGACATCGACGGCTACGACCTCGTCGCCCCGGCCGACGTCAAGACCCTCGAGGACCAGGGCTACGTCGTCCCGACCCGTGGCGTCTTCAACCTCTTCTACGTGGGCATGAGCCAGAACGCCAACAAGGCCCTCAAGAAGAAGGAAGTCCGCCAGGCGATCGCGCAGGCGATCGACAAGGAGAACCTGGTCAAGACCCAGCTGCCCGAGGGCGGCAAGGTCGCCGACCAGTTCATGCCGGACACGATCGCGGGCTACTCCAAGAACGTCACGAAGTACCCGTTCGACACCGCCAAGGCCAAGGACCTCCTCAAGAAGGCCGGTGAGGAGAAGCTCGAGATCGAGTTCTGCTACCCGACCGAGGTCACCCGCCCGTACATGCCTGCCCCGCAGGACCTGTTCGAGCTGATGAAGGCCGATCTCGAGAAGGCCGGCATCACGGTCAAGCCCAAGGCCATGAAGTGGGCCCCGGACTACCTGGACGCCACCGAGGCAGGCTCCTGCGCCCTGCACATGCTCGGCTGGACCGGTGACTTCAACGACGGCTACAACTTCATCGGCACCTGGTTCGCCGAGTACGACAAGCAGTGGGGCTTCAAGGACAAGAAGGTCTTCGAGGCCGTGAACGCCGGCTCGAAGCTCGGCAAGGCCGACGAGCGCATCGCCGCCTACGAGAAGGCCAACGAGGTCATCATGGACTACCTGCCGGGTGTCCCGATCTCCTCCTCCCCGCCGGCCATCGCGTTCGCCAAGAACGTGAACCCGCCGAACGTCTCCCCGCTGACGCAGGAAGTGTTCGCCGAGGCCAGCTTCAAGTAGCAGGCGCCTGATCGGCAGGTGAACAAAAACGGGGGGTTCCGCCCGGCCGCCGCAACTCGGCGGCCGGGCGGGTCCATTCATGTAGGAAACCACGCAAGAAAGGGGCATGCGGGGTGCTGCGTCTCGTCGTACGAAGACTGCTCCAGCTCATACCCACGCTGCTCGGTCTGTCGGTTCTGCTCTTCCTCTGGCTCGACCGGCTGCCCGGTGGACCCGCCTCAGCGATCCTGGGGGAAAAGGCCACCGAGGCCGAAGTGGCGCGCATCAACCGTGCGCTCGGGCTCGACCAGCCCGTCTACGTCCAGTACTGGCGCTTCCTCAAGCGCATCTTCGAACTCGACCTGGGCACGTCCACCCAGACCGGCCAGCCGGTGTGGGACGAGTTCGTCCTGCGGTTCCCCGCGACCGTGGAGCTGTCCCTCACCGCGATCCTCATCGCCGTGGCGGTCGGTATTCCGCTGGGCTACTTCGCGGCCCGCAAGCGCGGTGGCTGGCTCGATGTCGGCGCGGTCTCGGGCTCGCTCATCGGCATCTGCATCCCGGTCTTCTTCCTTGCGCAGATCCTCAAGGGCGTCTTCGCCGTCAACATGGGGATCTTCCCCAGCTACGGACGCCTGGACACCGGCATCGACGCCACCAAGGTCACCGGCTTCGCCGTCCTCGACGGCATCCTCACCGGGGAGTTCGACGCCTCCTGGAACGCGATCACCCACTTGATCCTGCCGGCCATCGCACTGGCGACCATCCCGCTGGCGGTGATCGTGCGCATGACCCGCGCCAGCATCCTCGAGGTGCAGGACGAGGACTACGTCCGCACCGCCGAGGCCAAGGGCCTCAAGCGGAGCGTCGTCCGCAACCGGCATGTGCTGCGCAACGCCCTGCTTCCCGTGGTGACCTCGGTCGGCCTGCTCACGGGCTCGCTGCTGTCAGGGGCGGTCCTCACCGAGTCGGTGTTCACCTTCGGAGGCATCGGTTCCTTCATCCGGACCGCGATCGACGGCCGTGACTACCCCGTGCTCGTCGGGTTCATCATGTTCATCGCGCTGATATACGTCCTGATCAACCTGCTGGTGGACCTCGCGTACAGCCTCATCGACCCGAGAGTGCGGGTGCACTGACATGAGTGTCGCCACCAAGACAGACAAGATCCAGCGCCTCGCCGAACTGGCCGCAGTCAAGGAGACCAGCACCGGAGCCAGCCTGTGGCGGGAGGCGTTCCGACGCCTCAAGCACAGCAAGATGGCGATCGTCGGTGCGGTCATCATCGCCCTGTTCGTCCTCCTCTCGATCGTCGGGCCCTTCCTGGCCCCGTACGCTCCGACCGCCCAGACCTGGCGCGGCGAGGTCTTCCCCAACCGGGGCGAGTTTGTCGGCATGCGCGCCGAGAACTGGTTCGGGCTCGACCATCTCGGCCGGGACATGTTCTCCCGCATCCTCGTCGGCGCCCGCCAGACGCTGCTCGTCGGTGTCGTCGCCACGATGATCGGTCTGGTCATCGGCTTCGTGATCGGCGGCCTCGCCGGTGCCTTCGCCACCCTTGGCGGCGACACCGGAAAGCGCGTGGACTCCGTCATCATGCGCTTCATCGACATCATGCTGGCGATGCCCTCGCTACTGCTGGCCGTGTCCATCGCCGCCGTCATGGGCCAGTCCCTGACCACCGTGATGATCGCCGTGGGTGTGGTGCAGATCCCGGTGTTCGCCCGGCTGCTGCGCGGCTCCATGCTGGCCCAGGGCAGCGCGGACTACGTGCTCGCCGCCAAGTCCCTCGGTGTGCGCAAGCGGCGCATCGTGCTCTCGCAGATCGTGCCCAACTCGCTCAGCCCGGTGATCGTGCAGGCCACGCTCTCCCTGGCCACCGCGATCATCGAGGCGGCCGCCCTGTCCTACCTGGGCCTCGGCAACCCCGATCCGGCCATCCCCGAGTGGGGCGTCATGCTCACCCAGGCGCAGCGCTTCTTCGACAACGCGCCGATGATGGCGGTCTACCCCGCCGTCGGCATCATCATCACCGCCCTCGGCTTCACCCTCCTCGGCGAGGCCATGCGGGAAGCCCTCGACCCGAAGCTGAGGGGCTGAACCACCATGTCTCTGCTCACTGTCGACGAACTGACCATCACCTTCGGCGGTCGCGGCCGCACGGAGTCCCGGGCGGTCGACGGCGTCTCCTTCGAGGTGGACCAGGGCCAGGTCGTGGGCCTGGTCGGCGAGTCCGGCTGCGGCAAGTCCGTCACCTCCCTCGCCCTGATGGGCCTCCTGCCGCACAAGGGCGTCACCATCGGCGGCCGTGCCGACTTCGACGGCGTCAACCTGTTCACGATGAGCCCGTCCGCCCGCCGTGATCTGCGCGGCAGCGAGATGGCGATGATCTTCCAGGACCCGCTGTCCTCGCTCAACCCGGTCGTGCCGCTCGGCGTGCAGGTCACCGAGATCCTCGAGCGCCACCGCGCGATGAAGGGGGAGGCCGCCCGCAAGGAGGCCGCCCATCTGCTGGACCGGGTCGGCATCCCGGACCCGACCCGGCGGCTCAAGGAGTACCCGCACCAGCTCTCCGGCGGTATGCGCCAGCGTGCGCTGATCGCCATGGCGGTGGCCTGCGCCCCGCGCATGCTCATCGCCGACGAGCCCACCACGGCTCTCGACGTGACCATCCAGGCGCAGATCCTGGAACTACTCAAGGAACTCGTGGACCAGGAGGGCACCGCCCTGCTGATGATCACCCACGACCTCGGTGTGGTCGCCGGTCTTTGCGACCAGGTCAACGTGCTCTACGCGGGCAAGGTCGTGGAGTCCGCCGGGCGCCGCGAGCTCTTCGGTCACCCCACCCACCCCTACGCGCACGGACTGCTGGGCTCCATCCCGCGTCTGGACGCCCCCCGGGGCGAGCCGCTGAACCCCATCCGCGGTTCCATCAACGACCGCATCGCCTGGGCCGACGGCTGCGCCTTCGCGCCCCGCTGCGACCGGTACGAGATGGGCTGTCTGACCGGCACCCCGCAGCTCTCCGAACCGCGCGGGGCCGGTCACCAGGTGCGGTGCGTCAATCCCGTACTCGACGACGCGAAGGCCGAGGAGGTCCCCGCATGAGCCTGCTCGAACTGGACGGCGTCAAGGTCCACTTCCCCATCAAGAAGGGTGTCCTGTTCGACCGCACGGTCGGCCACGTCTACGCCGTGGACGGGGTCTCCCTGAAGGTCGAGGCCGGCCAGACCTACGGCCTGGTCGGCGAGTCCGGCTGCGGCAAGACCACCCTCGGGCGGTCGGTGCTGCGGCTGGTGGACATCACCGAGGGGTCCGTCGTCCTCGACGGCACCGACCTGGCCAAGCTGCCCGGTGAGGAACTGCGCCGCTTCCGCCGCCGGCTGCAGATGGTCTTCCAGGACCCGCTGGGCTCGCTGAACCCCCGGCAGAACATCGAGTCGATCCTGTCCGAGGGCATGGTCGCCCACGGCATCGGCAAGAATCAGGAGGAGCGCCGGGAGAAGATCAAGTCGATCCTGGACAAGGTCGGCCTGCCCTCCAACGCCCTCTCCCGCTACCCGCACGAGTTCTCCGGCGGCCAGCGCCAGCGCATCGGCATCGCCCGCGCGCTGGTCCTCGAACCGGACGTGATCATCTGCGACGAGCCGGTCTCCGCGCTCGACGTGTCGGTCCAGGCCCAGGTCATCAACCTGCTGGACGAGCTCCAGAAGGAACTCGGTCTGACCTACGTGGTGATCGCGCACGACCTCGCGGTGGTCCGGCACATCTCCGACACGATCGGCGTGATGTACCTGGGTTCGCTGGTCGAGGAGGCGCCGAGCGACGCGCTCTACGCCGAGCCGAAGCACCCGTACACCAAGGCCCTGATGTCGGCCGTGCCGGTGCCGGACCCGGAGGTCGAGGACCAGCGCGAGCGCATCCTGCTCACGGGCGACCTGCCCTCCCCGGCCAACCCGCCCAGCGGCTGCCGCTTCCACACCCGTTGCCCCTGGGCCCAGGCCCAGCGGTGCTCGACCGAACGGCCGCAGCTGCGGGACGTCGGCGGCGGCCACCGGGTGGCCTGCCACTACGCCGAGGAGATCGCGGCCGGGACGGTGAAGCGGACGGCCGGAGAGGTCGTGTCGGCCACGCGCGAGGGCGTCGAGGACGCCCCCGTATCCGAGGAGCTCGCGGCGGCGAAGGTACCGGAGCAGGCCGGGACGGCGGTGAGGACCGAGACGGTGGTGAAGGCCGAAACGGCTGAGCTGGCCGAGACGGCTGAAATGGCGGAGAAGCCAGAGAAGGCCGTAGAGACGGCGGAGAAGGCCGAGAAGGCCGTGGAGACGGCGGAGAAGGCCGAGCAGGCGGAGGAGGCCGTGAAGGCCGAGGAGGCCGAGGCGTCGGGCGGGCCCGCCGAACGGGACACCGAGCCCGCGGAGCCGTCCGAGCCGAAGGCGGAAGCGGCCGAAGCGGCCGGTGAGGCTGAAACGGCCGGTAAGCCCGAGAAGGCCGAGCAGGCTGAGCAGGCCGAGCAGGCGGAGGAGGCCGAGGCGTCGGACGAGCCTGCCGAACGGGACGCCGAGTCCGCCGATCCGGCGGAGCCGAAGGCGGAAGCGGCCGAAGCGGCCGGTGAGGCTGAAACGGCCGGTAAGCCCGAGAAGGCCGAGCAGGCCGAGCAGGCGGAGGAGGCCGAGGCGTCGGGCGGGCCCGCCGAAGGGGACGCCGAGCCAGCCGGACTGAAGGCGGGAGCGGCCGGTGAGCCCGAGGAGGCCGAGGCGTCGGACGAGCCCGCCGAACGGGACACCGAGCCCGCGGAGCCGTCCGAGCCGAAGGCGGAAGCGGCCGAAGCGGCCGGTGAGGCTGAAACGGCCGGTGAGCCCGAGAAGGCCGACAAGGCCGTATAGCCGAAACAGAAGTCAGCAAGCCCACCCCGCCCCTCGCCTTGTTTTGCAAGGCGAGGGGTGCTTGCTGAGTAAGAATGTACGGGTGCTTCAGCAACTGTTCAGTCCGTCCGTCCTGCACACGCTCGACCTGATCGGCATCTTCGTCTTCGCGATCTCGGGCGCACTGCTGGCCGTCCGCAAGAACTTCGACGTGTTCGGCATCGCCGTACTCGCCGAGGTCACCGCCCTGGGCGGAGGACTCTTCCGCGATCTGGTGATCGGCGCGGTGCCGCCCGCAGCCTTCACGGACCTGGGCTACTTCGTCACGCCCATGGTCGCCGCGGTCCTGGTGTTCTTCCTGCACCCGCACGTGGAGCGCATCCAGGCGGCCGTCAACGTCTTCGACGCGGCCGGCCTCGGCCTCTTCTGCGTCGTCGGCACCACCAAGGCGTACGACTACGGACTCGGCCTGACCGCCTCCGCCTGTCTGGGCCTGGCCACCGCGGTCGGCGGCAGTGTGCTTCGCGATGTGCTCGCCAATGAGGTGCCCTCGCTGCTGCGCTGGGACCGGGACCTGTACGCGGTCCCGGCCATCGTCGGCGCCACCATGGTCGCGCTGTGCCTCCGCTACGACGTGCTGAACCCGGTGACCAGCACCATCGCCGTGATCACGGCCTTCGTGCTGCGGCTTCTCGCGATGCGGTACCACTGGCGGGCTCCCCGCGCCTGGCACCGCCGTTCGACGGTCCGGGAGGAGTAGCCGCGCCTGCGAGCAAAGCTACCGCTTAGTATTATCTTCTTGTACTGTTCAGCCATGCCAGATGCAGCCTCCGCCCAGGCCACCCGGGCCATGATCGGCGCCAGTGAGTTCGACCGCGACACCGCTCTCACCCGGCGGGCGCCCGGCGTCTACGACATCGACCTCTCCGCCGGCTGGACGATCATCAACGCGGTCAACGGCGGCTACCTGCTGGCGGTGCTCGGCCGCGCGCTCGCGGACGCCCTGCCGCACGCCGACCCGTTCACCATCTCCGCGCACTATCTGACCGCCTCCCAGCCGGGCCCGGCGGTCGTCCGCACGGAGACCGTGCGCACCGGGCGGACCCTGTCGACCGGTCAGGCGTCCCTGTTCCAGTTCGACGAGCAGGGCAACGAGGTGGAGCGCATCCGCGTTCTCGCCTCCTACGGCGACCTCGATTCCCTCCCCGCCGACGTCCGTACGACGGCCGGGCCGCCCGCGATCCCGCCGATGGAGCAGTGCTTCGGCCCCGAGGACGGACCCGCCCCCGTCGACGGCAGCTCCGCCATCACCGAACGCCTGATGCTCAAGCTCGACCCCTCGACCCTCGGCTGGGCGCTCGGGCAGCCGTCCGGCAAGGGGGAGATGCGGGCCTGGTTCGGCCTCGCCGACGGCCGGGACCCGGACCCGCTGGCGCTGCTGCTCGCGGTGGACGCCCTGCCGCCGACCGCCTTCGAGATGGGCATCTCCGGCTGGGTCCCCACGGTCGAGCTGACCGTCCACGTCCGCTCCCGCCCGGCCCCGGGCCCCCTGCGCGTCTCGATCACCACCCGCAACCTCGCCGGCGGCTTCCTGGAGGAGGACGCCGAGGTCTGGGACACCAACGACCGCCTGGTGGCCCAGTCCCGCCAACTGGCGAGAGTCCGCCTGTAGTCAGCCCGTCCGGCGTTTGAGGACGAGGCCCGAAGGGTCGAAGGGGGGTCCGGGGGCACAGCCCCGGGGACGGGACGGGAAGGGGCGGCGGGGGCGAAAACCGGGGTCACCCACCCCCACCGGCTTCACCCATCCCGCCTGCCCCACCCGCCCCACCCGACTGGTCAAGCCAGTACTCCCGCCCGATCCCAATCAGCCGCATCTGCCGAGCAGCCACCCGAGCCACCCGCTCCCGAGCCCCCGCCTCCCCACCCCGCGCCTCCAGAAACAGCGACGCAGTCCCCAGCATCAGATCCACATACAGCTGCGCCAGCATCAGGACATCCTCCTCGCTCCACCCCGCGGACACCGGATCCTTGGCCAACGCCTCCCCGACCTCCGCCGTGAACCGGCCCAGTTCGGCGTGTATCGCCTCCCGCACCGCCCGCACCCCGCCATGCCGCTCACGAGCGATGAACCGGACGTGCGCCGGGTACGCGTCCACATGATCGGCGATCAGCTCCAGCGCACGCGCGATGCGTTCCTCGCGGTCCCCCGTCGTGGCCACCGTCGTCCGGATCATCGGATGGAGACTCCCCAGCGCCTCCTCGACCAGCGCCACGCCCAGATCCTCGATCGACCGGAAGTGCCGGTAGAAGGCGGTCGGCGCGATCCCCACCGCCCGGGTGACCTCACGAAGACCCAGACTGCTCAGGCTCTGTCCCTCGAGCAGCTCCAGCGCCGCGTCGAGCAGTGCCTGCCGGGTCTTCTGCTTCTGGGCCTGCCGGACGCCGGAAATGTGACTCATACCATGCAGTTAACAACTGTGCTCTCGAAATGAAAAGCCAGGCATCCCGTTAGACTGAAAAGTCAGTGAACAAGTGTAACCGTAAACGTTCGCCGAACCCGTTCACCGAACCTGTTCACCGACCTGGGGGATCCATTCATGCTGTTCCTCGTCGCCGCGCTCCTGCTGCTGGGCGTCGTCCTGGGCACCGTGGCCCACGCGCCGCTGTCCTTCTCCGTCGCGGCCGGAGCCGTCATCGCCGTCTGGCTGGGCGTCTTCGCCCTGCGCGAGCGCCGTGGCCGCCGACGCGGCCCCTCCCTGCGCTGACCCACGCACAGCAGCCTGTCCCGTCCGCACCGCACACCCACAACCATGGGAGCCGATCACCATGCACCTCACCGCACCGGCCGACCGGCGCACCGGAATCCATGACGCCGACGGAATGGCCGTCGCGTCCTTCGTTCTGGGCCTGCTCGGCCTGCTCGTCCTCAACGTCTTCCTCGGCCCGACCGCCATCGTGCTGGCGGCCGTCGCGCTGTGGCGCGGCACAGCACGACGCGGCCGCGCCCTCCTCGGACTCGGACTCGGCGTCGCCGACCTCCTCGTCCTCCTGGCGTTCATGCAGGCCGACGGCACCGTCTCCTGGAGCTTCTGACTCCGCGAGCATCCCGGCCCACCGCAACCCGTGGCCGGCGCACGGGGCCCCGTAGAATCGGCCCCACCATGGCTTACCTCGACCACGCCGCGACCACCCCGATGCTTCCCGAGGCAGTCGAGGCACTCACCGCGCACCTGGGCGTCACCGGCAACGCCTCCTCCCTCCACGCGGCCGGCCGCCGCGCCCGGCGCACCGTCGAGGAGGCCAGGGAAACCCTCGCCGAAGCACTCGGCGCCCGCCCCAGCGAGATCGTCCTCACCTCCGGCGGCACGGAGGCCGACAACCTCGCCGTGAAGGGCCTGTACTGGTCCCGCCGCGCCGCCGATCCGGCCCGCACCCGGGTCCTCGCCAGCCCCGTCGAGCACCACGCCGTCCTGGACGCCGTCCACTGGCTCGGCGAACACGAAGGCGCCACCGTCGAGTACCTGCCGGTCGACGCGCACGGCCGGGTCCACCCGGAGGCCCTGCGCGAGGCCATCGCCCGCAACCCCGACGACGTCGCCCTCGCCACGGTCATGTGGGCCAACAACGAGATCGGGACCATCCTGCCGGTCCGCGAACTCGCCGAGACCGCCGCCGAGTTCGGTGTCCCCCTGCACTCCGACGCGGTCCAGGCGTTCGGGCAGATCCCGGTGGACTTCGCCGCGTCCGGGCTCGCCGCGATGACCGTGTCCGGCCACAAGATCGGCGGCCCGTACGGCATCGGCGCGCTGGTCCTGGGCCGTGAGCACACCCCCGTGCCCGTGCTGCACGGCGGTGGCCAGGAGCGCCATGTCCGCTCCGGCACCCTCGACGTCCCCGCCATCGCCTCCTTCGCGGCGGCCGGACGGCTCGCCGCCGAACAGCAGGAGTGGTTCGCCCGCGAGATCGGGCAGTTGCGCGACGACCTGATCGCCGCGGTCCGCGAGGCCGTCCCGGACGCCGTCCTCGGCGGCGACCCCGCACCCGAGGGGCGACTTCCGGCCAACGCCCACTTCACGTTCCCCGGCTGCGAGGGCGACTCCCTGCTGCTCCTCCTCGACGCCCAGGGCATCGAGTGCTCCACCGGCTCCGCCTGCACCGCCGGCGTCGCCCAGCCCAGCCACGTCCTCCTGGCCACCGGCACGGACCCCGACCTGGCCCGCGGCACCCTGCGCTTCTCCCTGGGGCACACCTCGACGAAGGCCGACATCGAGGCCCTGGCCAAGGCCATCGGCCCCGCCGTGGAACGGGCCCGGGCAGCGGGCCTGACCTGAGGCGCTTCCGGGGGCCAGGACCATGACACCTTGACCGGTACGAGCTGAGGGGAGCGGACGTGGACGGCACGGGAGGTTCCGGAGGGGGCGCGGCGACGGCGTCGTACGGGCGGGCGGTGGTGTACCACGAGAAACTGCCGAGGCGCTGGAGCGTCGCCACCGTGACGGTGCTGGCCGTCTGGGTCGCCTACCAGGGCAGCATCCTGCTTCCCGAGGACAGCACCGTCTGGTTCGTCATTCTTGGCGGCTCCACGTTCCTCGCCCTGGTCCTCAACGCCGTGCCCCTCTCCAAGCGCGTCTACCACCGGATCCGCCTTGGCGACGGGCAGTTGACCGTGGGACGGGAGACGATCGCGGTGGAATCGTTGACGGCGGCGTCGCTCCGGGAAGCCCGTGAACAGCCCACCGACGCGGAGTTCGCCGCCTCCCTGGCCGCACGCTCGCGTGAGGAGATCGCGGAGATGCGGCGAAGGAGCGGCGCGGCCGTGCCCCCGCGGATCATGGGCGGCGGATGGTCCGTGCCGCTGGGCATGGACCAGATCGTGGTCGAGAACGTGCAGGGTGAGCCACTGCTGATCGCCACCCACGACCGCGCCGCCCTGCTCGACGCACTGACGCGGGCCCACGAGGGCTAGGTGTGCTGTCCCTGGACGTTGGTGACACGCGTGCTGGGTGCTTGAACAGGTGAGGGCCTTCCGGGTTCGGTGTGGATTGCGAGAAACCATGCAGCAGCACACGTACACGCTCGACCGCTGGGAGGACCGCTCCGGCCATCGGATGACCTGGACCTTCGGCTACCGGGGCACGGTGGGGGAGTTCGGACGGATCGAGGTGGTCTACCCGGCGAAGCGGCACGGCGATCGTCACGTCACCGAGGTCAGTGGCGACACCGTCCCCGCCACCTCCTTCGGCGGCTGGGCCCACGGACGCAAGCCCTCACTGCACCTGGCACAGCTCAGCGTCGGCGGCGCCGGAATCCGCATCAAGCGCAACCGCTGGGCGCAGACCAGATCCGGGCGTGCCCTGCGGCTGCAGGTCGCGGGGCGGGAGTACCGCTATCTCGCGACGGGCCGACGGCACCGCGACCGCGCCCTGGTCCGCGATGGTATGGAGATCCGGACCGGTCGGCAGGGCAGCGGCGCGCGCAAGAGGGCCACCCTCGCCGTCCACGGCCCCGCCGACGCCACCGACTTGGCGCTGGCCGCCGTGATGCTCGGGGTCAACACCCGCAACCTCACCCGGGGCGGCGCCGTCCGCGCCTTCTTCAACCGGTCGCTGGAATGGCTGGAGATCTTCCAGTGACCCCGTGAAGGTCCTCAGTCATCGCCGTCCACACCTTCCCGCCGCCGGTTCGCGCGGGCGGGGCGGCAGTCGGGATGAGCCGGTGAGCGGCAGCCGCGTCCCGCCCGCCCCGCTCAGGCCCGCGAGGTGCGGGCGCGGCGGATCAGTTTCAGGTAGCGGTTCCAGTCCCAGTGGGGGCCCGGGTCCGTGTGGTCCGTGCCCGGGACCTCGATATGGCCGATGATGTGTTCCCGGTCGACCGGGATGTCGTAGCGGGCGCATATGCGTGCCGTGAGGCGGGCCGAGGACTCGTACATCGCGTCGGTGAAGTCCTCCGGGCGGTCCACGAAGCCCTCGTGCTCGATGCCGATACTGCGCTCGTTGTAGTCGCGGTTTCCCGCGTGGTAGGCCACGTCCAGCTCGCGGATCATCTGGGTGATGCGGCCGTCCTGCCCGACGATGTAGTGCGTCGACGCCTTGTGCCCCGGGTCCTGGAAGGCCTTCACCGCGCTGTCGAAGCTGCCCTGGGTGACATGGACGATCACCATGTCGACGCCGTAGTCGTCCGGCCGGTCCGCACGCCGCCAGTTGGCGTCCGAGGCGGCCACCCAGCGGGCGCCCGCGTAGTCGACCGCGCCCTGCTTGCGCGGCTTCTCCACACCGGGAATGCGCCACCACAGGCGCGCCAGCTCGTCCCGCGCCAGCACCGCCGTGCCCGCCGCGGCCGCGGCCCCGCCCACGATCAGCGCCCGCCGCCCGATGCGCCGGTCCCCGTCCTCGGAAGCCCTTTTCTCCCCCATGTGATCGTCAACGGATACTCGGCGGCCGTGGTTCCCGCGCCCCCGTACCCTGGAGGGGTTATGACTGACACCCCGCAGCCCTCCCGCCCCCTCCGCGTCCTGGCCGCCATGTCCGGAGGCGTCGACTCCGCCGTCGCCGCCGCCCGCGCGGCCGAAGCGGGCCACGACGTGACCGGCGTCCACCTCGCCCTGTCCGCGAACCCGCAGTCGTTCCGTACCGGCGCGCGGGGCTGTTGCACCATCGAGGACTCGCGCGACGCCCGCCGCGCCGCCGATGTCATCGGCATCCCCTTCTACGTCTGGGACCTCGCCGACCGCTTCCGCGAGGACGTCGTGGAGGACTTCGTCGCCGAGTACGAGGCCGGCCGCACCCCCAACCCCTGCCTGCGCTGCAACGAGAAGATCAAGTTCGCTGCGCTGCTGGACAAGGCGCTCGCGCTCGGCTTCGACGCGGTCTGCACCGGCCACTACGCCAAGGTGATCCTGCGCGAGGACGGCACCCGCGAGCTGCACCGCGCCTCCGACATGGCCAAGGACCAGTCGTACGTGCTGGGCGTGCTCGACGACCGCCAGCTCGCCCACGCCATGTTCCCGCTGGGCGACACGGTCACCACCAAGGAGGAGATCCGCGCGGAGGCCGAGCGGCGCGGACTGGCCGTGGCCAAGAAGCCCGATTCGCACGACATCTGTTTCATCGCCGACGGCGACACCCAGGGCTTCCTCGCGAACCGTCTCGGCAGGGCCAAGGGCGACATCGTCGACGAGTCCGGCACCAAGGTCGGCACCCACGAGGGCGCGTACGGCTTCACCATCGGCCAGCGCAAGGGACTGCGGATCGGCACCCCCGCCCCCGACGGCAAGCCCCGCTACGTACTCGACATCTCCCCGGTGACCAACACCGTCACGGTCGGACCCGCGGCGGCCCTCGACGTCACTGCCCTTACCGCGATCAAGCCCCGCTGGTGCGGAACCGCCCCCTCCGGGCCCGGCACCTACACCGCCCAGCTGCGCGCCCACGGCGGCGAGACCGAGGTGACGGCGGAACTCGTCGACGGGGAACTCCGGGTCCGCTTCACCGAGCCTGTGCGCGGCGTCGCGCCCGGCCAGGCGGTCGTCCTGTACGACGGCACCCGCGTGGTCGGCTCGGCGACGATCGCGTCGACGGTGCGGGCCACGGCCGGCGCGGCCTGACGGCGCTCCTGCGGGCCCGGTACGGGAAGAGCGCGGTCAACGTTCGATGACGAGCTCTGGCGCATCTCGATGAGTCGCTTTAGGCTCGACCGTGCGGATTACCCGCACGTAGGAGCCTAAGGCGGCGAACCAGGTACCCGCCTCGTCTGGAGGTCGGCTGTGCTGCTCAGTTTTCGGGTGGCCAACCATAGGTCCATCCGGGAGGAGACCGAGCTCTCCCTCGTGGCCACGGAGCTCAACGAGGACACCGCCCGGCAGACCGGTGCCCGCTCTGAGGGCAAGCCGGTGTCCGTGTTGCCAACGGTCGGCATCTTCGGGGCCAACGCCTCCGGCAAGAGCAACGTCCTGGACGCCCTGCGGTTCATGCGGAAGGCGGTGTTGGACTCCTTCGCGGACTGGGGCAAGAGGCCCGGAGTGCCGCGGGAGCCGTTCGAACTCGCCTCGGAGGCGCAGGAGGAGACCAGCCTCTTCGAGGTCGATCTGCTGCTCGGCAAGCAGCCCGTCCGCTACACCTACGGCTTCGAACTGTCCGACGACCGGGTGGAGGCCGAGTGGCTGCATGCCTATCCGTCCGGGCGACGCCAGGTGTGGTTCGACCGCGAGGCGGACCGCCCGGACGACGAGGGTGGCGAGTTCCGCTTCCCCGGCAACGGGCTGAAGGGGCACAAGGACGTGATCGTTGCGTCCACCCGACCCGACGCCCTGTTCCTGACAGCCGGAGCCACGCTCAATCACCCAGCGCTCTCAGCGGTGCACCGCTGGTTCGTCGACAACCTCTGGCTGGTGACGTCCGGCGCGGACGTTCCCCATCGGACGGAGTGGACCCGTACGCGGCTCACCGACCGCAAGAACGGCGCTGAACTGCGTAAACGCATCGGTGCGATGCTGGCCGCAGCGGATTTGGGGATCACCGGGCTGACCCTGGACCCCGAGAGCGGCGAGGTACAGCTCTTGCACCGCAGCGCCGACGGCACTCCCCGTCCCCTGGACTTCTGGGACCAGGAGTCCTTGGGTACCCACGCCTGGTTCGCCTTCCTGGGGCCTCTCTTCCACGTCCTGGACCAGGGCGGGGTGCTCCTCGCCGACGAACTCGACTCCAGCCTCCACCCGATCCTCGCCGCCGAGGTCATCCGCCTCTTCCAGGACGAGGAAGCCAACCCGCACACCGCACAGCTGATCTTCACCACGCACGACGCGACCCTGCTGGGCCCGTCCGTGGTGGAGCGGCCACTCGACCGCGACCAGGTGTGGATCGCCCTCAAGAACGCCACCGGCGAGTCCCAGCTCTACCCGATTACGGCGGCCCGCAAGGCCCGCCGCGACGACAACCTGGAACGCCGCTACCTGCACGGTCACTACGGCGGCGTCCCCCGACTGACCAGCGGCGAGATCGCACGGCAGATCGCACTCATCGAAGAGGGGCTGCGGGCAACAGCGTGAGCAGGGGACCACAGGACCGCCAGAACCGGAACCAGCCGCGGAGCCGCCGGCGCCGCCGCGACGCCGACGAGGCCAGGCCGCTGCGCCGGCCGCCCCAGTCCTACGAGGACGAGTCCCGCCGGGTGGTCTACATCGCCGCCGAGGGCGAGAAGACCGAACGGGATTACATCGCGCTGCTGAACAAGACCTACGGCGAACGGGAGAAGTTCTTACTCAAGTTCCACGGGGCCAGGAACGGGCTGCGCCCCACCGAGGTCGTGCAGAAGGTGATCGAGTCCGCCTCCGACCCTGCGGACGAGAAGTGGGCGCTCTTCGACCGTGACGCGCAGGACAACCGGGACCAGGACATCCCGGAGGCAATGCGCGAGGCCGCCGACCACGGCGTCCAGGTCGCGCTCTCCCACCCCTCCTTCGAACTGTGGCTGCTGCTGCACTTCCAGCAGTTCACCAGCCAGGAGGGAGGCGTGAACGACACCGTCCTGCGCCGGCTGCGTGAACACCGGGACGCCAAGGGCTTCGCGGAGTACGACAAGGCATCCGGTGATCGCGGCAAGGGGCTCGACGACCAGCGCGGCCAGTCGCTCCTGGGGCGGGAGAAGGACGCCGTACGCAATGCCCGCAAGCTCGTGAGCCTGTGCTCGCACGGCTCGTGCTCGGCCAGGAACCTCGTGCACACCCCGATTCCCGGACCACGTACCGAGAGCTACGCGGAATGGACCCGTCACAGCGGCCACGCGGAGAACTGCGACCCGCTCAAGCGCGACCCGTCCACCGACGTTTGGCGGCTCCTCGTCCACCTGGGGATCGTCGAGGACGAGACGTCGGCCCGGTGAGGCCGGGAATCGTCCGCGGCCTCACGGGCGATTTCTTGTGGGCCGATCGACCGGACTAGGCTGCCGGAGTTCTCCAGAATCCCGACGGCGCACGAAGGACCGGTCCGTGGCCAGACTGACCCTGCCCCAGCTCGAACGGCATCTGTTCTCGGCTGCCGACATCCTGCGCGGCCGCATGGACGCCTCCGAGTACCGGGACTACATCTTCGGGATGCTCTTCCTGAAGCGTTCCTCGGACGAGTTCCAGCCGGAGTGGGAGCGGATCTACCACGCGGAGCTCGAGAAGCCGGGCAAGGACGAGAAGGCCGCCCTCGCCCGCGCCAACGATCCCGAGAGCTACCCCCGCGTCTTCTTCGTGCCCCAGAAGGCACGCTGGTGGAAGGGGCCCCACAAGTACCACGAGCCTCTGGAGAAGGACGGCCCGTTCCCGGAGCCGGAGCCTGGCATCTCCGGCCTCACCGAGCACGTGGGCCAGGCACTCGACCAGGCGCTGGCGGCACTAACCGGTTCCAACGAACGGCTGGCGGGCGTCACCTCCCACATCTCCTTCAACGACACGGTCGGCACCAAGTCCCGCTTCACGACGGTCGAACTACGCGCCCTGATCCGGCACTTCAGCCTCTACCGGCTGCGCAACGAGGACTTCGAGTTCCCGGACATGCTCGGCGCCGCGTACGAGTACCTGCTCGCCCGCTTCGCCGACTCGGCGGGCCAGCGCGGCGGCGAGTTCTATACCCCCCGCGAGGTCGTGCGGATGATGGTCCGCCTCGTGGACCCGAAGGAGCGGGAATCGGTCTACGACCCCTGCGCGGGTTCGGGCGGCATGCTGATCGCCGCGCGGGAACACGTCGAGGAGCACGGCGGGGAGCCGCAGCTGCTGTCCGTCAACGGGCAGGACAAGAACGGCCCTTCCTGGTCCATGGCCAGCATGAACATGGTGTTGCACGGCATCCGCGAGTTCGATCTCCAGCTCGGCGACACCCTCACCGAGCCGCTGCACTGGCGGCCGGACGGCAGCAAGCAACTGCGGACGTTCACCAAGGTGCTGTCGAACCCGCCCTTCTCCCTCCCTTACGACAAGGACGAGGTGGAGAAGGCCGAGGAGGCGCACGGCACCCGGATGAAGTGGGGCTGGGCGCCGGAGACGGGCAAGAAGGCCGACCTGATGTTCGTCCAGCACATGATCTCCGTGCTGGAGCACGACGGCGTCGCCGCCACTGTCATGCCGCACGGCGTGCTGTTCCGGGGCGGCAAGGAACGCGACATCCGTAGGGAGCTCCTGAAGGACGACTGCGTCGAGGCGGTGATCGGCCTCGGCCCCAACCTCTTCTACGGCACCGGCATCCCGGCCTGCATCCTGATCCTGCGCAAGCCGCACCGCAAGCACGGCGACCGGCAGGGCAACGTCCTCTTCATCAACGCCGACCGCGAGTACCGGCCGGGCAAGAACCAGAACGTCCTCGGCCCCGAGTACGTCGAGAAGATCGTCACGGTCTACCGCGACTGGACCCCGATCGACGGCTACGCGCGCGTCGTCAGCAGGGACGACCTGCTGGCCGCCGACTGCAATCTCAACATCCGCCGCTGGGTCGACAACTCGCCGGCCGCGGAGCCGCAGGACGTGCGCGCGCACCTGTACGGCGGGGTGCCGAAGGCGGAGATCGACGCGAAGAAGGAGGCCTTCGAGGCCTACGGCGTGAACCTGCCGTCTCTCTTCGCAGCGCGAGCGGACGACGAGGACTACGTCGACTTCCTGCCGGAGGGACCGGACGCCACGGCTGAGCGCATTCCGGGCCTGGCGGCGGTGAAGGAGCGCGAGCTGGGTGAGGCGTACGAGAAGTGGTGGGCCGAGCAGGCCGAGCACTTCTCGAAGCTGAGCGTGGACCAGCAGCCGATGCGGTTGCGGGAGCGGCTGGTCACCGGCTTCCGGGCGGTGATCGAGCCGGTCGGCATCCTGGACCGGTACGAGACGGACGGCATCGTCGCCGACTGGTGGTCCTCCGCGCGGTACGACGTGAAGGCGCTGGCTGCGGGCGGCTACGAGCGGGTGCTCGACGGCTGGGTGGAGACGGTGGAGACCATGGTCAACCCGGTCGTCCCCGACGAGGAGGAGATCGAGGGCGGACGGCCCCGCCGTGGCCGGTCCAAGTCCACGGTGACTACGGCGGACAAGCGCCGCGCACTGGACGAGTCGGTCGTACGGTCCCTCATCCCCGAGTTCCTGGCGGAGGTCGCCCGCGCGGACGCGGCGCTGGCGGAGGCGGAGGCTGCGTACAAGGAGGCGGTGGCCTGGCTGGCGGAGGGGCAGGGGCCTGCGGAGTCGGACGCGGACGACGAGGAGGAAGAGACCTCCGAGGCGGAGGTGACGGAATCCGAGCTGGCCGACCCTGAGGAGATCGCCGCCCTGGAGAAGACGATCACCCAACGCCGCAAGGAGCGCACGGCGGCCTCGAAGCGCCGGTCGGCCGTGGACGCGAAGTTCCTGCCGGAACTGAAGGCGGCGGCGGAGATGGCCAAGGCCGGGGACGGTGGACAGAACGTTGTCCTGGAAGTCCTTGGGGAGGGCCTCTCCACCCGCTTGGACGCGATGTCGGCCACGGGCCGCCGCGAACTGGTCGCGACCTTCCGCCGCTGGGCCGAGAAGTACGCGGTGTCGCTCGCGGAGCTGGAGGCGGACAGCGAGGGCGCGGCGGAGGAGTTCGGGGCGTGGCTGAAGGGGCTTGGCTATGCGCGGTGAATGGCCTGACGGCTGGAGGCGGGTGCCGCTCGCGGAGGCCGGTAAGTGGCTGTCCGGCGGCACACCCAGCACGGCGAACAGCGCTTACTGGGATGGAGACATCCCTTGGATCAGTGCGGCCAGCTTGAAGGAATTTCGCATCGATCGCTCGGATCGCCGCGTGACGCGGCTCGGCGCGGACAACGGCTCGCGTCTGGTTGACAGAGGCACGGTCCTCTTCGTGGTCCGTGGGATGAGCCTGAAGTCGGAGTTCCGGATCGGGGTCACCGAGCGTCAGGTTGCTTTCGGCCAGGACTGCAAGGCGATCATCGCAGCCGACGGAATCGACCCGCATTTCCTCGCCCACGCTCTGCAGACCCGCACGCCGAAAATTTTGGCCATGGTGGAGGAAACCAGCCATGGCACGGGGCGGTTGGATACGGAGCGACTTCAGGAGCTGGAGATCGGCGTGCCGCCGGTGTCGGAGCAGCGCAGGATCGTCGCCGCTCACGCGGTGACGGAGCGGCGAATTGCGGCGCTGGAGCGTGTGCGGGACAAGTTGAAGACCGCTAAGACCGCTCTCGTTTCAAGGAAGCTCACGGAGACTTCGGAAAGGGTGCCGCTCAGTTCCTGGCTTCATCGTATCGAAGCGGGGAAAAGTCCCTTGGCTCAAGACACTCCCGCAGGGGATGGTGAATGGGGAGTGCTTAAAGTTAGTGCCGTGCAGGCTGACGGGTTTTTGGGCCACGAAAACAAAGTCGTTCGTGATGCTGAATTTATCAATCCTCAGTTCGAAGTTCGATCCGGCGACTTGCTGATGACGCGGGCCAACACGGAGGATCTTGTGGGACTCGCTTGCGTCGTGGGGAATTCACCGCCCAGGCTCATGCTGAGTGACAAGACGCTCAGGCTTATGGTTGATGATTCGATGGCCGATGTAGGGTTTGTTGCAGCAGTATTGTCCGACCCTGCCGTCCGGGCGCAGATTAAGTCTGCCGCGACGGGCACGAGTGGGAGCATGAAGAACATCAGCCAGGGGTCAATTGAACGGCTGTTGGTGCCGGATGTCCCGCTTGAGGAGCAGAGGCGAGTCCAGGCCGCACTGGCGGTAGGCAGACGACGAGCCAATTCGGTGCAGAGGCAGATTGCCAAACTGCGCACTACTCAACTTAGTCTCATGGAGGACTTGCTTAGCGGAAGAGTCTCCCTGCCTCCAGTAGATTTTCTTGCGTCGGCTACTGGTTAACGTGTGCTGATGCTGAGAGTCCCGGACCGTACCGCGCTAACGAAGGAAGAGAACGTCGTCCGGTCGACGGAGAACCCCCAGGCAGGGTAGACGCTGTGCCGTATCGCCACCCGTGCGTCATCGCGGACCGCGACCTCGACGCAGGCGTTGCCGGAAGCCTCCGAGAACGAGGACTTGAACCATTTCAACTCGGACAAAGCTGGCACCCCTTACAGATCTCCAATGATTTCGAGGATGAAGTCCCTCGATTTCTTGGGATTCAACGCCACTTTTTCGATCAAGTCCAGCCGCGTTCGGAAGTTGGCCAGATGGGTGGGGGAGTCGAAGAAGACCGCGCCGATAGGGGAGTCCACCTGCACGGTGTCCAGGTGCGGGTTTGGTGCTGACGCGTACATCACGGTGTCCCCGGCCATGGGGAAGCCCTCCGCCGTGAAGGGGATGACGAGCAGTCGGACGTTGTCGCGTTCGCTCTCCTCGAGCAGTCGGTTCAGTTGTGCCTTGGCGACGTGCCGTCCTCCGATCCGCATGCGTAGGGCCGCTTCGTGGACGTACCCCACGTACGGCACGCCGGGGCTGTTCGCCACCACGCTGTGACGACCGAGTCGCTGGGCCACCCGCAGTTCCAACTCCAGGCGGGGGAGTGCTGGTACGAACAGATCGAACAGGGCTCGGGCATGGTCCTCTGTCTGGAAGAGGCCCGGGATGTGGGCGGTCTGGAGGGTTCTGAGACTGGTGGCGTGGTACTCCAGCTCTGCTACATCAAGGAAGTCCGGCGGAATCTTTCCCCGGTACTCGTCCCACCAGCCTTTGGGGCGTCCGCCCGTCATCGTGGCCAAGGCGTCGATCAAGTCTGGGTCGTTGCACTCGTAGATGCTCGCGAGTCGTCGTAGCCGCTCCTCGCTGATGCCGAACCGGCCCGACTCGATGTTCGAAATCATCGTGCGGTCCGCGCCGAGCCGTGTCGCGGCCGCGGGTGCGGCCATGCCGGCGGCTTCGCGCAGCCGCCGTAGTTCGGCCCCGAACCGACGCTGACGGATGCTCGGCTGATGCCGTGGTGCCATGTACAACTCCTCGCTCGCGCGCACAGTTTGCCGATCGTCTGGGGCCGGCGTCCATCGTAATCTAAAAAAAACCCGTTTTAGTGAAGTTAGTAGCACGCGTTTTAGTCGACGCGCTAGCGTGTGATCCGCGCCACCACTCCATCCCCTTCCAGCGGAAGCGCACCGCCCACCCCTTCCCGTCCCGGGCCCGACGGGACAGGGGCCCGGCGGCAGGCCAC
This sequence comes from Streptomyces sp. NPDC052079, assembly GCF_040680275.1. Taxonomy (NCBI): domain Bacteria; kingdom Bacillati; phylum Actinomycetota; class Actinomycetes; order Kitasatosporales; family Streptomycetaceae; genus Streptomyces; species Streptomyces sp. NPDC052079. Next base: position 54,953 of record NZ_JBFAWL010000006.1, read on the forward strand.
CGCCGGACGCAATGGACTCGGCCCATGCCGTGGGTGACGCCGTACGGGACACCACACCGACCAACCTCAACGAACCGACACCGTGACCGTCGCACCGCGAACCTGCGCACGCATAAGGAGGTGACGCGTGAAGAACGCGGAACCGGAACACGAGCAGACCCCCGAACCGTCCCGCCGGGATGACCACCTCATCCCCACCCCGCCCCTCATCCCCTTCACCGAACCCTGGGAGTACGAACTCCACTTCCCTCGTGACCCGCGCGGGCCGGCCGTCGCCCGTACGACGCTCAAGGCCGTGCTCGGCGCGCACGGGCTGGCGGAGTTCACCGACCGGGCGGAACTGCTCACCTCCGAGCTGACCACCAACGCCGTCCGCTACTCCCTCGGGCCCGCCATCGTGCGACTGTGCTGGACCAACCCGGTCCTGCGGGTCAGCGTGATGGACACCTGTCCCGTCTTTCCCCTGCCGCTGGTGCAGAACAAGCCGGACGCCGAGTGTGGCCGTGGGCTACTGATCCTTGACCTGCTGGCCGACGCATGGGGCGGATGCAGCCTCGGGGAGTCGCTGTTCGGCGTGGGCGGCAAGACCATCTGGTTCGAGTTGGTGCTAGGCGGAGGTGACCCGCCACCCAGTGGCGGCGGTACCGGCGACGGCATCACACCGAGACCGCCCGTACTGCCGGTGCTCGCGGCCTGAACGGCCGTCCCCGGCCCACCCACCGAAAACCGTGGACACTTGCTGGGCAAGTGTTCACGGTTTCGTGACCCCCGTGCTCCACCCGCCGGTTGGCCGGATACGCCACCTCACTCGCACTCTTCCTGACGTCAACCACCTGCGCGGGTAGGCTGGTCCGCACCTCTGTTCACGATGGTGTGGGCGGTGCGTACGGCGACGGGCGGGGCAAGGGGAGCCGGTGGCGGAACAGCCGGAGTACGTGAAGGTCGAACGGCCGCTGATCGAGCAGCTGGAAGCCATGGGGTGGGAACACCTGAGGGGCGCGCCCCCAGGACAACCCGCCACCCGGCCCGAGGACTCCGGGCGCAGGTCGTTCACCGACGTCATCTACGCGGACCGGTTCCGTAACGCCGTGGCCCGGATCAACGTTCGCCCGGAGGACGGCACCTCCTGGCTCACCGCCCAGCAGCTCGACCACATCTTGGCCCGCGTACGCGGCACCGCCCCCGGCCAGGGCGCGGCCGGGCGAGGAGTGTCCGCGAACTTAGAAGTCACCCGGCTGCTGAGGGAGGGCATTCCTGCCCGGACGATCCCCGGCTGGACCAAGGGCGACCCCGAGCACGTCCGGCTCGTCGACTGGGACGGGCGCTTCGAGGACGGCAACGACTTCCTGGCCGTCTCCCAGTTCCGGGTGGAACGTCCCGGTGCGCCGGCCGCTACCCCCGACATGGTGCTGTTCGTGAACGGCCTGCCCTGGGTGGTCGTCGAGTGCAAGGCGCCCGTGACCACCGGCCGCAAGAACGCGCGCTTCGCCCTCGACCAGGCGGTCATGGAGGTCATCGCCTACGCGGGCACGGACGCCACTGCCCCCGTAGCCGAGTTCATGCGTTCCGCGCAGCTGCTCGTCGGCACCGACTGGACACACGCCGAACTTGGCACCGTCACCGCCGAGGCCAAGCACTTCGCGCCCTGGCGGACCGTGGCACCTGCCCGGGAGACGGAGGTCAAGCCGGAGGCCGGGGTCCCGGAGGACCGGGAGCTCTCGGCGCAGCAGACACTGGTCGCCGGTGTCCTGCGGCCCGCCCACCTCCTCACCCTCGTCAGGGACTTCACGACCGAGACCCGGCACGGCTCACGCACCGTGAAGGCCGTCGGCCGCTTCCAGCAGTTCCGGGCGGTCCACGCGATCGCCGCGACGCTCCGCGAACGCCGCCGGGCCCTCGACGCGGGGGAGGACGTCCACCAGCGCGGCGGGGTGGTCTGGCACACCCAGGGCTCCGGCAAGAGCCTCACCATGGCCTTCCTCGTCCGCCATCTCAGGAGCACCAAGGACCTGCGCGGGCACAAGGTCGTCGTGGTCACCGACCGCATCGACCTGGAGAAGCAGATCCGGCGCAGCCTCGCCGCCGCCGAGGAGAAGATCTACCGCTCAGGCTCGGTCCCCCGGGCCCGCAAGTACCTCGCCGTCGACGTCCCCGACGTCACCCTGGTGATGCTCCAGAAGGCGCGCCGGGACGATACCGCCTGGGACGGCCGCGAGGAGAAGCTCGCCGAGACGCCGGACGAGCAGGATGTGGTTCAGAATCACGTCGCCAACCCCGGGCACGACATCGTCGTCCTGGTCGACGAGGCACACCGGGGGCACCACGCCTGGCAGCACGCCCGGCTGCGCGCCATGCTGCCGAACGCCGTCCTGGTCGGTTTCACCGGCACCCCCATTCTCAGCAAGGCGCGCAAGACCACCGAGGACGTCTTTGGTGGCTTCACCGACACCTACACCCTCCGCGACGCCGAGATCGACCGGGCCGTCGTCCCCGTCCGCTACGAGGCCCACAGCGTGCGCCTGGAGGTCATAGAGAAGGCCGTCCTAGACGCGTCCTTCGACGTGGAGGTGCCGGCCGACCCGGAACAGCGGGAACGGATCCTGCGGAAATTCGCCCGCAGGAAGGAGGTCCTCGAAACGCCGTCGGTGATCGCGGACAAGGCCGAGCACATACTGCGGCACTGGGCGCGGACGGCGCTTCCCGACCGCTTCAGTGCGCAGATCGCCACTGTCTCCCGGAAGGCGGCCGTCATGTACCACTCGGCGCTGCTCGCGGCCCTCGACCGTCTCGTCGCTCGAATCGAACAGTTGAACCCCAGTATGGTGTACGACCCGAGCGGTTACGATTCTGCCTCCCCCGAAGAGCAGGAACTACTCGATCTCCTGCCTCACCTTCCGTTGCTCCGCTCCATCGACGCGGCGGTGGTCATCTCGAAGGCCTCATCCGGCCAGCCGAAAGACCCGAAGGGGTGGCAGACCTGGACAGCGAAGTCTCGGCAGGATGCCCACACCGCTCGCTTCAAGCAGGGTCTCGGTGACCCTCATGCGGCTGCGGCCGACCCCTCCTGGGAGGTATCGGCGCACGCACGACCCGCGGGCACCACCTTCGGCAGAGGTCGTGGGTGGGGTGACCCATGGGACGCCGGCATACGGCCGGAGATCGGTGGCGGCGGGCGGGGGGCCGGGGGTGGCGATCCGGACAAACCGATGGCCTTCCTCATCGTCCAGTCGATGCTGCTCACCGGTTTTGACGCTCCCGTCGAGCAGGTGCTCTACCTGGACAATCCGCTCTCTGGTGTCGGACTGCTCCAGGCGGTGGCCCGTACCAACCGGATCTACCCGCACAAGCAATGGGGACAGGTCGTCGACTACATCGGTGTCGGCACCGAACTCTCCCGGTCCATGGACGAGTATGACTTGGCCCATCTGCGGGCTGTGTACGGTTACGCTGACCCGTCGTTCGACCATCTCAGGCCGGACTACACCGGTGACCAGCCGGTCCGCGACCGGATGTGGCTGGAGACTGAGGCCGCCGCTGACGACCGGCTGGCCGACCTGCGCAAACAGATCGCCGAACTCCTCGCGGACCGGGGCGTCACCTCGCTCGCCGACCAGCGGCAGCGCGACGACCTGCTCGCCTCGCTCGCCGACCCCCTGCTGCTGGGCGAGTTCGACGAACTCGTACGCGACTTCCTGACCGCGCTCAACGCCGTACTGCCGAGGCCTGCCGCACTGAAGTACGAGACCGACGCGCGCCTGCTGGGCGAGGTCCAGTACCTGGCCCGGCAGCGTTACCTGGACGGACGCGACGACTTCAGCCCACGCCGTTACGGCGCCAAGGTGCGCGGGCTCATCTCCCGCCACCTGCGGGTCTCGGGCATCGAGGAGCGCGTACCGTCGGTCGAGTTGTCGGCGGCGGACTTCATGGAGCGGGTGGACGCCAACCCGGACCCCCGGACCAGAACCGACTACATGAGGAGCAGGATCCGGCTCCACATCGACGCCCGCCTCGGCTCCGACCGCACGCTCCACCAGCGGTTCAGCGCCCGGTTGGAGGAGATCGTCCGCCAGATGGGCGACGACTTCGAACAGGCGGCGGCCGCGCTCGCGGCCCTGCGCACCGATGTCCTCGCGGCCGAGGACGGGGATTACGTGGGCCCCAGGGACGACCGGGTGCGCGATCTCGACCGATGGACCGAACAACCGGTCCACAGGCTGCTGAAGGACGCGTTCGAGGAGACCGGAACGCCGGAGGGGGTGGACCTTTTCCAAGGGACCCTCGACCTCACCGCGGAGATCGCGCGGCTCGTCGGCTCCCAGGACTTCGTCGTCCTCGCGGACACCCAGATCAGGGTGCGCCGGGAACTGCGCGTCCACCTGGAGGAGAACCTGCACGTGGACTGGGAGCGGGGCGGCCCACTCGCCGGACACCTGGTGGAGCTCGCCCGCGACCGGCACGCCGACTTCCTGCGCTACCGGCGCCGGACCGGCTGACCGCCACGGACCACCCTCACCCGGGCCTTCCCGCGCGGTGGTAGGAATGGCGGGTGACCGGCCCCGTCCATCCCGCCCAGCAGGCGATCGCCGCGCTGCCGCTCCCCGACGAGTGGGAGTGGGAGCTCGTCGTGCGTCCCCGGCGCCGGACCCTGGGCATCGACGTCGCCCCGGACGGCGGCGTGCGCTTCGCCGTGCCGCCGGACGCCGATCCCCGCGAGGTGGCCGACGCCGTGCGGTCCCGGTTGCCCCGGCTCGCGGACGAGGTACGGCGCCGGAGCGAGCGCCCCGCCGAGCAGGCCAAGGAACTGGTGGACGGGACGGGCTTCGCCTACCTCGGCCGTCGGCACCGGTTGCGGATCGTCCCGGCGGGCGAGGGGCGGCGGGTGCGCCTGAACCAGGGCTGGCTCGAACTGCCCCGGCCTGCCCACCGGCGGGCAGGCGGGAAGGCCATCGCCGAGTGGTACAGGGCGTGCGGAGGCCGGTGGCTCGCCGTACGCGCGCCCTCGTACGCCGGAACGATCGGGGTGTCACCGAAGGCACTGGAAGTACGCGACCTGGGTTACCGGTGGGGCGCCTGCACCCCCGACGGCACGATCACCGTCCACTGGGCCGTCCTGCAGTTGCCCGCCGCGCTGGTCGACCTCGTTCTCGTCCACGAACTGTGCCACCTGCGGACGCCCGGGCACGGTGCCGCGTTCCGCGCGCTGGTCCGGCGCACGCTGCCCGACGCGGACGAGCGCGAACGCCGTTTCGCGGAACAGGAACCCGAGCTGTGGCGTGGCGCGGTGAAGTAGCACGTCCGTGTTGTCGGCGGACCGCACCCACACAGCTCACCGCGCGAAGAACTCCGCCAGCACCGGCGCCAGGACGTCCGGCTCGACCATGTGGGTCTGACCCTCCAGCGCGCGGTACGTGCCCCGGGGGACCGACTCGGCGATCGCCCGCGCGGCCTCGCGCATCCACGCCGGGCTCGCGTCCCCCGCGATCGACAGCACCGGCACACCGATCGACGACAGCAGCTCGCGCGGCACGCTCCCGTCGCCCATCACGGCGTCGTCGTACGCGAGGCTCGGCGCCAACGCCTCCATCCCCGTCCACATCGGGGACTGCCGGGCGCCCTGGATGACCGCCTCGTCCAGCCCTGTCAGCCGCAGGAACAGCTCCACCGCGTCCCCGCGCCGCCCCTCCGCGAGCGCCATCGTCAGCTGGTCGGTGTACCGCGCGCGCTCCGTGAGATCGTCCTCCGACATCGCGTACGGCGTCTCGTACACGGCGACATGGCGCACCGGCAGCCCGCTCGCCGCGGCCCGGAGCGCCAGCGCGCCGCCCGAGGAGATGCCGTACAGCGCCGCCTCGTCGCCCACCGACTCGATCAGCGCCGCCAGGTCCTCGACCTCGCGCTCGACCGCGTACGGCGGCGTGTCGCCGCTCGCGCCCCGGCCCCGGCGGTCGTAGACCACCACCCGGAACCGCTCCGACAGGGGAGCCGCCAGCGGTGCCACCGTGGCGCCCGTCGACATCGCCCCGCTGACGAGGACGATCGTGGAACCCCGCCCGGCGCTCTCGAACGCCAGGGGAGTGCCGTCTCGCGACGTGATGTTCTTGTCCATGTCACACCAGACTGCCGCACGGCGTGAATTTCATCGGGGAGGCGGGCGGCGCGTTCGCCGATTGCAACCCTTCCCGGCGATCAGCCGGTCTCCACCTCGTAGAAGCAGAGGTGGTCCTTGATCGCGGCGACGTCAGCCTTCGGCTCCCGGTACGCCCAGACCAGGTCCGCGGCGTCCGGCAGCGACCAGTAGGAGGCGTCGCCCTTGAACGGGCAGTGCGTGCGGGTGTCCGAGGGCGTCAACAGTTCGAGCCGCACGTCCTCCGGCGGGATGTAGTACCGCGGCGTACAGCCCGTCTCGTGCAGCACGAGCGCGCGGTCACTCTCCGCCAGGAGCTGCCCGCCGTGCACCACGCGCACGTGGCGTTCACTCGGTTCCACGGTGATGCGATGGCCTCTGGTCACGATCGCTCCTTCCGGGTAGCCGACTCGCCAGTTACAGCGCAGGCTTTAGCCGAGTTCTTCCCGAGGAGGCGCCATGGGAGCCACGGACACCCGCAGAAACCGGGGAACCCTCGCCCACCGCGCCCGCTACGCCCTGGGCCATCCGCGCCGCGTCCCCGCCCACGCGCGGCGCGCCCTGCGCGACGCCTGGCTGCGGCTGCGGCACCGCGACCACATCGCGTACTACCGCGCGGTGATGGCCTCCGACGCGGCCCGCAGCGCCGAGGCGGCCGTGGGTCACAACCCCTCCCGCGAGCAATGGGCGCGCATCGGCCGGATGCAGTTCGACTACCTGCTGCGACACGGTCTGCGCCCGGACCACCGCATGCTGGAGATCGGCTGCGGCAACCTCCGCGCGGGCCGGCTGTTCATCGACCACCTGGAACCGGGCCACTACTACGGCATCGACATCTCGCCGCACATCCTGATCGCCGCCCAGGACACCCTCGTACGGGAGGGGCTCCAGGCGAAACTGCCCCACCTGACCCTCGCGAACGACCTCACCTTCGCCTTCCTGCCCGACGGCCACTTCGACGTCGTCCACGCGCACAGCGTCTTCTCGCACTCGCCCCTGCACGTCATCGAGGAGTGCTTCGCGCACGTCGGCAGGGTGCTGGCGCCCGGCGGGTTCTTCGACTTCACGTTCGATCGCACGGAGGGCGAGGAGCACCAGGTGCTGCACGAGGACTTCTACTACCGCACGGAGACGCTGGCGGAACTGGCCGCCCGGTACGGTCTGGCAGCCGAGTTCATGAAGGACTGGGAGGAGCTGCCGCACCGGCAGTCGAAGATGCGGCTCACCGCGGTGTCCGACCGGGCCCGTACTGTAGGTCCGTGAACATTTGCGTCTTCCTCTCCGCCGCCGACCTCGACGACCGCTACACGGGCCCCGCGCGGGACTTCGCCCGGCTGCTCGGCAAGGGCGGACACACCCTGGTGTGGGGCGGCTCCGACGTCGGGCTGATGAAGGTCGTCGCCGACGGGGTGGAGGATGCGGGCGGCCGGCTCCTCGGCGTCTCGGTGGGGTTCCTCGCGGCGAAGGCGCGCCGTGGCGTCGACCACATGGTCATCGCCAAGGACCTCGCCGAGCGCAAGCGCCTGTTGCTGGAGAACGCGGACGCCGTCGTGATCATGGTGGGCGGCACCGGCACCCTCGACGAGGCGACCGAGATCCTCGAGCTGAAGAAGCACGGCCACACCGAGAAGCCCGTGGTGCTGCTCAACACCGCCGGCTTCTACGACGGACTCAAGGAACAGTTCCGCCGCATGGACGAAGAGGGCTTCCTGCCCCGACCGCTCACCGACCTGGTGTTCTTCGCCGAGGAGCCGGTCGGCGCGCTCGCCTACCTGGAGGAGAGCCTCGGCGTGGAATGAGCGCCCGGTGATGCGAGCATGGCGGACATGGCTACCCATGTGATCACCGGAGCGGGCTCCGGCATCGGCGCGGCCGTCGCCCGCCGTCTGCACGCGCGCGGGGACGAACTCGTGCTCCATGCGCGCGACGCGGGCCGGGCGAAGGACCTCGCGACCGAGTTCCCCGGTGCCCGCACCCTCGTCGGCGACCTCACGGACCCCGACAGGCTCAGCTGGGCCTTCTCCCACCAGTCGCTCCCCGACCACGTGGACTCCCTGCTCCACATCGCCGGTGTCGTCGAGATCGCTCCCGTCGGTGAGCTGACCCCGAAGACCTGGCGCCACCAGCTCGATGTCAACCTCGTCGCGCCCGCCGAGCTCACCCGCCTCTTCCTGCCCCAGCTCCGCGCGAGCCGCGGCCACGTGATCTTCGTCAACTCCGGCGCCGGTCTGAGCGCCCACGCCGGCTGGTCCGCCTACGCGGCCTCCAAGCACGGCCTCAAGGCCCTCGCCGACTCCCTGCGCCACGAGGAGCACGCGGCCGGCATCAGGGTGACCTCCATCTACCCCGGCCGCACGGCCAGCCCCATGCAGGCCAAGGTCCACCGCCAGGAGGGCAAGGAGTACGACCCAGGCCAGTGGATCGACCCGGAGTCGGTCGCCACGACGATTCTGACGGCCCTGGACCTCCCGAGGGACGCGGAGATCAACGACCTCACGGTACGCCCGGGGCGGTAGCAATGAGCCCGTCCGGCGTTTGAGGACGAGGCCCGAAGGGCCGACAAGGGGGTCCGGGGGCGCAGCCCCCGGGGACGGGACGGGAAGGGGCGGCGGGGGCGAAAACCACCCCGGCCGACCCTGCGTACGCTTCTCGTGTGAGCGAAAACAGCCAGTTCAGCTTCGGCCCGGCCACCGGCATCGGCTCCCTGCCGGGCGGCGACGCCCGAGAAGCCGCCAAAACCGTCACCGGCAGTTTCGAGGACTTCCCGCACCTCCCCGAACTCCCCGCCCGCGGCCCCGGCGCGGACATGATCGGCCGAACCGCAGGCATGCTCGTAGAGCTGTACGCCCGCGTCGAGCCCAGCGGCTGGCGCATCGGCGACCGCCCGGGCCGCGACACCAGGCGCGCCCGCTCCTGGCTCGGCGAGGACCTCGACGCCCTGGAGGAGTTCACGCAGGACTACCAGGGCCCGCTGAAGGTCCAGGCCGTCGGCCCGTGGACGCTCGCCGCCGCCCTGGAGCTGAGGAACGGCGAGGCCGCCCTCTCCGACCCCGGCGCCTGCCGCGACCTTGCCGCCTCCCTCGCCGAAGGACTCCGCCTCCACCTTGACGAGGTGCGGCGGCGCGTCCCCGGCGCGCAGCTCGTCCTGCAGCTCGACGAACCGTCCCTCACCGCCGTACTGCGCGGCCAGGTGCGGACGGCGAGCGGCTACCGCACCCACCGCGCGGTGGACCGGCAGATCGTTCAGGCCACACTGCGGGACGTCATCGAGGTGCACGACGACGGGCCCGTCGTGGTCCACTCGTGCGCACCGGACGTCCCGTTCGCCCTGCTGCGCCGGGCGGGCGTGGCGGGGGTCTCCTTCGACTTCTCCCTTCTCACCGAGCGTGACGACGAGGCGATCGGGGAAGCCGTGGAGAGCGGGACCCGGCTGCTCGCCGGTGTCGTCCCGGGGACGGACGGTCCGTTGTCGGACCCGGGGAGTAGCGTCATGGGTGTCAGGACACTCTGGCGCAGGCTGGGGCTGCGGCCGGGACTCCTCCCGGAGGCGGTCACGATCACCCCGGCGTGCGGGCTCGCGGGGGCTTCCCCCGCGTACGCGCGCGCGGCCTACGCACACTGCGTCCGGGCGGCGAGATCCCTCGCGGACAACCCAGAGTAACGGGAGGACACACGGTGGCCGGCGACAAGCAAGCGGAGACGACGAGCGTGCCCGCCGAGGCACGGGAGAAGCACGCCAGGCTCGCTGAGCAGATCGAGGAGCACCGCTTCCGGTACTACGTGAAGAACGCCCCCATCATCAGCGACGCCGAATTCGACCAGCTGATGCGCGAACTGGAGGCGCTGGAGGAGGAGTATCCGGCGCTGCGCACCCCGGACTCGCCGACCCAGAAGGTCGCCGGGCAGTACGAGACGGAGTTCACCTCCGTGCAGCACATCTCGCGCATGCTCTCCCTCGACAACACCTTCAACGACGAGGACCTCGCCGCCTGGGCCGAGCGCATCCACAAGGAGCTCGGGGACCAGAAGTTCCACTTCCTGTGCGAGCTGAAGGTCGACGGCCTCGCCGTCAACCTCACCTACGAGCGGGGGCGGCTGGTCCGCGCGGCCACCCGCGGCGACGGCCGCACCGGCGAGGACATCACGCCCAACGTGCGCACCATCGCGGACGTCCCGGACCGGCTGAAGGGCGACAAGGTGCCCGACCTGATGGAGGTCCGGGGGGAGGTCTACTTCCCGATGGAGAAGTTCCAGGAGCTCAACGCGCGGCTGAACGCGGCCGGCGAAAAGCCGTTCGCCAACCCGCGCAACGCGGCGGCCGGTTCGCTGCGCCAGAAGGACCCGCGGGTCACCGCGAGCCGCCCGCTGCACATGGTGGTGCACGGCATCGGTGTCCTGGAGGGCTACAACGGCATCACCCGCCTCTCCGAGGCCTACGAGCTGCTCAGGGCCTGGGGTCTGCCCATCTCCGAGCACTACAGGGTCGTCGACGACCTCTCCGGCGTACGGGAGTTCATCGCCTACTACGGCGAGTACCGGCACTCCGTGGACCACGAGATCGACGGCGTCGTCGTCAAGGTCGACGAGATCCCGCTGCAGGGGCGCCTCGGCAGCACCTCGCGCGCCCCGCGCTGGGCCATCGCGTACAAGTACGCGCCGGAGGAGGTCAACACCAAGCTGGTCGACATCCGGGTGGGCGTGGGCCGCACGGGCCGGGTCACGCCGTACGCACAGGTGGAGCCGGTGACCGTGGCCGGCTCCGAGGTCGAGTTCGCCACCCTGCACAACCAGGAGGTGGTCAAGGCCAAGGGCGTGCTCATCGGTGACGTCGTGGTGCTGCGCAAGGCCGGTGACGTGATCCCCGAGATCCTCGGACCGGTCGCCGACCTGCGGGACGGTAGCGAGCGCGAGTTCGTGATGCCCTCCGAGTGCCCCGAGTGCGGTACGCCGCTGAAGGCGATGAAGGAGGGCGACGTCGACCTGCGGTGTCCGAACGCCCGTGGCTGCCCTGCCCAGTTGCGGGAACGGCTGTTCTATCTCGCCGGGCGCAAGGCGCTGGACATCGAGCACCTCGGCTATGTCGCCGCGGCGGCGCTGACCCAGCCGCTGGAGCCCGAGGAGCCGCCGCTGAAGGACGAGGGCGACCTCTTCTACCTCACCGTCGAGCAGTTGCTGCCCATCAAGGCGTACGTTCTCGACCAGGACAGCGGGCTGCCCAAGCGAGACCCGAAGACCGGCAAGGAGAAGATCGTCAGGGTCTTCGCCAACCAGCGGGGCGAGCCGAAGAAGAACACGATCGCGATGCTGGAGAACATCGAGGCGGCCAAGAACCGTCCGCTGGCCCGCGTGCTGACCGGCCTGTCGATCCGTCATGTCGGTCCGGTCGCCGCCGAGGCGCTGGCCCGGGAGTTCCGCTCCATGGACCGCATCGAGCAGGCCACCGAGGAGGAGCTCGCGGCCGCCGAGGGCGTCGGCCCGATCATCGCCGCCTCGCTCAAGCAGTGGTTCGCCGAGGACTGGCACCGCGAGATCATCCGGAAGTGGAAAGCGGCCGGTGTCCGCATGGAGGACGAGCGGCCGGGGGAGGACGAGGGGCCGCGTCCGTTGGAAGGGCTCACCGTCGTGGTGACCGGAACTCTCGAGAACTACACCCGCGATGACGCGAAAGAGGCACTCCAGAGCCGGGGGGCCAAAGTGACCGGATCGGTGTCCAAGAAGACGTCGTTCGTCGTGGTGGGTGATAATCCCGGGTCAAAATATGACAAGGCGATGCAGTTGAAGGTGCCGGTTCTGAACGAAGAGGGCTTCAACATCCTTCTCGAGCAGGGCCCGAAGGCCGCGGCCGAGGTCGCTCTTTCGGCCGAGGAGTAGCGGTTGAAGCACACCCGATCGGCGCATACCAGATGCATACGGGTGGCTGGGGCGCATTCGGGCAACCGTCCGCGACCGGTGCCCGTGGAAGCCTTCTGCGGCCTACTGTTGAGATGTGCGCCTGCCGTGCCCAGTTGCGGTCGGGGCAACCCCGTACCTGTGAAGGGTCCGGGGAGGGGCTTTCCACCGCGGAGCCGCTGAGAGTTGTCGGGCATCGGGCCGCGTGGCGTGGGCACCGCCGGCTGTGAGAGGGACGGGAATGGAACCGACCGAGAGCGCCGCTCCGGGCTCACGGCTGCGGCTGCGCATGCGGCTGCGCCTGCGGGTGCGCCTGCGCCGCATCGCGGTCGCATGGCGGCGCGGGCGGGGGGACGGGCGGGCCGCGGGGCAGCCGGGGGCGCAGGGGCGCGCCGGGGCGGGTGCCGCGGACGGGCGCGGTGTCGGGGGGGCGGGCGTCGGGGAGTTGGGCGTTGGGTGCGGTCCCGGGCTGTCCAGTTCGGTGGGCGGTTCCGGTGGTTCGGCGGCCGGTTCGTTGGGCGAGGCTGAACGGCACGCCTCCTGGCCCGCGTTGCCCACCGCCGTCGTCGCCGCGGGCGGGTTCGTCCTGGGTGCGGGGTTTCTGCGGGCGTTCACCGAAGGGCGCGCGCTGTTCCCGTCCGGGACGGTCGGCTGGTGCCTGGCCGTGCTGACCGGAATCATCGTCGGGCATCTGGTGATGCTGGGACGGGCGCGCTGGTGGGGCGGCACCGGTTCGGGCGCCGCGCTCACACTGGCCGTGCTGCTGCTGTACGGCTGGGTCGCGGCCGGGATGGTCAGCCTCACCGTCGTCGTGCTGGTCGGCATCGCCCGGCGGGGCCGCTGGCGGCAGGGCGTGCTGCACGGCGCGGTGGATCTGCTCGGCATCGGCGCCGGGGCGCTGGTACTGGCCGCGTTCGGCTGTGTGCCGTCCGTCGAGTCGCCGTCGACCCCGGACACCTGGACGTTCTACACCGCGCCCGGGGTGGTGCTGGTCGCCGTCGTCTATCTCGCGGTCACCCGCGGTCTGCTGTGGTACCTGCGGACCCCGCGCGAGGGGCTGCCCACCGTGGCCCGTACCGCCCTGATGCGGCAAGGGCTCGTCGCCGTCGCCCTGCTCGGCATAGCGCCCCTGGTGTGTGTCGTCGCCGACGCCAAACCCGTGCTGCTGCCGCTGTTCTCCATCCCCTTGATCGCGCTCGACTCCACCCTGTGGATAGCCCGCGCGCGGGCCGAGGAGCAGCTGCGCGATCCGCTGACCGGGCTGCCCAACCGGCAGTGGCTGCTGGAGCGGATCTGGACCGCGCTGGACGATGCCGAGCGGATCGGGGCGCGCGCCGCCCTGATGCTGATCGACCTGGACCGGTTCCGGTCGGTCAACGACACGCTCGGGCATCGTGCCGGTGACCGGCTGCTGCTGCAGATCGCCGACCGGCTGAGAGCCGCGTTGCCGCGCGGGGCGGAGGCCGCGCGGCTCGGCGGTGACGAGTTCGCCGTCTTACTGCCCGTCGCCGACTCCACGACATCCGCGACCCGCGTCGCCCGCGGCCTCGTCGCCGCCCTCAGCTCCCCGCTCGACCTCGACGGCCTCACCCTGGTCCTGGAGGCGAGCGCGGGAGTCGCTGTGTTCCCGGACCATGCGGTGGACGCCGAGGGGTTGCTGCGGCGGGCGGACGTGGCGATGTACCAGGCCAAGCGGGACCGTACGGGGGTTGAGGCGTACGAGTCCAAGCGCGACTCCAACACACCTGACCGGCTAGGGCTGCTGGGTGATCTGCGCAGGGCGCTGGATGCGCGTGAGGTGGAGCTGCACTACCAGCCCAAGGTCCGCTTCGACGGGCAGGTCGCGGGGCTGGAGGCGCTGGTGCGGTGGGTGCATCCGGAGCGGGGCAGGGTGCCGCCGGACGAGTTCATAGCGATCGCGGAGTCGTCCGGGCTGATGCCGCATCTCACCGAGTACGTGCTGGAGACCGCGCTCGGGCAGGTCGCCGAGTGGCGGGCGCAGGGGTTGTTCGTGCCGGTCGCCGTCAATGTCTCGCCGCGCGATGTGCATACGCCCGGCTTCGCCGGATCCGTGGCGGCGCGGCTGGCGCGGCACGGGGTGCCGGCGGGAGCGCTCCAGCTGGAGATCACCGAGCATGTGCTGCTGGAGGATCCGCAGCGGGCGGCGGACACGCTGAACGCGCTGACGGGGCACGGGGTGAAGATGTCGCTGGACGACTTCGGGACGGGTTACTCGTCGTTGGTGCATCTGCGGCGGCTGCCGGTGAGTGAGCTGAAGATCGACCGGTCGTTCGTGGCGCGGCTGGCGGTGGACACCGAGGACGCGGCGATCGTGCGCTGCACGGTTGATCTGGCGCACTCGCTGGGGCTGCTGGTGGTGGCGGAGGGCGTCGAGGACGACGAGACGTGGGAGCGGTTGCGGGATCTGCGGTGTGACGCGGTGCAGGGGTGGCTGGTCGCCGCGGCGATGCCGCCGGACGAGACGACGGCCTGGCTCCTCGCCCGGGGCTCCCGGGGCTGGCAGCGCCCGGCCGCGGCCCTGCCGGCGGCGACGACCACGGCCGACGACTGACCGACCCCTCCTGCCTGCGGCGCCGCTGTCGGTCGCCCACGGTGGGTGGGTGGTGCGGGGCCGGGTCGGGGGTGTCCGTCCTCGGACTGGCGCGACTGTCCTTGTTGGTGGAGCTGAACGGCGCGGACGCGCCAGCCACTGCGGGCGAACACCCCCGCCCCGACCCCTCCCCGCCGCAGGCGGCATACCTGAGACCGCCCGCCATCCGCGAAGCGACCGCCCCGCCGCCCCGCCGCTCCCGCGGGCAGCCAGCCGCGACAGCCGCGGGCAGTCGTGCCGCTGGGGCGGCACGGGTGGGCGCGACGGCACCCCGCACGCGTCGGGCTGCGCGAACACCCCCCGTCCACACCCACGCCGGGCACCTCGCTGGGCGCCGGGGTGTGCGAACACCCCGGTTCGCATTCGCGCCGGGCACCTCGCCGTGCGGGGCTGTGCGGACACCCCCGGTTTGCAACCCACGCCGGGCGCCGGCGTGTGCGAACACCCCCGGTTCGCATTCGCCGCCGGGCACCTCGCCGTGCGGGGCTGTGCGGACACCCCCGGTTTGCAACCCACGCCGGGCGCCGGGGTGTGCGAACACCCCCGGTTCGCATTCGCCGCCGGGGCACCTTGCTGGGCGCCGGGGTGCGGGAACACCCCCGGTTCACACCTGCACCGGGCCCGTGCGAGCCCAGAGCTGCAGCGCGCCTACGCGCCCCCCCATGACCGGCCCCCCGGAATGGGTTACACAGGCACCGCCCCCCGCCCCATAGGATTGGACCCAAAACACACACACTCACCCCAGAGGATCGCTGCATGCCTGGCATCACGCGCGAGGAGGTCGCCCACCTCGCCCGGCTGGCGCGTCTGGAGCTGAAGCCCGAAGAGCTCGACCACTTCGCAGGCCAGCTCGACGACATCATCGGCGCGGTCGCCCGCGTCAGCGAGGTCGCCGACCAAGACGTTCCGCCGACCTCGCACCCGCTCCCGCTGACGAACGTCATGCGGCCGGACGAGGTCCGTCCCTCGCTCACCCCCGAGCAGGCGCTCTCCAGCGCCCCGGCCCAGGAGCAGCAGCGTTTCAAGGTGCCGCAGATCCTGGGGGAGGAGTAACCCGCCATGAGCGATCACATCATCAGGCTCACCGCGGCCGAGACCGCCGCGAAGATCGCCTCCGGCGAGCTCACGGCCGTCGAGGTCACCGAGGCCCACCTCGCCCGCATCGAGGCCGTCGACGAGAAGGTGCACGCCTTCCTGCACGTCGACCGCGAGGGCGCCCTCGCACAGGCCCGCGCCGTCGACGAGAAGCGCGCCAAGGGCGAGAAGCTCGGCCCGCTCGCCGGCGTCCCCCTCGCGCTGAAGGACATCTTCACCACCGAGGGCATCCCGACCACCGTCGGCTCCAAGATGCTCGAGGGCTGGATCCCGCCGTACGACGCGACGCTCACCAAGCGGCTCAAGGCCGCCGACGTCGTCATCCTCGGCAAGACCAACATGGACGAGTTCGCCATGGGGTCCTCCACCGAGAACAGCGCCTACGGCCCGACCGGCAACCCGTGGGACCTCACCCGGATCCCCGGCGGCTCCGGCGGTGGTTCCTCCGCCGCGCTGGCCGCGCACATGGCCCCGCTCGCCATCGGCACCGACACCGGCGGGTCCATCCGCCAGCCGGCCGCCGTCACCGGCACCGTCGGCGTGAAGCCGACGTACGGTGCCGTGTCCCGGTACGGCATGGTCGCCTTCTCCAGCTCCCTGGACCAGGGCGGCCCCTGCGCCCGTACGGTCCTGGACGCGGCCCTGCTGCACGAGGTGATCGCCGGGCACGACCCGATGGACTCCACCTCCATCGACGAGCCGGTGCCCGCGGTCGTCGAGGCCGCCCGCAACGGGTCCGTGGCCGGCATGCGCGTCGGCGTCGTCAAGCAGTTCCGCGGCGAGGGCTACCAGGCCGGCGTCGTCCAGCGGTTCGACGAGTCGGTCGAGCTGCTCAAGGAGCTGGGCGCCGAGATCGTCGAGCTGGACTGCCCGTCCTTCGACCTGGCGCTCTCCGCGTACTACCTGATCGCACCCTCCGAGTGCTCCTCCAACCTCGCCCGCTTCGACGGCCTGCGCTACGGCCTGCGGGTCGGCGACGACGGCTCGCACTCCGCCGAGGAGGTCACCTCGCTGACCCGCGCGGCCGGCTTCGGTGACGAGGTCAAGCGCCGCATCATGCTGGGGACGTACGCGCTCAGCTCGGGCTATTACGACGCGTACTACGGCAGCGCCCAGAAGGTCCGTACGCTGATCAAGCAGGACTTCGACAAGGCGTTCGAGCAGGTCGACGTGATCGTCTCCCCGACGACGCCCACCACCGCCTTCCCGATCGGCGAGCGCGCCGACGACCCGATGGCGATGTACCTCGCCGACCTGTGCACCATCCCGACCAACCTGGCCGGCAACGCCGCCATGTCGCTGCCCTGCGGCCTCGCGCCCGAGGACAGCCTGCCGGTCGGACTGCAGATCATCGCCCCGGTCATGAAGGACGACCGCCTCTACAAGGTGGGTGCCGCCGTCGAGGCCGCCTTCGTGGAAAAGTGGGGCCACCCGCTGCTCGAGGAGGCTCCGTCGCTGTGAGTGCACTGACCAAGGCCAAGGGCTTCAAGAAGTCCAAGTCCGGTACGTACCTGTCCATGGCCGTCACCGCCTTCGGCGCGATCGGCGTCGCCAAGCGTGTCAAGAAGGCGCGGCTGGAGAAGGACACCCTGGTCCTCATCGACGCCACCGTGTCCGCCGCCGCCATCGTCACCGGCCTCGCCATCCTCTACCGCGAGCTGAAGCGGCTGGGCGACGACGACGTCCTGCTGGGCTGAGAGGGAAGTTTTCACCGTGACCACCACGACCGACCTGGTGTCGTACGAGGACGCACTCGCGTCGTACGACCCCGTCATGGGCCTCGAGGTCCATGTCGAACTCGGCACCAAGACCAAGATGTTCTGCGGGTGCTCGACCGAGCTGGGCGCCGACGCCAACTCGCAGACCTGTCCCGTCTGCCTCGGCCTGCCCGGCGCTCTCCCGGTCGTCAACGCGATCGGCGTCGAGTCCGCCGTCAAGATCGGTCTCGCGCTGAACTGCGAGATCGCCGAATGGTGCCGTTTCGCCCGGAAGAACTACTTCTATCCGGACATGCCGAAGAACTTCCAGACCTCCCAGTACGACGAGCCGATCGCCTTCAACGGCTACCTCGACGTGCAGCTGGAGGACGGTGAGACCTTCCGCGTGGAGATCGAGCGCGCCCACATGGAGGAGGACACCGGCAAGTCCACGCACGTCGGCGGCGCGACGGGCCGGATCCACGGCGCCGCCTACTCGCTGCTGGACTACAACCGCGCGGGCATTCCGCTCATCGAGATCGTCACCAAGCCGATCGTCGGTGCCGGGGAGCGTGCTCCGGAGGTCGCGCGGGCGTACGTCCGTGAGCTGCGCGAGCTCATCCGGGCGCTCGGGGTGTCCGAGGCGCGGATGGAAATGGGCCAGATGCGGTGCGACGTCAACCTGTCGCTCATGCCCAAGGGGGCCGACAAGTTCGGCACCCGCAGCGAGACCAAGAACGTCAACTCGCTGCGATCCGTCGAGCGTGCCGCCCGGTTCGAGATCCAGCGGCATGCGGCCGTACTGAAGAGCGGCGGCACGATCGTCCAGGAGACCCGGCACTTCCACGAGGACACCGGGTCCACGACCCCGGGCCGCGTGAAGGAGGAGGCCGAGGACTACCGGTACTTCCCGGAGCCCGACCTGGTGCCCGTGGCGCCCCCGCGCGCATGGGTCGAGGAGCTGCGCGCGGGGCTGCCCGAGCTGCCGCTGGTGCGCCGCAACCGGCTCCTTGAGGAGTGGGGGATCTCCGGCACCGACATGCAGGCGATCCTGAACGCCGGTGCGCTCGATCCGATCGTCGCCACCATCGAGGCCGGTGCCGACGCTGCCTCCGCCCGCAAGTGGTGGATGGGTGAGCTGGCCCGCAGCGCCAACGAGTCCGGCAAGGCGCTGGACGAGCTGGCGATCACCCCGGCGCAGGTCGCCCGGGTCGCCGAGCTGGTGGCCAAGGGTGATCTGAACGACAAGCTGGCCCGCCAGGTCATCGAGGGTGTGCTCGCCGGTGAGGGCACCCCGGACGAGGTCGTCGAGAAGCGCGGTCTGAAGGTCGTCTCCGACGAGGGCGCGCTCACCGCGGCCGTGGACGAGGCCATCGCCGGCAACCCGGCCATCGCGGAGAAGATCCGCGGCGGCAAGGTCGCCGCGGCCGGTGCGCTGGTCGGTGCCGTCATGAAGGCCACGCGCGGCCAGGCGGACGCGGCCCGCGTGAAGGAGCTGATCCTGGAGAAGCTGGGCGTGGGCGAGGACTGAGTTCCGCACGGAGAGACAAACAGAGGGGACGCATCGGGTCGATGCGTCCCCTCTGTGGTGCGATCAGGACGCCGACAGGGCGGCGGTGGGGTGCGCATCCGGAAATGTGAGTTAGTCCACGAAAGCGACAAAGGATCATTTTTGCCTGCGACAGTGTCAGTGCATTGCTGATGCGTTCTTTGCGGGTTGTTCGTTCTTGCACGACTGTTCCCGGTCAAAGATCCACACCGAGTCACCTCTGGGAGCACGTTCGTGGCAGCCCTTGCACGCTGGTGTGTCCACCGCCGTCTTGTCGTCGTCCTGCTCTGGCTCCTCGCCCTCGGCGGGGTCGCCGCGGGCGCCTTCGCCGCCGGTTCCGCCTACTCCAACGACTACAAGGTGCCCGGCACCGAGTCCGGGCGGGCCACCGAGCTGCTCAAGGAGGGCTTCCCGGGTCTCGGCGGCGACAGCGACAACGTGGTCTGGCACACATCGTCCGGCAGCGTCAGAGACAGCGGCGTCGAGCAGACCATGACCCGCACCCTGGACCGGATCGAGGGCCTCCCCGGTGTGGCCGCCGTGAGCGGCCCGTACGACGACGGGGGCGCCGGACGGGTCAGCCCGGACGGCCGCACGGCCTACGCCACGGTCACCTTCCACGACCAGGCCAAGGACATCGACGCCGGTCAGGCCGCCTCCGTTGTCGAGACGGCCAAGAGCGCGGAGACCGACGGACTGAGCGTCGAGCTGAGCGGCAGCGCCGTCGAGCTGAGCGAGTCCTCCGGCGGGCACACCGCCGAGATCGTCGGTGTGCTGGTCGCCGCGGTCGTTCTTCTGCTTGCCTTCGGCTCGCCCGCGGCCGCGCTGCTGCCCATCGCCACCGCCCTGGTCGGCGTGGGGACCGCGTACTCGGGCATCGTGCTGCTCGGGCACGTCATGACCGTCGCCGACTTCGCGCCCATGCTCGGCATGCTGATCGGGCTGGGCGTGGGCATCGACTACGCCCTGTTCATCGTCACCCGGCACCGACGCGGACTGAAGCGCGGCCTCTCCGTCACCGAGGCCGCCACCAACGCCGTCGCCACCACCGGACGCGCGGTCGTCTTTGCGGGTGCCACCGTTTGCATCGCCCTGCTGGGCATGCTGATCCTGCGGCTGAACTTCCTCAACGGCGTCGCCATAGCCGCCTCGCTCACCGTGGTGCTGACCGTCGCCGCCTCCGTCACCCTGCTGCCCGCCCTGCTGTCGTTGATCGGCACGCGCGCGCTCAGCCGCCGCGAGCGGCGCCGGCTGGCGGAGCACGGGCCCGAGCCGGAGATGCCGACCGGGTTCGCCGCCCGTTGGTCGGCGTTCGTGGAGCGCCACCCGAAGCTGCTCGGCGCCCTCGCGGTCGTCGTCATGGCCGCCCTCGCACTGCCCACCCTCTCGCTGCACCTGGGCACGTCCGATCAGGGCAACGACCCCAAGGGCTCCACCACCCGCCAGGCCTACGACCTTCTCGCCGACGGCTTCGGCCCTGGCGTGAACGGCCCCCTCACCCTCGTCACCGAGGTCGACGGCGCCCAGGACCGGCTCGCCCTCGACAACCTCGGCAGCACCCTGCGCGCCACCGACGGTGTCGCGTCGGCGTCGCCGGTCACCTACGGCCAGGGCGGCGACACCGCGTACCTCACCGTCGTACCCGAGTCGTCGCCGCAGTCGAAGGCGACCAGTGACCTGGTCGACCGGCTGCGCGACGACGTGCTGCCGCGGGCCGAGTCGGGGACCTCACTCGACGTGCACGTGGGAGGCGTGACGGCCGGCTACGACGACTTCGCCGACGTCATCGTCGACAAGCTGCCCCTCTTCGTGGGCGTGGTGATCGGGCTGGGCTGTCTGCTGCTCCTGCTGGCCTTCCGCTCGATCGGCATACCGCTCAAGGCCGCCGCGATGAACGTGGCCGCGGTCGCCGCCGCCTTCGGCGTCGTCGTGGCGATATTCCAGTGGGGCTGGGGGAGCGAACTGCTCGACCTGGGCAGCGCCGGCCCCATCGAACCCTTCCTCCCCGTGATCATGGTGTCCGTCCTCTTCGGGCTCTCCATGGACTACCAGGTCTTCCTGGTGAGCCGGATGTACGAGGAGTGGCTGGAGACCGGCGACAACCGGCGCGCCGTCCGCGTCGGCCTCGCGGAGACCAGCCGGGTGATCAACTCCGCGGCCGTGATCATGATCTCGGTCTTCCTCGCCTTCGTCCTCAGCGGCGACCGCGTGATCGCCATGTTCGGCATCGCGCTCGCCGCAGCCGTCGCCCTCGACGCCTTCGTCCTGCGCACCCTGCTCGTCCCCGCCCTCATGCACCTCCTCGGCGGCGCCAACTGGTGGCTGCCGCGCTCGCTGGACCGGATCCTGCCCCGGATCAGCATCGAGCCGCCCGAGTGCCGCGTCGCCCATGAGAAGCTGGCCGCCGCCACGGACGCCGAGGTGGCGGACGTGCTGGCGGAGGAGGAGCGGCAGCGGGATGTACGCGATAGGACTGGGTGACGACGGAGCGGAACTGCGCCCCCTGGAACCCTGGCACGCCGAGGAGTTCCTCGCCCACCTGGACCGGGGCCGGGAGTTCATCAACCAGTACGTGCCCTTCGGCTCCAAGGCCACCGACGTGGTCGGTGCGCGGCAGGTGCTCCAGAGATACGCCGACTGGCGCGCCGCCGACACCGCCTCCCTGCACGGGCTGTGGCTGGAGGGCAGGCTGGTGGGCGGGGTGCTCACCCTGAACTTCGACGCCGAGAACGGCACCTGCGAGGTCGGCTGCTGGCTGGAGCCCGCCGCCACCGGACGCGGGCTCGTCACCCGCGCGATGCGGGTGCTCATCGACTGGGCGGTCGAGCAGCGCGGCATCCACCGCGTCGAATGGGTCGCCGCGGCCGGCAATGTGCCGAGCATCGACGTCGCCCGCCGGCTCGGCATGACCCGCGACGGCGTGCGCCGCGAGGCCCATCTCCACCACGGGGTGCGTCACGACGTGGAGGTCTGGTCCGTGCTCGCCCCGGAGTGGCGCGCACGCGACCATTAAGCGGGCTCTCAGAGAACGTCCGTACGGTGCCGGGCATGGGAACCAAGACAGTGGACGAAACCGGAGCCGAGACCGGGGCCGACACCGAGCGCGACGAGACGGCGGTGGAGGCCACTGAGGCCGGCGACGTCACCGTGACGGAAGCAGAGGCAGAAGCGGAAGCAGAACCGGACGAAGTCCCAGCCGGCTCCGGTGTCGGACAGGGTGCCGCCGCGGTCGTCTCGGCGGCACTGGGCCTCGTCTCGCTCACCGGCGGCTGGCTCGGCACCGTCGCCGCCGCGCGCGAGACCCTTGTGGGCCAGCTGGAGACGGCCGCGGACGCGGGCATCGCCACCCAGGTCAAGGAGGTGTACGGCGACGCCTGGAACACCACCGCGCTGTGGGCGGGCCTGTTCGCGCTGACCGCGCTGATCGTCGGGGTGGTGGTGCTCGCGCGGCCCGCCTTCGGAACGCCTGGCCGGACCCTCCAGGCGCCCTGGATCAAGTCGGTCGCCTGGGCCGGTGTCTCGCTCGGCGTCATCGGACTGCTGCTGGCCGTCCTCAAGTACACCGACGTACTCCTCGCCCTGCCCGCAACCGGTTGAGCCGACGCAGGTCACAAGGGGTCTTCGGGCAGCCGGAGGCCCCTTGTGCGCGTCCGGGGCCGGGAGTCGGCCGACTGTCTTAGGAGGGTCCGCCGTACGCGGTGGCCCTCCTAAGTGCTTTCTAAGGCCTCTCGCCCCTTCGAAGATACGGAACTCTCCCGATGTGGCCGGACCGCCTTGGAGACGAAGGTGGAGGCATCGCAGAAAGCGATGTCGACACCGACTCCACCAGGGAGACCACACCATGTTCGAGTACGCACTCCACCAGCTCCGCCACGACGAACTCCTCCAGGCCGCCGAGCACGACCGCCAGGTCCGTGAGGCCCTCCGCCTCCGCCGTGCCGCCCGCCGCGAAGCCGCCGCACGGAGCGCCGAGGCCGAGAGCCATACCCGCCGCCACCGCCGCTCGCGGTTCGCCCGGGCCGCATGACTCCACCCCCGGGACGGCGGCCGCACAGGGGTCGGCCGCCGTCCCCTTCGCACACCGGCTCGCACCCGCGGGTCCCCTGGACCGGCCCACATCCGCCGCCGACGCCCGGCGCGGTGGGGATTGGTATGAAAAACGGTGCCCTGTTGTCGGAGGTGCGTGCGATGCTCTGGGGCGTGGAGACCAAGTCCGTCAGTCCGGTGTTCGTCGGCCGCACCTCCGAGTTCCGCACCCTGAACAACGCGCTCGACCGCGCCGGGGCCGGCGAGCCGCAGGCCCTGCTGGTCGCCGGTGAGGCCGGGGTCGGGAAGACCCGCCTCGTCGAGGAGTTCGCCGCGGCGGCCCGCCGCCAGGGCGCGATCATCGCGCTCGGCGGCTGCGTCGAGATCGGCGCCGACGGACTGCCCTTCGCCCCCTTCTCCACCGCCCTGCGCCAACTCCGCCGGGAGCTTCCGGAACAGCTCGCCGCCGCGGCCTCCGGGCAGGAGGAGGAGCTGGCCCGACTGCTGCCCGAACTCGGCACCGCCGCGGCCCGCGAGGGCCGCCGCGACGAACAGGGCATGGCCCGCCTCTTCGAACTCACCGCCCGCCTGCTGGAACGCGTCACCGCCGAGCACACCGTCGTCCTCGCCCTGGAGGACCTGCACTGGGCCGACGCGTCCACCCGCCACCTGCTGGCCTATCTGTTCCGCACCCTGCGCACCGGCCGCCTCGTCGTCCTCGCCACCTACCGCTCCGACGACATCCACCGCCGCCACCCGCTGCGCCCCCTCCTCGCCGAACTCGACCGGCTCCGCACGGTCCGGCGCGTGGAACTCGGCCGCTTCAACCGCGAGGAGGTCCACCGGCAGATCGCCGGCATCCTCGCCCGCGAACCCGACGCAGACCGCGTCGACGACATCTTCGAACGCTCCGACGGCAACGCCTTCTTCGTCGAGGAACTCGCCGTCGCCGCCGACGAGGGCTGCTGCGCCGGCCTCACCGACTCCCTGCGCGACCTCCTGCTGGTCCGTGTCGAGGGCCTCCCGGAGAGTGCTCAGCGGGTCGCCCGGATCGTCGCCGAGGGCGGCTCCACCGTTGAGGACCGGCTGCTGGGCGCCGTCGCCGGGCTCGCCGAGGACGACCTCATCGAGGCCCTGCGCGCCGCCGTCAACGCCAACATCCTCGCGCCGGCCTCCGACCGCGACGGCTACCGCTTCCGCCACTCCCTGGTCCGCGAGGCCGTCAGCGACGACCTGCTGCCCGGCGAGCGCTCCCGCCTCAACCGCCGCTACGCCGAGGCCCTGGAGGCCGACCCCACCCTGGTCCCCGCCGACGAGCGGGTGACCCGCCTGGCCAGCTACTGGTACCACGCCCATGACGCCGCCAAGGCCCTGCCCGCCGTCCTGGACGCCTCCGTCGCGGCGCGCCGGCGGCACGCCTACTCCGAGCAGCTGCGTCTGCTGGAGCGGGCCATGGAGCTGTGGGACGCCGTCCCCGACGCCGTACGGGACACCCTGCGCCCGCTCGACTATGCCGAGGCCTACCCTCCGTGCGGCTGCGACCCCGAGACGACCCCGCTGCGCTACCTGGACCTGATGGCCGAAGCCGCCGTCGCCGGCCGTCTCTGCGGGGAACGCGAACGCTCGTTGAAGATCATCAAGCGGGCCCTGCGCCTCCTCGACGAGGAACCCGACCCGCTGCGCGCCGCCTGGTTCTGGGTGCAGCGCTCCCGGCTCACCCAGGCCCTCGCCCGCGGCGACGGCTGGGCCGAACTCGGCACCGCTCAGGACCTGGTGCGCGGACTGCCCCCCTCCGAGGTGCACGCCGAGGTCCTCGCCTCCGCGGCCAACTGGTCGATGCTGCACGAACCCGGTCCGGAGGCCATGGCGGCCGCCGAGAGCGCCGTCGAGTACGCGCGGATGGTCGGCGCCCACGACATCGAGCTCAACGCCCGGCTCACGCTGGGCGGCCTGATGGTCGACGCCGGTGACATCGAGACCGGGCTGGCCGAGATGTTCGAGGTCAAGGACCGGGCCATGGAACTGGGCGTGGATGCGGTGGTGGCCCGCGCGTACGTGAACCTGCCGTCCGTGCTCGAAGGCGTCGGCCGCTCCGAGGAAGCCGCACGTCTCCTCCGGGAGGGCGTGCACCTCACCCGCAGACTCGGCCTGCCGGACGCCGAGGGCTGGGTGTGGGGCAACCTCGCCGAGTCCCTCCACTCCCTCGGCCGCTGGGACGAGGCGGCGCAGGCCGCGGAGAGCGCACAGCGTCTCGAGCAGAGCGCCAAGCCGCGCGCCGGGGGCTCGATACGTCTGGCGTGCCTCGCCCACGACCGGGGGGACATAGCCGAGGCGGCCCGCCGTCTCGCCGACGCCCGCACCTACTTCGGCACGCACGACCCGATGCCGCAGTACGCCCTCCCCATGAAGTGGGTCGCCGTCGGCGTGGCCGCCGCCGAGGGCCGCCTCCCCGACGCCCGCGCCGAACTGCTCGCCGCCCTCGACACCGGACTCCCGCCCGGCACCCAGCGCTACGGCTGGCCCCTGCTGCTCGCCGCCACGACCGCCGAGGCCGACGCCCACGGCGACCCGGCGAGCCAGCCCGGCCGCCCGGAGATCCTGGAGCGGATCCGCACGGCGGCGAAGACCCTGGCGACCGGGGTGCCCGTGTGGCAGGCCTACGACCTCTGGCTGCGGGCCGAGCTGCTGCGCGCCGAGGGCCGGCTCGAACCGGACGAGTGGTCCGTGGCCGTCGAGGCGGTGGAGACCTTGGGGCGGCCCTACGACCTCGCACGCGTCCGGTTCCGGCTCGCCGAGGCGCTGCTCGCCTCCGGAGCGGGCGAGGACGAGCGGGCCCGCGCCACGGAACTGCTGCGGCTGGTCGACGCCGTCGCCGGGCACCTCGGCGCCGAACCGCTGGCCCGCTCCGCCGCCGTGCTCGCCCAGCGTGCCCGCCTGGTGCTGGCCCCCGCCGCCCGGGAGGCCGAGGCAAGGCCCGCCGATCCGGCCGAGGCGCTCGGGCTCACCAGCCGGGAGCGCGATGTGCTGCGTCTGGTGGCGGCCGGCCACACCAATCGCCGTATCGCCGAGGAACTGTTCATCTCCCCGAAGACGGCGAGCGTCCACGTCTCCAACATCCTCGCCAAGCTGGGAGTCTCCGGCCGTGGCGAGGCGGCGGCGGTGGCCCATCGGCTCGGCCTGTTCCCTGCGGCGGCCGGGGAACCGCTGGCGGCGGGATAATGGGTGTACGACACATGCGGCCCTGGGAAGGGAGCGATGTTCAACGCCTTCGAGGAACTGTTCGCCCCCGGTCGCAAACACACCCGTGACGAGCAGAAGCGCCTGGAACTGACCAAGGAGGACGTCGGCGACTCCGACCCGGGACGCGGGCCCATAGACCTCGCGTCCGGGAAGGTCACGGTGCGCCCGCCGACGCCGCCGGAGGAGGCCGACGAGACCGACGAGGACCCGGGGCCGGCTAGCTGATCCGGAGTTCCAGTATGCGGTCGTCTCCGTCCTTCGGGTTGCGCCGGCCGTCCGTGTTGCTGGTGACCAGCCACAGCTTGTCGCCGCCCGCCGGGACGACCGTACGCAGCCGGCCGTACTCGCCCTCCAGGAAGGCCTCCGGTTCCGCTGAGGCCGCCGTGCCCTTCAGGGGTATGCGCCACAGGCGCTCCCCTCGCAGGCCCGCCATCCAGATCGACCCCTCGGCGTAGGCGATGCCGCTCGGCGAGGCCTCGTCCGTGCTCCACTGTTCGATCGGATTGTGGAAGCCGCCGTCGTCGGACCGGCCCTCCGCCTCCGGCCAGCCGTAGTTGTCGCCGGGCTCGATCGCGTTGAGCTCGTCCCAGGTGTGCTGGCCGAACTCCGAGGCGAACAGCCGCTGTTCGGCGTCCCAGGCCAGGCCCTGCACATTGCGGTGGCCGTACGAGTACACCGGGGAGCCGGAGAAGGGGTTGCCCGGAGCCGGTTCGCCCTCCGGCGTCAGGCGGAGGATCTTGCCGCCCAGGGACTCCTTGTCCTGCGACAGGCCCGTGTCCCCGCTCTCGCCCGTGCCCACGTACAGCATCTTGTCCGGGCCGAAGGCGATCCGGCCGCCGTTGTGGATCACGCCCTTGGGGATGCCCCGGAAGACCGTGTCGGGCTCGCCGAGCTGTTCTCCCGCGGGCCTCTTCTCGTCGTAGAGAACGCGGACGATGCGGTTGTCCGAGGCGGAGGTGAAGTAGGCGTAGATCATGTGGTCCGACGCGTACGCGGGGGAGAGGGCGATGCCGAGGAGGCCGCCCTCGCCGGACGGCGACACCCCCGGCACCTCGCCCAGCTCGGTCTTCTTCCCGGACTCCGCGTCGATCCGGGTGATCGTCGCCTCGTCCCGGGACGACACCAGGAGGTCGCCGCCCGGAAGGGGGGCCAGGCCCCAGGGGCTCTCCAGGTCCGTCGCGACGGTGCGGGTCACCTTCACCGAGCCCTTCGCCGGTGGTGTTTCCTCCCCCGTCCGCTCCGGGGCCGACGACCGCGTCGCCGTGTCACTAGGGGTGGCGCTGCCGTCCCCGGCGGCTGCTCCTCCGTCGTCGGAGGAGCAGCCGGCCGTCAGCAGGAGCGCGGCGGCGGCCAGTACGGCCGTCACGGCTCGATGTCGCACGATCTTGTCCCTTCGACGCGGCGGGTTCTACTTGTCATACACCGCTCGCGCCTCACAGGTTCCCGAACGCCCGAGCCCGAACCCCTTGTTCAGTCCCACGACCCCTGTGCCGCGGGCAGCGCCGCGATCTCCGTGAGGTCCTGTTCCGTCAGGCGGAGGTCCGCCGCCGCCGCGTTCTCCGCGACCCAGCGTTCCCGCTTGGTGCCGGGGACCGGGATCACCTGCGGCCCCCGGCTCAGCACCCAGGCCAGGGCCACCTGCGCCGGGGTGACCTGCTCGCCGTGCCGGCGTGCGACGCGGCGCAGGCCGACCACGATGGGCTGGTTCGCGGCCATCATCTCGGCCGTGAAGCGGGGGTGCCGGGCGCGCAGATCGTCCGCCTCGAAGCCCACGCCGGGCGTCAGCGTCCCGGTCAGGAAGCCGTTGCCCAGCGGCATGGCGGCCAGGAACCCGATCCCCCGGGTCCGGCACCACGGCAGCAGCGTCTCCAGTGCCTCAGGCGACCACACGGACAGCTCCGCCTCCACCGCGCTCACCGGGAAGACCTGCTGCACCCGCTCCAGTTGCCGGATCGTCGCGTCGTGCAGCCGTGCCCCCGGCCGCCGGGACGAGCGTGCGCCCACCGCGCACAGCCCCAGCGCCCGTACCTTCCCCGCCTGTACGAGCTCCGCCATCGCGCCCCAGGTCTCCTCCACCGGGACCTCCGGGTCGGCGCGGTGCAGTTGGTAGAGGTCGATGACGTCGGTCTGGAGCCGGCGCAGCGACGCGTCGCAGGCCCTTCTCACGTATCCGGGGCGGCCGTTGGCCACGATGTGCTGGTCGCCGACCAGAAGACCGACCTTGGTCGACACGAAGGCGTCGGAGCGCCGCTCCTTCAGCACCCGCCCGAGCAGCAGTTCGTTGGTGAACGGGCCGTACATGTCAGCGGTGTCGAGGAGGGTCGAGCCCGCGTCCAGCGCCCGGTGCACCGCCCTGAGCGACTCCTCGCCGCGCTGCCGGGACGTGCTGTAGGCCCAGCTCATCGGCATGCATCCGAGTCCTACGGCCCCCACCGCGAGCGCCGCCGCGCCGATCGTCCTGCGCTCCACCTGCCCGTGACCCTCCCTCTCCGGCTCCCCAACCTAACCTCTGCAGCCGACAGGCCCTGAACGAGGGCCTGTCCGGCGGATCATCCCGGGGACGCGGGGTCTGGCACGCCCATCTGCAGCGTTGTCGTCGGTCGCCGACTCCCCCACTCTCGACTCCGCTCGAGCGGGGGGACCCCCATCGCGTCGACTCCCTCCTCCGCCTTGCGGCTGGTCGCACCAGACCCCGCTCACCTGGGTTGCACGGCGCCGCCCGTTTCCCCCGACTTGATCCGCCGGACAGGCCCTACCCTCCCGACCATGACTGCTGCTGACGTATGGCTTCCCATCCCGCCGGACGAGGTCGACGGCCTGCCCGAGGGACCGCGCTACCTGTTCTGGGACGGCGGTGAGGAGTTCCCCGCCGATCCGGCCGACTGCGCCTTCTACGTCGTGCCGTACATGAAGCCCGCGGGGGTCGGTGTGCGGCCGATGCCGCTGATGCGTTCGGTGCGGGTCGTACAGACCCTGTCGGCCGGCACCGACCATGTGGAGCCGGGGCTGAGGCACCTGCCGGACGGCGTGCGGCTGTGCAATGCGCGCGGGGTCCACGAGGCCAGCACCGCCGAGCTCACGCTCGCGCTGATCCTGGCATCCCTGCGCGGTATCCCCGGCTTCGTGCGGGCGCAGGACAAGGGGAAGTGGCGGGGCGGGTTCCGGCCCGCGCTCGCCGACAAGAACGTGCTCATCGTGGGGTACGGATCGATCGGCGCGGCGATCGAGGACCGGCTCGTTCCGTTTGAGCTCGCGCGGGTGGCGCGCGTCGCGCGCTCCGCGCGCACCACGGAGCGCGGGCCGGTGCATCCGCTCACCGAACTGCCCTCCCTGCTTCCCGAGGCCGACGTCGTCGTCCTCTCCACCCCGCTGACCGAGACCACGCGGCACCTCGTGGACGCCGGGTTCCTGGCCCGTATGAAGGACGGCGCCCTGCTCGTGAACGTGGCCCGCGGGGGCGTCGTCGACACCAAGGCCCTGCTCACCGAGCTGGAGAGCGGACGCATCACCGCGGCGCTCGACGTCACCGATCCCGAACCGCTGCCCGCGGAACACCCCTTGTGGCGGGCCCCGGGGGTGCTCATCACCCCGCACGTCGGCGGACCCACCTCCGCGTTCCGGCCGCGCGCCGAGCGGTTGCTGCGCGACCAGTTGCGCCGTTACCTGAACCAGGAGGAGCTCGCCAACGTGGTCCTGGTGACGGGAGCGGAACCCGTCTAGTCCGCTTCGCGTACCGTCCGCGTTTTCCCGGGCGCGGTGGGTATTCATATATCAGGTGATCGTTACGGAGCGTAGAGAACCTATGTCCCTGAGTGACGAGACTGGTGTATCGTCCCGACAGGGGCTGCGCCGCTGACCAACGGCGCGGGGGATGGACACGGAGACTGCGAGGGGGGCGACGGGTGATGCACGGCCTAAGGACGAGCGATCCGATGCGGCGGAGCCGTCGGCGACGACAGGGGAGCGCGGACGCGCGCAGCCGCGGTCACCACGGCGGGCTTCGCACCCGGCACGGCGGCCGGCGCGGGCCCGGTCCCCACCACCACGGGCACACCGGCCGCAGGAGGCATGCCCACCCGGTGCTCCGGCGGCAGAGGGATCCGGGAGCGGCGCGGACCGGGAGGGACCGGTGAGCGCGCCGACACCGACCCCGACCCTCGACGGAGCGCTGCGCCCGGCGCCCGCCGCGCGGACAGGGCCCTCCAGTGCGCCGGCCGTCGACCGCCGGCCCGGCCCGGTGGCGCAGCTCGTCCTCGTCTGTGTGTGCGCGGCCTACGCCGTCGGGGCCGCGTTCGGCTGGGGCTCCGAGCAACTCGCGCTGATCATGGGCGACTTCGGGCTGAGCGCCGCCGCCGGTGCCGCCGCCGTGTCGTGCGTCGTCTACGCCCGCACCCCGGGCACCCGGTTTCGGCCCGCCTGGCTGCTGTTCGGCCTTTCCTCGGCCATGGCCTCCCTGGGCAATCTGGTCTGGGGATGGTACGAGGTCGTGCTGGGCGTGACCGTGCCGAATCCCAGCTACGCCGACCTGTTCTTCCTGTGCTTCGCGCCGCCCGCCATCGTGGGACTGCTGGTACTGGCCAAACGGCCCGTGAACAAGGCCGGCTGGGTCTGTCTCGCCCTGGACGCCTGGCTGATCGGCGGCTCCCTGCTCACGCTCGCGTGGAGCCTCGCCCTCGCCCAGGCCGCCCAGGCCGAAGGGCCGGGCGTCGCGCACACCGCGCTGTCACTGGCGTACCCGCTGCTGGACATCGCCCTGGTCAGCATGGTGCTCGCGCTGCACTTCCGGCGCTCGGCGGTGAACCGGTCGGCGGTCAACACCGCGATCGGCGCCCTCGCGCTGACCGTGATGTGCGACGCCCTGTTCACCTCACCGCTGCTGCACGCCGGGTACCGCTCCGGCCAGTTGCTCGACGCGGGCTGGTTCGCCGGCTCGCTGCTGCTGGCCTACGCCCCCTGGACCGCGCCGCGCGGCGGCCTGCCCGAGCGGGAGGGGCACACGAGAGTGGTCCGTGAGCATCTCCCGGGGCGGCGCGGCGTGCCGGACCACCGTCACCTGCCCGCGGCCGGCGGTGACCACGGCCGGTATCCGCTCTCCCGGCCGATCGCCGGGTCCCTCGCCGCGCTCACGCCGTACCTCGCCGCGGCCGTGTGCACCCTGGGGATCCTCTACAACGTCCTCAACGGCCGCAGCGTCGACCGGGTGGTGCTGATCACCGGGGGGACCGTGGTGCTCGCACTCGTGGTGCGCCAGGGCATCATGCTGCTCGACAACATCACCCTCACCCAGGAGCTGGCGCAGGCGGAGAACCACTTCCGCTCCCTGGTGCAGGGCTCCAGCGACGTCATCATGATCGCCGCGCCCAGCGGCATCCTGCGCTACGTCTCGCCGGCCGCCGCCGGGGTGTACGGCCGTTCCGCGGAAGACCTGGTGGGGACGGAACTGGCCGCTCTGATCCACCCGCAGGACCTGGGCAGCGTGGTGCACGAGGTGCGCCGCTTCCTTGCCGCGGACCCGGTGGAGGAACCCACGACCCGCATCGAGTGCCGCTTCCGGTCCGGCGGCGGGGGAGGCTGGCTGAACGTCGAGTCGACCGTCAACCGGCACCACGGCGGCCTCATCTTCAACAGCCGTGACGTGACCGAGAGAGTCCGGCTCCAGGCGCAGCTCCAGCACAACGCGGAGCACGACCCGCTCACCGACCTGCCCAACCGCGCCCTGTTCACCCGGCGCGTCCAGCAGGCGCTGTCCGGCCGCCGCGCCGCGGATCGCGGGACCGCCCTCCGGGGCACGGCCGTGCTCTTCATCGACCTCGACGGCTTCAAGGGCGTCAACGACACCATCGGGCACCAGGCCGGGGACGAACTGCTCGTCCAGGCCGCCCGCAGGCTCCAGGACGCGGTCCGCAAGGGCGACACCGCCTCCCGGCTGGGCGGCGACGAGTTCGCGGCCCTGATCGCCGGGGACGGCGTCCGTGACCGGGACGCCCGGGAGCGGCACATGCTGGAGCTCGCCGACCGTCTCAGAGCGACCCTGTCCCAGCCCTATCTCATCGACGGCAACGATGTCCGGGTCAATGCCTCCATCGGCGTGGCCTTCGCCGAACCGGGCCTCGGCGCGGGCGAGTTGCTGCGCAACGCCGATCTCGCGATGTACCGGGCGAAGGCGGCCGGCAAAGGCCGCGTGGAGCTGTACCGGCCGCAGATGCAGCAGGACGTCATCCGCAAGGCGGAGCTTGCCACGCGGCTGCGCGCGGCGCTGCACCACGGCGAGTTCGCCCTGCTGCACCAGCCGGTGGTGCGTCTGGCGGACGGCCGGATCACCTCGGTCTGCGCGCAGGCGCGCTGGCGCTCCTCGCAGGGTGTGCTGTTCACGCCCGAGGAGTTCCTGCGGGTGGCCGAGGACAGCGAGAAGACGGCGGAGTTGGGCCGCTGGGTCCTGGAGGAGGCCGTGGAGCAGGCTGCCGAGCGGCATGCCACGGGCCTGCCCGTGCCGGTGGCCGTCCGGCTGAGCGCGCGCCGGCTGCTGGACCGGTCGCTGCCGCTCGGCTCGATCGAGTCCCTGCTCACCCGGCACGGGCTGCCGTCCGGCTCCCTGGTCGTCGAGCTGGCCCATACCGACCACCGGGTCCCGCTCGACGAGCTGGAGCGCCGGCTGGCCGTGCTCAGGCGGCTCGGCGTCCGGATCGCGCTCGACGGCTTCGGCGGCGGGCTGGCGGCCATCACGGCCCTCAGGCGGCTCCCCGTCGATGTGCTCAAGCTCGACCGGGGCCTGGTCGACGGCGTCGCGGAGTCCGCACGGCTGTACAAGATCACCCGCGGACTGCTGCGGATCGCCTCCGACCTCGGGATGCAGTCCGTGGCCGTCGGCGTGGACCTGCCCGAGCAGGCCGTGGCCCTGCGCGCGATGGGCTGCACCCACGGACAGGGCATGGCCTTCTCCGGACCGCTGGACGAGTACCGGCTGCGCAGAGCGCTGGCCGCCGGCCACTACCCGGTGCCGCACGGACCGGCCGAGCCCGTGCTCGCGGGCGGACCCGGGGTGTACGCCACGGGAGTGACCGCCGTACTCAAAGCCGGTACGACCCTTCGCTCACATGGTGAGACTCCCGTCCCACCCACTTGACAGTGGGTGTGCGCCGGGGGGAGGGTCAGTGCCATGCGCACCCGAATTCTCGTACTTGGACAGCGCGTCGGCTGACGCTGAGCGATCGCTCAGCGACCACCACCCGACGCGCTTCCCCTCGCTTGCCTCCTGGCACGAGGGGTTTTTTGTTGCACAGGCACCTGCCGAGCAGCACGCGTAACCCGCACAAACTTCGCCAAAACCCTCAGCATCGAGAAGAGAAGCCGATGACCGAGCAGGCCACCGGGGCCCATCACCCGCAGCCGCGGCCCCGACCCGGAGGACAGTCAGCCCCCGTCGAGCACGTGACGGGGGCGCAGTCCCTCATTCGCTCTCTCGAGGAGGTCGGCGCCGACACGGTATTCGGCATTCCCGGCGGTGCGATCCTTCCCGCCTACGACCCTCTGATGGACTCCACCCGGGTGCGCCACGTCCTGGTCCGTCACGAGCAGGGCGCCGGCCACGCGGCCACGGGTTACGCACAGGCCACCGGCAAGGTGGGCGTCTGCATGGCGACCTCCGGACCCGGCGCCACCAACCTGGTCACCCCGATCGCCGACGCGCACATGGACTCCGTGCCCATGGTCGCGATCACCGGCCAGGTCGCGTCCAAGTCGATCGGTACGGACGCCTTCCAGGAGGCGGACATCGTCGGCATCACCATGCCGATCACCAAGCACAACTTCCTGGTCACCAAGGCCGAGGACATCCCGCGGGTGATCGCCCAGGCGTTCCACATCGCCTCCACCGGCCGCCCCGGCCCGGTGCTGGTCGACATCGCCAAGGACGCCCTCCAGGCGAAGACCACGTTCTCCTGGCCGCCCACCATGGACCTGCCCGGCTACCGGCCCGTCACCAAGCCGCACGCCAAGCAGATCCGGGAGGCCGCCAAGCTGATCACCGCCGCCAGGCGGCCGGTCCTCTACGTCGGCGGCGGCGTCCTCAAGGCCCGCGCCACCGCCGAGCTGAAGGTCCTCGCAGAACTCACCGGAGCTCCCGTCACCACCACCCTGATGGGACTCGGCGCATTCCCCGACAGCCACGAGCTGCACGTGGGGATGCCGGGCATGCACGGTTCGGTCACCGCCGTCACCGCGCTGCAGAAGGCCGACCTGATCGTCGCCCTCGGAGCCCGCTTCGACGACCGCGTCACCGGCAAGCTGGACAGCTTCGCCCCATACGCCAAGATCGTCCACGCCGACATCGACCCGGCGGAGATCGGCAAGAACCGCGCCGCCGACGTGCCGATCGTCGGTGACGCCCGCGAGGTCCTGGCCGACCTCATCCAGGCCGTCCAGAAGGAGTACGCCGACGGCAACCGCGGCGACTACACCGCCTGGTGGAAGGACCTGAACCGCTGGCGCGAGACCTACCCGCTCGGCTACGACCTGCCCGAGGACGGCTCGCTCTCCCCGCAGCAGGTCATCGAGCGCGTCGGACAGCTCGCCCCCGAGGGCACGATCTTCGCGGCCGGCGTCGGCCAGCACCAGATGTGGGCCTCGCACTTCATCCAGTACGACAAGCCCGCCACCTGGCTGAACTCCGGCGGCGCCGGAACCATGGGCTACGCCGTCCCGGCCGCCATGGGAGCCAAGGCCGGCATGCCCGACCGCGCGGTCTGGGCGATCGACGGCGACGGCTGCTTCCAGATGACCAATCAGGAGCTCACCACCTGCGCCCTGAACAACATCCCGATCAAGGTCGCCATCATCAACAACGGCGCCCTCGGAATGGTCCGCCAGTGGCAGACCCTCTTCTACAACCAGCGGTACTCCAACACGGTGCTGC
Organism: Streptomyces sp. NPDC052079; assembly: GCF_040680275.1. Lineage (NCBI taxonomy): Bacteria > Bacillati > Actinomycetota > Actinomycetes > Kitasatosporales > Streptomycetaceae > Streptomyces > Streptomyces sp. NPDC052079. Next base: position 90,095 of record NZ_JBFAWL010000006.1, read on the forward strand.
ACTCCGGCCCCGGCCAGGATGCCGGCGAGAAGAGCGCCGGCACCCGGGTCCCCGACTTCGTGAAGCTGTCGGAGGCCATGGGCTGCCATGCCATCCGCTGCGAGGACCCCGCCGACCTCGACAAGGTCATCGAGGAGGCCAACTCGATCAACGACCGCCCGGTCGTCGTGGACTTCATCGTCCACGAGGACGCGATGGTGTGGCCGATGGTCGCCGCCGGCACCTCCAACGACACGATCATGGCCGCCCGGGACGTCCGCCCCGACTTCGGCGACAACGAAGACGACTGAGAGCCGTAAAGGAAGCAGATCATGTCCAAGCACACGCTCTCCGTCCTGGTGGAGAACACCCCCGGCATCCTGGCCCGGATCGCCGCCCTGTTCTCCCGCCGCGGTTTCAACATCGACTCCCTGGCCGTCGGGGTCACCGAGCACCCCGACATCTCCCGCATCACCATCGTGGTGAGCGTCGAGGAGTTCCCGCTGGAGCAGGTCACCAAGCAGCTCAACAAGCTCGTCAACGTGCTGAAGATCGTCGAGCTCGAACCCGGGCAGGCCGTCCAGCGCGAACTCGTTCTGGTGAAGGTGCGCGCCGACAACGAGACGCGGTCCCAGATCGTCGAGATCGTCCAGCTGTTCCGCGCCAAGACCGTGGACGTCTCCCCGGAGGCCGTGACCATCGAGGCCACCGGGAGCAGCGACAAGCTGTCCGCCATGCTGAAGATGCTGGAGCCGTTCGGCATCAAGGAGCTTGTCCAGTCCGGCACGATCGCGATCGGACGCGGCGCCCGTTCGATCACCGACCGGTCGCTGCGCGCACTGGACCGGTCGGCGTAAAGACACGGAACGGGCGGCCGGCCGAATGAAACGGCCGCCCGTATTCCGAGACTCCGAAACTTCCCGTCCCCCCGCCGTCATACGGTGGGACGCAACATCTGCACTCAAGGAGAGACCCAAAGTGGCCGAGCTGTTCTACGACGCCGACGCCGACCTGTCCATCATCCAGGGCCGCAAGGTCGCGGTCATCGGTTACGGCAGCCAGGGTCACGCCCACGCCCTGTCGCTGCGCGACTCCGGCGTCGACGTGCGCGTCGGTCTGCACGAGGGCTCCAAGTCCAAGGCCAAGGCCGAGGAGCAGGGGCTGCGCGTGGTGAGCCCGTCCGAGGCCGCCGCCGAGGCCGACGTCATCATGATCCTGGTCCCGGACCCGATCCAGGCCCAGGTCTACGAGGAGCACATCGCCGCGAACCTGAAGGACGGCGACGCCCTGTTCTTCGGTCATGGCTTCAACATCCGCTTCGGTTTCATCAAGCCCCCGGCCGGCGTGGACGTCTGCATGGTCGCCCCCAAGGGCCCGGGCCACCTGGTGCGCCGTCAGTACGAGGAGGGCCGCGGCGTTCCCTGCATCGCGGCCGTCGAGCAGGACGCCTCCGGCAACGCCTTCGCGCTGGCCCTGTCGTACGCCAAGGGCATCGGCGGCACCCGCGCCGGCGTCATCAAGACGACCTTCACCGAGGAGACCGAGACCGACCTGTTCGGTGAGCAGGCCGTCCTGTGCGGTGGCACCGCTGCCCTGGTCAAGGCGGGCTTCGAGACCCTGACCGAGGCCGGCTACCAGCCGGAGATCGCCTACTTCGAGTGCCTGCACGAGCTGAAGCTGATCGTGGACCTCATGTACGAGGGCGGCCTGGAGAAGATGCGCTGGTCGATCTCCGAGACCGCCGAGTGGGGCGACTACGTCACCGGCCCGCGGATCATCACCGACGCCACCAAGGCGGAGATGAAGAAGGTCCTCGCCGAGATCCAGGACGGCACCTTCGCCCGCAACTGGATGGACGAGTACCACGGCGGTCTGAAGAAGTACAACGAGTACAAGAAGCAGGACTCCGAGCACCTGCTGGAGACCACCGGCAAGGAGCTGCGCAAGCTCATGAGCTGGGTCGACGAAGAGGCGTGAGTCTCACGCCCGAAGGGCCGGAGCGGAATGCTCCGGCCCTTCGGGGCGAACCCGGGGTAACGTCGGTGGTACGGCGTTGTCCATCCTGTCCGGCCACGGACGGGTGATCCTTCCGAAGCGGCGTAAGACGACGCCCTCGGCGCCACTAGACTGCTGAACAACAAACGCGTCAGGCCCACAGCGTCGTGCGTCTTCCACGCGGCTAGCACTTCTTCACCGCCTGCGGCCGTCGGGACGGCCGTCCGCATTGGACTTGTGAGGACTCACGTGAGCTCGTACCCCAGTCGAAAAGCGACGGTTCTCATCGCCGAAGAGCTGTCGCCCGCCACCGTCGACGCGCTCGGCCCGGACTTCGAGATCCGCCACTGCAACGGCGCGGACCGAGCGGAGCTGCTCCCGGCCATCGCCGACGTGGACGCCATCCTGATCCGCTCGGCCACCAAGATCGACGCCGAGGCGATCGCCGCCGCGAACCGGCTGAAGGTCGTGGCCCGCGCCGGGGTCGGTCTGGACAACGTGGACGTCTCCGCCGCCACCAAGGCCGGCGTGATGGTCGTCAACGCCCCCACCTCGAACATCGTCACCGCCGCCGAGCTCGCCTGTGGTCTGATCCTCGCCACCGCGCGCAACATCCCGCAGGCCAACGCCGCGCTGAAGAACGGCGAGTGGAAGCGGAGCAAGTACACGGGCGTGGAGCTCGCCGAGAAGACCCTCGGTGTGGTGGGTCTGGGGCGGATCGGCGCCCTGGTCGCGCAGCGCATGTCCGCCTTCGGCATGAAGATCGTCGCCTACGACCCCTATGTGCAGCCCGCGCGGGCCGCGCAGATGGGCGTCAAGGTGCTGTCGCTGGACGAGCTGCTCGAGGTCTCCGACTTCATCACCGTCCACCTGCCGAAGACCCCCGAGACCCTTGGCCTGATCGGCGACGAGGCGCTGCGCAAGGTCAAGCCGAGCGTGCGCATCATCAACGCCGCGCGCGGCGGCATCGTCGACGAGGAGGCACTGTACTCGGCGCTGAAGGAGGGCCGGGTCGCCGGCGCGGGTCTGGACGTGTACGCCAAGGAGCCGTGCACCGACTCCCCGCTCTTCGAGTTCGACCAGGTCGTCTGCACCCCGCACCTCGGTGCCTCCACCGACGAGGCCCAGGAGAAGGCCGGTATCGCCGTCGCCCGCTCGGTGCGCCTCGCGCTCGCCGGTGAGCTCGTCCCGGACGCGGTGAACGTGCAGGGCGGTGTCATCGCCGAGGACGTCAAGCCGGGTCTGCCGCTGGCCGAGCGCCTCGGCCGGATCTTCACCGCGCTCGCCGGCGAGGTCGCGGTCCGCCTCGACGTCGAGGTGTACGGCGAGATCACCCAGCACGATGTCAAGGTGCTCGAACTCTCCGCGCTCAAGGGTGTCTTCGAGGACGTCGTCGACGAGACCGTGTCCTACGTCAACGCCCCGCTGTTCGCCCAGGAGCGCGGCGTCGAGGTCCGGCTGACGACCAGCTCGGAGTCGGGCGAGCACCGCAATGTCGTCACCGTGCGCGGCACCCTCTCCGACGGCGAGGAGGTCTCGGTCTCCGGCACGCTGACCGGCCCCAAGCACGTCCAGAAGCTCGTCGCGGTCGGCGACTACGACGTCGACGTGGCGCTCGCCGACCACATGCTGGTGCTGCGCTACGAGGACCGCCCCGGTGTCGTCGGCACCGTCGGCCGTATCCTCGGCGAGGCGGGCCTCAACATCGCCGGTATGCAGGTAGCCCGCGCCGCGGTCGGCGGGGAGGCGCTGGCGGTGCTCACGGTGGACGACACGGTGCCCGCCGCGGTGGTGGCCGAGGTCGCTTCGGAGATCGGGGCCACGTTCGCCCGCTCCGTCAACCTCGTCTGACACCCCCCCCGGAGCGGGACCTCAAGCCCCGCCCCCTGTTTCCGCGTGCGGAGCGCCGGACGGGCTGAGCCGATCAGCCCGTCCGGCGCTGTCGTGTACGTGCCCGCGCACCCGCATGACCGGCGTATTCTCGGCGGTCTCCTCACGGTGCGATCCGCCACATCGTGATGAGACCCTCGCCACGTTGCGACATTCGCACGTTCGTCCAACTTGTACGGCCGATATGTTGGTAATTTCATGTGCAGTGTGATGCTCATGAAACGGGGGGAGCGGGGAACCAGGCCTGACGTGGCCGTGGTCCCCGGTTCTCGTACTGTCGTGCGGTTGCTGAGCCGCCCGCGCGATGTGCGGAGGGAGGGACGGGCATGGCCCGGGTCGGTCGGGGGGACGGACGCAAGGACGAGGAGCGGAGTGACGATGCGTCGCCGCCGCTTCGTCCTGATGTGACGGTGCAGCTGCGCGTCGACCAACTGCGCGCACCCGCCGACGAGACCATGCAACTGCGGGTGCCCGAGGGGGGCATACCGGAGGAAGGCATACCCGAGCGGAAGCCGTCCGAGGCTCCCCGCTCCCGCAAGGCGCCCCGCCGGTCCGCCTTCTCCCATCTGGCGGCACGGCTGGAGCCCGTGATCGCTCCCGTGGCCGCCCGGCTGGAGCCCGTGGTCGCTCCCCTGGCCGCCCGGCTCGGCCCCTACGCACGTCGGCTGCGTCCGCACTATCCGAGGCCGGGGCGCACCGGGTGGCGCCGCTGGGTCCCCTCCCGGCGCCAGACGCTCGCGGGCTTCCTGGCGTCGCTGGGGCTGAGCACCCTCTTCATCGTGGTCGCCTATGCCGCCACCGACATCCCGGATGACCTCAACACCCACGCCACCCAGCAGGACAACGTCTACTTCTGGTCCGACGGCACCCCGCTGGCCCGTACCGGATGGGTGCAACGGCAGGCCATGCCGCTGGAGGAGATCCCCGAGCATGTGCGCTGGGCCGTGCTCGCCGCCGAGAACGACAGCTTCTACAGCGATCCGGGCATCTCGGCGAAGGGCATCACCCGCGCCTTCCTGCGCACCTTCGGCCAGGGCGACACCCAGGGCGGCTCCACCATCACCCAGCAGTATGTGAAGAACGTCTACCTCAACCAGGACCGCACGCTCGGCCGCAAGTTCGAGGAGGCGATGATCGCGCTCAAGCTCGACAACGAGATGAGCAAGGACGAGATCCTGGAGGGCTATCTCAACACCAGCTGGTTCGGCCGCGGCACCTACGGCATCCAGCGCGCCGCACAGGCCTACTACGGCAAGGAGGTCCGGGAACTCAATGTGAGCGAGGCCGCGTTCCTCGCCTCCCTGCTCAAGGGCGCCGGCCTGTACGACCCCACGCTGAGCCAGGCCAATCGTGACCGGGCGGTGGAACGCTGGACCTGGAACCTCGACCGGATGGTGAAGCTCGGGAAGCTGTCGTCCGAGGAGCGCGCCAAGTACCGCGAGTTCCCCGACCCGTTGAAGCGCAATCCGCTGTACGCGACCGGTGAGCAGAGCGACTACCTGGTGGAACTCGCCGCCCAGTACGTCAAGAAGACCGCGAACATCTCGGAACGGGACTTCGACCTCGGCGGCTACCAGATCTACACGACGTTCGACAAGAAGCGCGAGGACCTTCTCACCAAGGCGGTGGAGAAGGCACGGGACAAGAACCGCAAGGACCACCCCAAGGCGGCCGCGGACGCTCACTACGGAGCCGCCACCGTCGCCGCCGACGGCAGGATCCTCGCCGTCCACGGTGGCCCCGATCACCGCAAGCAGGGCTACAACGAGTCCAACGCGACCACCGTGCCCGCGGGTTCGGCGTTCCAGCCGTTCGTGTACGCGGCGGCTCTCGAGCACGGTGTGCGCACCAGCCGGGAGGGCAAGCCCACACCGGTGAGCGGTGAGACGCTCTACAACGGCGACGACCGGGTCCCCGTCACCACGCCCGAGGGCCCGTACTGGGACCGCGGCGGCCGCAAGGTGCTCACGCGCAACGACGGCGGCAAGTCCTACGGCCGTATCTCGCTGCACCGGGCGCTGGCGCTGTCCGTCAACGCCCCGTTCCTGCAACTGGGCATGGACACCGGGCTGGCCACGGTGCGCAGCACCGCGGTGGCCGCGGGGTTGCTGCCCTCCAGCTTCGGGGCGCAGGTGCCCTCGCTGGCGGCCGGCAGCGCCAGACCCAGCGCCATCCGGATGGCCAGCGGCTACGCCACGTTCGTCGCCGACGGGGTGCACACCGAGCCGTACTCGGTGCGGAAGATCACCCGTGGGGGCCACGCGATCCCGCTGTCCCGGCCCTCGGAGCGCCGTGCGGTGGGCGCCGGCACCGCACGAGAGATCCAGGCCGCTCTGGCCGAGGGCCATCGCGTCGCCCACCCGGGCGGCCCGGCCGAGGCGGCGGGCAAGGTGGGAACGACCGAGGACGACACCGCCGCCTGGTACGTCGGCAACCTGGGCAAGGAGAGCACCGCCGTGGTCGTGTACCGCATCGACCTGGCCGAGAGCCTCGAGCCGCTGCCGCTCAAGGGCTTGGGCGGCAAACCGGCGGGGAGTGTCCCGTACCGCATCTGGTCGCAAGCCCTGGGGATCGGTGACTGAGTCACCGGTACCGCCACCCGCCTCCCCGCCAGCCAGCAACTCCCCCGTCTCACAGAGGTCGAGCCATAGATGAAGCAGCCGTCGGGCCGCCGCCGCAAAACCAAAGAACCCCGCCGTCCCGCCCGCCCACACGTCCTCGGCATGACGGCGGTCCTCGTCGTCGCCTCCCTCGTGATCGCCTATCTGACGCTCTCCGGCCGGGACAGCACCGCGCCCACCGGGTCCGCCCAGGCCGAGGGACCGAAGCGGCCGGAGCAGCGGGCGACCGAGGAGCCGGAGTGGGACGGCAAGGTCAGAGTGATCGGTGACGGATCGACCTCCTACACGGGCCCCCAGAAGAAGCGGCTCAAGCCGCAGCGGCTCGAACCAGGGCAGAAGCCGCCCCAGTTCGTGGTCTTCTCCTGGGACGGTGCGCTCCAGGGGGACGACGGCCTGTTCTCCCACTTCCGCCAGACGGCCGAGCAGTACGACGCGCACATGACCTTCTTCCTCACGGGCATCTACCTGGTGCCCAAGAGCAAGCGGGATCTCTACGAACCGCCGAAACACCCCGCCGGCGCCGCGGCGATCAGCTTCCCCACCGACGAGCACATCCGCACCACCCTGACCGAGCTGTCCGCGGCCTGGAAGGACGGCCATGAGGTAGGCACCCACTTCAACGGTCACTTCTGCGGGAGCAAGGGCGGTGGCGACTGGAGCGTCGAGGAGTGGAAGAGCGAGACCGACCAGTTCTACGACTTTGTGAAGACGTGGAAGACCAACACCGGCTTCACCGATATGGACCCCCTGCCGTTCGACATCGAGAGGGAGGTCGTCGGCGGCCGTGCCCCGTGCCTGGAGGGACAGGCCAATCTGCTGAAGGCGGCCAAGCACTACAAATGGCGCTACGACGCCAGCTCCGCCGGTGACTTCCAGATATGGCCGCGGAAGAAGGACGGCATCTGGGACTTCCCGCTGCAGATGCTCCCCTACGAGGGCGGCAAGTACCAGGGGCTGTCCATGGACTTCAACTTCCTCTACAACCAGTCCGACGGGGAGACCGAAGGCGACCCGGCGCAGTACCCGCGGTGGCAGCAGGAGACGGTCAACACGTACATGAACGGGTTCAACCGGGTCTACTACGGAAGCCGGGCGCCCCTGTTCATCGGCAACCACTTCGAGGAATGGAACGGCGGTATCTATATGAAGGCCGTCGAAGAGGTCATCAAGCGGGTCTGCACCAAAAAGGACGTCAAGTGTGTGTCGTTCAGGGAGCTCGCGGACTGGATGGACGCACAGGACCCGGCCGTTCTGCAGCGGCTGAGGACCCTGGACCCGGCGCAGTCCCCGGACTGGTCCACGGTCGTCAAGTGACCCCAACGGCCGTCGCATCCGCGCGGAGGTGACGGTCGGGTAACTTCCGCGCGGGCGAGGCACCCACCCCCTTAACAGCACTCACACACGTCATGCGAGACTCCGCTCGACCCGGCAAACCCCCGCCGGGAAGAGGGGAGTTCCAGTGAGATCAAGAAAGCTGCGCGGCACCCGACGCCGCGCGACCGTGATCACGGCTGCGGCCGTCTCGGTCGTCGCGGGGGCGGCGATGCTTCCCGTGTGGAGCGCCGGCGCCTCCACCTCCACCGAGCCGGAGGTGGACGCCAGGACGAAGGCCACGTTCCAGCGGCTGGCGGACGCGGTCTTCACCGACCGCACCGACGCCCTGGTCGACAGGCCGGGCAAGAGGAAGCAGATATCCAACGGCTTCTCCGGCCGGGTCGCGCTGTCCTCCGGGACGGCCCGGGACGAGGACAAGGCGCTGGACCGGCTCACCACCCGCCGGGAACGGCTCGCGCGGCACGGGGAGAAGTACAGCGACGCCCGCACCACGGTCACCCTCGACCGTACCCGGGTGGACGGCCGCAAGGCCGTCGTCATGGTCACCGAGACCACGACGCTGACGTACGACAGGGTCCGCGGGGACGAGCCCAGGACGACCGGCTTCCAGGCCCGCCACCGGCTCACCTTCCGCGCCGACCAGCGGGGCAACTGGCGCCTGACCGACATCCGCGAGAGCGACGACGACCAGCTCGCCGTCAACCAGCCGGTCACGCCGATGGTCGCGTCCTCGCCGAGCCCCAGTCCGTCCGCCGCGGCTGCCGCCAACACCACGCCGTCGGCGCCGAGGGCGGCCATCACACGCCCCGCACCATCCGCCCCGAAGACGCTCACGGGGGGCGCGTACGACTACAAGGCGATGGCCGCGTACGCGGAGAAGTACTGGCGCGACTACAACCCGGACTACCCGAGCTTCGACGGGCAGGGTGCGGGGGGCGACTGCACCAACTTCGTCAGCCAGTCCCTGAAGGCGGGCGGCTGGAAGCACGTGCCCGGCTATGTGTACGACTACACCCGCTGGTTCGGCAATGCCGAGATCCAGTCGCACTCGTTCGTGGGGGTCAACGAGTGGTCGTGGTTCGCGCAGAACTCCCAGCGCGTCACCAGCCTCGCCAACGTGTACCAGATGGACGTCGGTGATGTGCTGCAGGTCGACTTCGACGGGGACGGGTCCAAGGACCACACGATGGTCGTGACGTACCGCAGCGCCCAGGGAGTGCCGTATCTGACCTACCACTCCACCAACACGCTGCGCCGGTCGGTCTCGAGCATCATCGCCTCGTACCCGAACGCCGCGTACTACGCGTACCGCACCTGAGCGGTGGCGCACGAACGGGGGATCACAGGCGGGCGGACTTGAGGGCCATGTGCAGCAGCAGGCGGTCCTCGCCGTCGTCCAGGTCCAGTCCCGTCAGCTGCTCGATACGGGACAGCCGGTAGTACAGCGTCTGGCGGTGGATGCCCAGCTCGGCGGCCGTGCGGCCGGCCTGTCCCGCGCAGTCGAGGTAGACCTCCGCGGTATGCGCGAGCTCATGGTGGGCGGGGGAGAGCAACGGGCGGACCACGGGGTCATGGACCGCCTGCGCCGGCAGCGCCGTGAGCAGGCGGTAGGGGCCGATCGACGCCCACTCGGTGACGGGGCCCAGCCGGGGTTCGGCCAGTGCCGCCCGGGCGGCGGCCGACGCCTCCGTCCAGGCGCTGCCCACCTGGGCCAGACCCGTGCGGGGCACGGCGATCCCGGCCGCCACCGGCACACAGACGCCGCCCTCCCCGCTCTCCCGCACCCGCTCCAGCAGCCGGCCGGCCGCCGTCCTCGCCGGGGTCAGCACATCGCTGGAGCGGAGCCGCAGCAGCAGGGCCAGACACAGGGCCGTCGCACCCCACGGCAGGGTGCACAGCGCCGTCGCCCCCGGGATCGTCCGCACCGACGGGGCGTCGTCGGGGTCGTCGGACGGCCAGGGGACGGCACACACCATCGTGTGCAGGCCCTCCGCGCGGCTGCCCAGGGCGGTGCGCAGCTCGGCGACGGCCATCTCCCGCTGCCAGTCGTGCTCCGCGGTGAGCACCGCACGCAGTTCCCGGGTGAGGTCGGCGCCGTGCTGGGCCTCGTCCGCGAGCAGCGCACCGATCCGTGCCGTCACCCGCATGGCCGCGTCCAGTTGCTGCCGTGAGGGGCCCGGGTCGTAGTCCAGCAGCCAGACGTAACCGAGGACGACACCCCGATGGCGTACCGGCAGGCAGATGCGCCCCCGGTGCACGCCCGCCTCAGGAGTGCGGGGGATGCGCACCGGGCCGGTCGCGCGGGTGATCCCGAAGCCCTCGAACCAGGTGCGGACGGCGGCCGTCGAACGGCGGGTCAGGATCGAGCGGGTGCGCACCGGGTCCAGCGCGGACGGGTCCAGGTCGCCCTCGCTGTCGTAGGCCCCGAAGGCGATCAGCTCGAAATCGCGGTTCTCCAGGGTCGCCGGAGCGCCCAGCAGCTCCGAGATCTCGTCCACCAGCTCCTGGTAGTCATCCCTGTATTCCGACGTCACCCGGGCATTCTGCCGCAAAGTCCCGGGGCCTTCATACATCTGTCTGAGATCCGGCGCACGGATGCGTGACAGCTGTCGATGGCCCACGATCGGGGTCATCCTTAGGTTTCACGGTGGTTCTCCGTGCCGTACCCGAAAGGTCGGGTGACGGCCTCACGCAGCTTGTGGAGGTGCCCCGTGCTGGGTCCCGTGATTCTCGCCGCGTCGCGCAGCGACCGGATGCGACGTCTGATCTCGGCGGCCCCGGGGACCAAACAGGTCGTGGACCGCTTCATCCCCGGTGAGACCGTCGACGAGGTCCTGCCGATCATCCGGGAGCTCACCGGCCAGGGACTCGAACTCACCCTGGACGTCGTCGGCGAGGACATCACCACCCCCGAGCAGGCCGCCGCCGCCCGCGACGCCTACCTTGAGCTGATCGACCGGCTCGAGCCGCTGGAGCTCGGCGCCCGTGCCGAGATGTCGGTGAAGCTGTCGATGTTCGGCCAGGCCCTTCCCGGCGGCCACGAGCTGGCCCTCGCCAACGTCCGCCCCGTCGTCGAGGCCGCCGCCGCGATCGGCACGACGGTGACGCTGGACGCGGAGGACCACACCACCCTGGACTCGATGTTCGCCATCCACGAGGAGCTGCGGAAGGACGTCCCGCAGACGGGCTGCGTCATCCAGGCCTACCTCTTCCGCACCGAGGAGGACGCGCGTCGCCTCGCCGCCGCCGGCAGTCGCGTACGGTTGGTCAAGGGCGCCTACAAGGAGCCCGCCGAGGTCGCCTACCAGCGGAAGCACGAGATCGACAAGGCGTACGTGCGCATCCTGCGGACGCTGATGGAGGGCGACGGGTACCCGATGATCGGGTCTCATGACCCGCGTCTGATCTCCATCGCCCAGGAACTGGCCCGCACCGCCGGGCGAAAGCTCGACGAGTACGAGTTCCAGATGCTGTACGGCATCCGCAGCGACGAGCACCTGCGACTGGCCGCCGAGGGCCACCGCATGCGCGTCTATACGGCCTACGGCACCGACTGGTACGGCTACTTCATGCGCCGACTGGCTGAGAAGCCCGCGAACCTGCGGTTCTTCCTGCGGAGCGTGATGAGCCATGGCTGAGAAGACGGCATGCGCCGACCGGCGGAGACGCCGGCCAACCTCTGCTTCTGCGCCCGAAGCATGATCACCAAGGGCTGACACCACACCGCTCACCTAAGGAGTACGGAACCCATGGACGCTGTGACCCAGGTCCCCACCCCCGTCAACGAGCCGGTGCACGGCTACGCCCCCGGGACGCCCGAGCGTGCCCGGCTGGAGGCCAAGCTCAAGGAGCTGGCCGACAACCCGATCGAGCTCACCTGCACCATCGGCGGCGAGAAGCGGATGGGCGGCGGTGAGCGCTTCGACGTCGTGCAGCCGCACAACCACAAGGCGCGCCTGGGCACCTACGCCAACGCCACCCAGCAGGACGCCCGGGACGCCATCGACGCGGCCCTCGCCGCCGCGCCCGCGTGGCGCGCGATGTCCTTCGACGACCGCGCGGCGATCATCCTGCGCGCCGCCGAGCTGCTGGCCGGCCCCTGGCGCGAGACCATCGCCGCCTCCACCATGCTGGGCCAGTCCAAGACCGTCCAGCAGGCCGAGATCGACAGCCCCTGCGAGCTGGTCGACTTCTGGCGCTTCAACGTCCACTACGCACGCGGCATCCTCGCCGAGCAGCCCCCGGCCAACGCCCCGGGTGTCTGGAACCGTCTGGACCACCGCCCGCTCGAGGGCTTCGTCTACGCGATCACGCCGTTCAACTTCAGCGCCATCGCGGCCAACCTGCCCACCGCGCCCGCGCTGATGGGCAACGTGGTGGTTTGGAAGCCGTCCCCGACCCAGACCCACGCCGCCGTGCTGCTGATGCGGCTGCTGGAGGAGGCCGGTCTGCCCAAGGGCGTCATCAACCTCGTCACGGGCGACGGCATCGAGGTCTCCAAGGTGGCCCTCGAGCACCGCGACCTGGCGGGCATCCACTTCACCGGCTCGACCAAGACCTTCCAGCACCTGTGGAAGACGGTCGGCCAGAACATCGAGAAGTACCGCACCTACCCGCGTCTGGTCGGCGAGACCGGCGGCAAGGACTTCCTCGTCGCCCACCCGAGCGCCGACCCGGCCGTCCTCAGGACGGCGCTCACCCGCGGTGCCTTCGAGTACCAGGGCCAGAAGTGCTCGGCGACCTCCCGGGCGTACATCCCGGCGTCGATCTGGAACTCCGGTTTCAAGGAGGAGTTCGCGGCAGAGGTGGACGGCATCAAGATGGGTGACGTCACCGACCTGTCGAACTTCATCGGCGCCGTCATCGACGAGCGGGCCTTCGCCAAGAACAAGGCCGCCATCGACCGCGCCAAGGAGGACGCCTCCTGCACGATCGTCGCGGGCGGCTCCTACGACGACTCCGAGGGCTACTTCGTCCGTCCGACCGTCATCGAGTGCGGTGACCCGGAGAACGAGGTGTTCCGCACCGAGTACTTCGGCCCGATCCTCGCCGTGCACGTGTACGACGACGAGAAGTACGACGAGATGCTGACCCAGATGGAGTCGGTGTCGGACTACGCCCTGACCGGCTCGGTCATCGCGAACGATCGCGCGGCGGCGGCGTACACGATGGAGAAGCTGCGCTACGCGGCCGGCAACTTCTACATCAACGACAAGTCCACCGGTGCCGTCGTCGGCCAGCAGCCCTTCGGCGGCGGCCGTGCCTCCGGCACCAACGACAAGGCCGGTGCCCCGCAGAACCTGATGCGCTGGACGCTGACCCGCGCCATCAAGGAGACGCTGGTCCCGCCGACCGACTACACCTACCCGCACATGGGCTGACGCCCACCCCGACCCCGGACGGGCCAGGTCTCCCCCCCGACCTGGCCCGTCCGGTGTTTTCGCAGGTGGGAGCGGTGCGACCCGGTCCACCGTCTCAGATAGTAGGAAGTCCGAGTAATCGTGCAGACAGATGCACCCCGCTCCTCTAGCTTTGTAGGAGCCGAACGAATCGCTCGATCAAGCGAACGGCGGTCGTGAGCCGGGCCCCGTGCAGGCAACCCCTGCGGCCCGCGGCTTCCCGCCCCCACTCGGTGTCTCGCAACCCCTTTGTTTCCGCACTCCATGTACGCCGAAGGAGTCGATGACCCATGGCCGAGACGACCGTCCGCCGCCGCGTCCGTCACACCCCCCGCACGAGCGAATCCGACCGCAAGAACGCCGCGGCCGCCCTCCAGCGCGCCCTCGACCGCAGGGACAACGGCGGCTCGACCGGCCACTGATACGCCCACACGCCCACGGCGTCCGTATGCCGGACGCCATATGTCATTCCGTGGGACGAGGAGTAGGGTGCCCGCATGTCTCGCAGCCTCAATCTCGCAGTGATCCCCGGTGACGGCATCGGCCAGGAGGTCGTGGCCGAAGGCCTGAAGGTCCTCTCCGCCGTCCTTCCGCAGGATGTGAAGCTGGAGACCAAGGAGTACGACTTCGGCGCCAAGCGCTACCACGCGACGGGTGAGACCCTCACCGACGCCGACCTCGACCAGCTGAAGCGGCACGACGCCATCCTGCTCGGCGCCATCGGCGACCCGTCGGTCCCCTCCGGCGTGCTCGAGCGCGGCTTCCTGCTCAAGCTCCGCTTCGCCTTCGACCACCACGTCAACCTGCGGCCGAGCAAGCTCCTGCCCGGCGTGGCCACCCCGCTCGCGGGACAGCCGGAGATCGACTTCGTCGTGGTCCGCGAGGGCACCGAGGGTCCGTACACGGGCAACGGCGGCACCATCCGCAAGGGCACGCCGCACGAGGTGGCCACCGAGGTGTCCGTCAACACCGCCTTCGGTGTCGAGCGCGTGGTCCGTGACGCCTTCGCCCGTGCTCAGGCGCGGGCGCGCAAGAAGCTCACGCTGGTCCACAAGAACAACGTGCTGACCTTCGCCGGCCACCTGTGGACGAACATCTTCACCAAGGTGGCCGAGGAGTACCCCGAGGTCACCACCGACTACATCCACGTCGACGCCGCGACGATCTACCTCGTCACCGACCCGGCCCGCTTCGACGTGATCGTCACCGACAACCTCTTCGGCGACATCATCACCGACCTCGCCGCAGCCGTCTCCGGCGGCATCGGCGTCGCCGCGAGCGGGAACATCAACCCCTCCGGCGAGTTCCCGTCCATGTTCGAGCCCGTGCACGGCTCGGCCCCGGACATCGCCGGTCAGGGCAAGGCCGACCCCAGCGCCACGGTCCTGTCCGTCGCCCTCCTGCTGCGCCATCTCGGCCACGACGCCGAGGCGGCCCGTATCGAGGACGCCGTCTCCGCCGACCTCGCGGAGCGCGGCGGCCTGCCCGCCCGCAGCACCTCGGAGATCGGCGACGCGCTCGCCGCACGAGTAGCCGGCTGACCCGGCGCCCCCTCGACACCATTCGAAGCCGCCGGGTCGTATCCGCACCCGGCGGCTTCCCCCTGTCCCCGCCGGGTGCCACCATCGACCCACCGGGCCGCATTCACCCTGTTTCTTCCGCCGCAGCCTCCGGGCGATAATCGGACACGGAGCCGCGGAATGAGGGAATGCTCGGACGTCCTAGCACTGGCCACCGGCCGTACGGGCGTGTGCGCGGCCCGTCACTACAACCGGTGAAGGACAACCACTCATGACGACGCCCACGATCGAGCTCAAGCCCTCGGCACACCCGCTCTCGGACGCAGAGCGCGAGGCGATCCTGGCCAGCCCCGGATTCGGCCGCCACTTCACCGACCACATGGTGACGATCAAGTGGACCGAGGGCCGCGGCTGGCACGACGGCCAGCTCGTCCCGTACGCGCCGCTCTCCCTCGACCCGGCGACCACCGTGCTGCACTATGCGCAGGAGATCTTCGAGGGCCTGAAGGCCTACCGTCAGCCCGACGGCTCCGTCGCCACCTTCCGCCCCGAGAAGAACGCCGAGCGCTTCCAGCGGTCCGCCAGGCGGCTGGCCATGCCCGAACTGCCCGTCGAGACCTTCATCGAGGCGTGCGACGCGCTGGTCAACCAGGACAAGGCGTGGGTGCCGGCGCACGGCGGCGAGGAGTCCCTCTATCTGCGTCCGTTCATGATCGCGACCGAGGTCGGGCTGGGCGTGAAGCCCGCCAACGAGTACCTGTTCCTGGTCATCGCCTCGCCGGCCGGCGCCTACTTCCCGGGCGGGGTGAAGCCGGTCTCCATCTGGGTCTCCGAGGACCGGGTCCGCGCCGTCCCCGGCGGCATGGGCGACGCCAAGACCGGCGGCAACTACGCGGCCTCCCTGCTCGCCCAGGCCGAGGCCGCCGCCAAGGGGTGCGACCAGGTCTGCTACCTCGACGCCGTGGAGCACCGGTGGGTCGAGGAACTCGGCGGCATGAACCTGTACTTCGTGTACGGCGACAGGATCGTCACCCCCACGCTCACCGGCTCGATCCTGGAGGGCGTCACCCGCGACTCCCTGCTGACCGTGGCCCGCGACCTCGGCTATGAGGCGGTCGAGGAGCGGGTCTCCGCGGAGCAGTGGCAGCGCGACTCGGAGAACGGCAGTCTCACCGAGGTCTTCGCCTGCGGTACGGCGGCGGTCATCACCCCGGTCGGCACCGTGAAGCGGGAGGGTGCCCAGTGGCAGCAGGGCGGGGGCGAGCCGGGTGAGGTCACGCTGCGGCTGCGCCAGGCGCTGCTCGACATCCAGCGGGGTACGGCCGAGGACCGGCACGGCTGGATGCACCGGCTGGCGTAGGGCACCGGCGTCGGAGGGCCCGGGGGTTCCGCCCCCGGGCCCTCCTCCTTCGACGGCCGTCCGACTTTTGGAGCGACGTTCCATGTGACGGTCTGCTGGGCTGTCCGTCCATGGTTCCTCTCCATGAATGCCGGGTTTAGAGTGATGCTCTAATTCCGGGATGACAGGGAGGTGCCGCGTCGTGAGACTGACCCCCACGGAACGTGACCGGCTGCTGCTCTTCGGGGCCGCCGAGCTCGCCCGGGCCCGCCGGGCGAGGGGGCTCCGGCTGAACGTGCCCGAGGCGACGGCGCTGATCGCCGACACCGTGTGCGAGGCCGCCCGGGACGGCGCGCGCCTCGCCGAGGCCGTCGAGCGCGCCCGGTCGGTGCTCGGGCCCGACGACGTCCTGCCCGGGGTGGCGGACGTGGTCACCGAGGTGCACGTGGAGGCCGTCTTCGACGACGGCTCCCGGCTCGCGGTCGTCTCCGACCCGATCGGCGGCGGACTCGGGGAGCGGGCCCCGGGAGCGCTGCTGCCCGGACCGTGCCGGCACACCGAGCCGGAGCCGGTGGTGCGGCTGGCCGTGACCAACACCGCCACCGTGCCCGTCTCGGTGACTTCCCACTTCCACTTCTTCGAGGCCAACCCCCGCCTGGACTTCCGCCGCGCCGACGCCTACGGCATGCGGCTCGCCGTGCCCGCCGGCTCCTCCGTGCGCTTCGGGCCGGGCGAGACCCGCGAGGCCGGGCTGGTGCCGATCGGCGGTGCCCGGGTCGCCATCGGCTTCGCCGGACTGGTCGACGGCCCCCTGGACGCGCCGGGCGCCAAGGAGGAGGCGCTGCGGCGGGCCGCGGCCTGCGGATATCTCGGCGCCGCACCCGCGGAACCGGAAGGAGACGGACGATGAGCCGCTCCAAGGGCCGCGAGAGCGACGAGTCCCTCGCCATCGACCCCCACGCCTACGCCGCCACCCACGGCCCCCGCGCCGGCGACCGGCTCCGCCTGGGCGACTCGGGTCTCGTGATCCGCGTCGAGTCCGACGCGCAGCGCCACGGCGACGAGTTCCTGGCCGGCTTCGGCAAGACCGCCCGCGACGGGCTGCACCTCAAGGCCGCCGCCGTGCGCGAGACCTGTGACGTCGTCATCAGCAACGTGGTCGTGATCGACGCGGTCCTCGGGATACGGAAGGTGTCCATCGGGATCAGGGAGGGGCGGATCTGCTCGATCGGGCGGGCCGGCAACCCCGACACCCTGGACGGTGTGGACGTCGTGGTCGGCACGGGCACCTCGATCGTGTCCGGCGAGGGGCTGATCGCCACCGCCGGGGCCGTCGACACCCACGTCCATCTGCTGTCGCCGCGCATCATGGAGGCCTCCCTGGCCTCCGGGGTCACCACGATCATCGGACAGGAGTTCGGGCCGGTCTGGGGGGTCGGTGTCAACTCGCCCTGGGCGCTGCGGCACGCGTTCAACGCGTTCGACGCCTGGCCGGTCAACATAGGTTTCCTCGGCCGGGGTTCGTCGTCCCACGAGGCGCCGCTGATCGAGGCGCTCGCCGAGGGCGGGGCGTCCGGCTTCAAGGTGCACGAGGACATGGGCGCCCACACCCGTGCCCTGGACACCGCCCTCCGGGTCGCCGAGGAGCACGACGTCCAGGTCGCCCTGCACAGCGACGGACTGAACGAGTGCCTCTCGGTCGAGGACACCCTGAAGGTGCTGGAGGGCCGCACGATCCACGCCTTCCATATCGAGGGCTGCGGCGGCGGACACGTCCCCAACGTCCTGAAGATGGCCGGGGTGCCGAACGTCATCGGCTCCTCCACCAACCCCACCCTGCCCTTCGGCCGGGACGCGGTCGCCGAGCACTACGGCATGATCGTGTCCGTTCACGATCTGAAGACCGACCTGCCCGGCGACGCCGCCCTGGCCCGCGACCGCATCCGCGCCGGGACCATGGGCGCCGAGGACGTGCTGCACGACCTGGGCGCCATCGGCATCACCTCGTCCGACGCCCAGGGCATGGGCCGCGCGGGCGAGACCGTCCGCCGCACCTTCGCCCTGGCCGGGAAGATGAAGGCCGAGTCCGGCGCCCACGGGGACGACGACAACGAGCGGGTGCTGCGCTACATCGCCAAGCTCACCGTCAACCCGGCGATCGCCCACGGCCTCGCCCACGAGATCGGTTCGATCGAGACCGGCAAGCTCGCCGACATCGTGCTGTGGCGCCCGGAGTACTTCGGCGCCAAACCGCAACTGGTGCTCAAGGCCGGCTTCCCCGCGTACGGCGTGACAGGAGACCCCAACGCGGCGACCGACACCTGCGAACCGCTCGTCCTGGGGCCGCAGTTCGGGGCGTACGGCGCCACCCCCGCCGACCTCTCGGTCGCCTTCGTCTCCCGCGCGGCCGCCGAACAGGGTCACGACACGATGCCGACCCGGCGCCGCCGGGTCGCCGTCCGCGGCACCCGCGGCATCGGGCCCGCCGACCTGCGCCTCAACTCCCGTACCGGGGCCGTCGACGTCGACCCGCGCACCGGCCTCGTCACCCTCGACGGAGAACCGCTGCGTTCCCGGCCCGCCGACTCGGTCTCCCTCAACCGCCTCTACTTCCTCTGAGGACCCCCATGAACACGCCCGCATCCGACGGCTTCCGCATGCCCGCCGAGTGGACCCCGCACGAGCGCACCTGGATGGCCTGGCCCGGCCCCAACCCCACGTTCGCCGACCCCGGTGAACTGGCCGCCGCCCGCACCGCCTGGGCCTCGGTGGCCCGCGCGGTGCGCCGCTTCGAGCCGGTGACGGTGGTGTGCGGCACCGGGCAGGCGGCCGGGGCGCGGGCGCTCCTCGGCCCCGGCATCGACACCGTCGAACGGGATCTCGACGACGCCTGGATGCGGGACATCGGGCCCACCTTCCTGACCGACCGTGCGGGCCGGCTGGCCGCCGTCGACTGGACCTTCAACGGCTGGGGCGCCCAGGAGTGGGCCCGCTGGGAGCACGACGCGAAGATCGCCGCGCATGTCGCCGACCTCGCGGGGGCACGGACGTACGCCTCGCCGCTCGTCAACGAGGGCGGCGGAATCCATGTGGACGGCGAGGGCACGGTGCTGCTCACGGAGACGGTGCAACTCGGCCCCGAGCGGAACCCCGGCTGGTCCCGCGAGGAGGTCGAGCAGGAGATCCACGCCCACCTCGGCACCCGCAAGGCGATCTGGCTGCCACGCGGCCTCACCGGGGACTATCCCCCGCAAGGCTTCGGCACCCTCGGTCATGTGGACATCGTCGCCGCCTTCGCCCGTCCCGGTGTGGTCGTCGCCCATGTGCAGCCGGACCCGGCGCACCCCGACCACGAGATCACCAAGGAGATCGTCGGGCTGCTCGCCTCGCAGACGGACGCGCGGGGCCGCCGCCTCGAGGTCGTGGAGGTCCCCGCCCCGACCGTCCTTGAGGCGGACGGGCGCTGGGCCGACTACTCCTACATCAACCACTACCTCTGCAACGGCGGAGTGGTGCTGTGCGGCTTCGACGACCCCCGTGACGAGACCGCGGCCGGAATCTTCCGGCGGCTGTTCCCGGAGCGGACCGTGACGCTGGTGGACGCGCGGGCCGTGTTCGCCGGCGGCGGGGGCGTCCACTGCATCACCCAGCAGCAGCCGAAGGGGCTCGTCGGGAGGGAGGCCGCCCGGTGACCACCCGCCGCCGCACCCCGGCGCCGCCCCGCGAGGACGTCCTCGCCGCCGCCATGGCGATGATCGCCGAACGCGGCCTCGAACAGCTGACCATGGCCGCCCTCGGCCGTGACGTCGGCATGAGCAGCGGCCACTTGATCTACTACTTCCACTCCAAGGACGAACTGCTGCTGCGCACCCTGGAGTGGAGCGAGGGCCGCCTCGGCGCCGAACGGGCACGGCTGCTGGCCCGTTCGGCCCCCGCACGGGAACGTCTCGACGCCTACGTCGGTCTGTACGTCCCCGACGGCCATCGTGATCCGCACTGGACGCTGTGGCTGGAGGTCTGGAACCGCTCGAAGAACGCCGACGCCGACGCCCGCGACCGGCAGGCCGCCATCGAGGGCGCCTGGCACCGCGACCTCGTGGCGCTGCTGGCCGAGGGCATCTCCCGCGGCGAGTTCCGCCGCGTCGACGCCGACCGCCACGCGGCCCGGCTGCGCGCGCTGCTCGACGGCCTCTCCATCCAGGTCGCGATCGGCCTGCGCGGCACGGACCGGGCCCAAGTCCTCACCCACGCCCGGGAGTTCATCGCCGAAACACTCCTCGCGGACGCCTGAGCCGGGGCCCGGGCTCTAGTCGGAACGGCGGATCGACCACCCGGCCGGAGGTGCGATTGGCTCGGGGGAGCCCTCGGCGCGGGGCCGCAAGGGGACCGTCGAGCGGGTCAACGTCGGCCCGGACGGCGTGCAGGCGGACACCGGTGTCTACGACATCTACCTGCGCGACCGGCGCACCGGCCGCAGGGCGCGGATCAGCGTCGGCCTCGACGGGGGGTCGGCCTACCCGGGCGGCGCCGTCCGCTGACGGCCGGACGATCGCCTTCCAATACCGGGGCGACGACCTGGTCGGCCTCGCCGGTGCGTCCGCACAGCTCGTCCCCGATGACACCAACGGGCCGCGCGACGGCTTCGTCCGTCGCCTGCGGTGAACACGCACCGCCCGCATCCTGAGACGAAGCATGAGCACGGGGGTGACTTGTGTAAAACTTCCCCCCGTGCTCTCGTTCGCCACGATTATTGGCAGCAGGCGCGCCGGTCCGCAGTGACCGCACGTACGACACCGTACGGGCGGGCACCGTCGTCCTCGACCCGCGCGCAGACCTCTCGCACCCGCGAGAGGTTTTTCTGTTTCCTGGCCCATCCGCAGCCGGGGGACGGGCGTGCGGGACCATGGGGGAACGGTGGAACCGGTCATTCCGGTAGACCGAGATCAACTCAGGAGCCTTCAGACCATGACCGCAAGAAGCGAGCCCGACGACTCGTTCCACGTCTTCGACACCACCCTGCGCGACGGCGCCCAGCGGGAGGGCATCAACCTCACCGTCGCCGACAAGCTGGCCATCGCACGGCATCTGGACGAGTTCGGCGTGGGTTTCATCGAGGGCGGTTGGCCCGGCGCGAACCCCCGGGACACCGAGTTCTTCGCCCGCGCCCAGCAGGAGATCGAGTTCCGGCACGCGACGCTGGTCGCCTTCGGCGCCACCCGCCGCGCCGGCACCACCGCCGAGCAGGACCCCCAGGTCAGGGCCCTGCTCGACTCCGGCGCACAGGTGATCACGCTGGTCGCCAAGTCCCACGACCGCCATGTCGAGCTCGCCCTGCGCACCACCCTCGACGAGAACCTGGCGATGGTCCGCGACACGGTGTCCTACCTCAAGGGACAGGGCCGCCGCGTGTTCGTCGACTGCGAGCACTTCTTCGACGGCTACCGCGCCAACCCCGAGTACGCGAAGGCGGTCGTGCGCACCGCCTCCGCGGCGGGCGCCGACGTCGTCGTCCTGTGCGACACCAACGGCGGCATGCTCCCGGCGCAGATCCAGGCCGTGGTCTCCACCGTCCTCGCCGACACCGGCGCCCGGCTCGGCATCCACGCCCAGGACGACACCGGCTGCGCGGTCGCCAACACCCTCGCCGCCGTCGACGCGGGCGCCACCCACGTGCAGTGCACCGCCAACGGCTACGGCGAGCGGGTCGGCAACGCCAACCTGTTCCCGGTCGTGGCGGCCCTGGAGCTGAAGTACGGCAAGAAGGTCCTCCCCGAGGGCCGGCTGCGCGAGATGACCCGCATCTCGCACGCCATCGCCGAGGTCGTCAACCTCACCCCGTCCACCCACCAGCCCTACGTCGGTGTCTCCGCCTTCGCCCACAAGGCCGGCCTGCACGCCTCCGCGATCAAGGTCGACCCGGACCTCTACCAGCACATCGACCCCGAACAGGTCGGCAACACCATGCGGATGCTGGTCTCCGACATGGCCGGCCGCGCCTCCATCGAGCTCAAGGGCAAGGAACTCGGAATCGACCTCGGGGGCGACCGGGAACTGGTCGGCCGGGTCGTGGAGCGGGTCAAGGAGCGCGAGCTCAAGGGCTACACGTACGAGGCCGCCGACGCCTCCTTCGAGCTGCTGCTGCGCGCGGAGGCCGAGGGCAGGCCGCTGAAGTACTTCGAGGTCGAGTCCTGGCGCGCGATCGTCGAGGACCGCCCCGACGGCAGCCACGCCAACGAGGCCACCGTGAAGCTGTGGGCCAAGAGCGAGCGCATCGTCGCCACCGCCGAGGGCAACGGCCCGGTCAACGCCCTGGACCGGGCCCTGCGCGTCGCCCTGGAGAAGATCTACCCCCAGCTGGCCAAGCTCGAGCTGGTCGACTACAAGGTCCGCATCCTCGAGGGCAAGCACGGCACGCATTCGACGACCCGGGTGCTGATCTCCACGTCCGACGGAGCGGGGGAGTGGTCGACGGTGGGCGTCGCGGACAACGTCATCGCCGCGTCCTGGCAGGCGCTGGAGGACGCGTACGCGTACGGACTGCTGCGGGCCGGCGTGGAGCCGGCGGCCTAGTACGCGCTCAACCGGGCCCCGGCAGGGGCGTACCAAAAAACCTCTGCCGGCCCGGATGTCCTTTTTCGCCCTCATTCGGGTAACTTCTTGTATATGAAGGTCGCGCTGGCGCGTACTTTCGTACGCCTGCTGATCGTGCCGGTGGCCGCCGCTCTGGCGGTCCTGTTGGCCGGTGCCCCGGGGGCGCAGGCCGCCACGGATCTCTCGGTCGTCGCCGAGAAGCTCCGCGAGAGCCCCGTCTACGTCGATCCCGAGGCCGAGGACATCCTCGCGCCGTCCGACGCCGAGGCGCTCGCGGACAAGATCGAGGACGCGGACAAACCGATCTTCATCGCCGTCCTCCCCGGTGACTACCCGACGCAGGACCTCTTCCGGAACCTGCGCACCGAGACCGGCGTCACCGGTCTGTACGGCATCCGGCTCGGCGACCGGTTCGACGCCCGGGCCGACAGCAGCGTGTTGAGCCCGCAGGGCGTGCGGAACCTCGTCGCCTCCGTGCAGGGCGCCGGCGACGCCAAGGCCCAGCTGAACGACTTCGTCGACAACGCGCTGCGCAACACCGGCGGCGGCGCCCCGAGCTCCTGGAACGACGGGTCCGCCGAGGTGCCCGTCGGCGGGCTGATCACCATCGGCGCGCTGGTGGCGGCCGGGGGCGCGGGCGTGTACGCCGTCTCCCGCCGCAACCGGCGCCGCCACGAGGAGGAACAGCAGGCCGCGCTGGAGAAGCTGCGGGTGGTGGTCGACGAGGACATCACCGCGTTCGGCGAGGAACTGGACCGCCTCGACTTCCACCCGGGCGAAGCCGGCGCGGACGACGCCATGCGCGCGGACTACGAGCACGCGCTGGACGCCTACGAGCAGGCCAAGTCGTACATGGCCGCCGCCCGGAAACCGGAGGACGTGCGGGCCGTCACCCAGGCGGTGGAGGACGGCCGCTTCGCCCTCGCCCGGCTCGAGGCCCGCCGGGAGGGGCGGCCGCTGCCGGAGCGCCGCCCGCCCTGCTTCTTCGACCCACGGCACGGCCCCTCGGTCGCCGACGCCACCTGGCGGCCCCCGGGCGGCGCCGAGCGCGAGGTCCCGGTGTGCGCGGCCGACCGGGACCGCCTGGCCGCCGGTGCCGACCCGGCCGTGCGTGAGGTCGACACCGAGTACGGACGCCGGCCGTACTGGGAGGCCGGTCCCGCCTACGGCCCCTGGGCCGGCGGCTACTTCGGCGGCGGTCTCCTGCCCGGCCTGCTCGTCGGCACGATGCTCGGCGGCATGATGGCCGGCCCCGGCTACGCGGCCGACTACGGCGCCGGCTACGGCGACTTCGGCGGCGGCGACGTCTCCGGCGCCGACTTCGACGCCGGTGACTTCGGCGGCGGCTTCGGCGGAGGAGACTTCGGCGGCGGTGGCGGTTTCGGCGGAGGGGACTTCGGCGGAGGCTTCTGAACGGCCTGCCTCCGCGACGACGACCGGGCCGGAGCGCCGGAGCGGCGGTCAGGCCTTGCGGATCGCCGAGATGTCGAAGTTCAGCTTGATCTTGTCTGAGACCAGGACGCCGCCCGTCTCCAGCGCCGCGTTCCAGGTCAGGCCCCACTCGGAGCGCAGGATCTCCGCCTTGCCCTCGAAGCCGACGCGCTGGTTGCCGAAGGGGTCGGTCGCGGCACCGTTGAATTCGAGGTCGATGGTGAGCGGCTTGGTGGTGCCAAGGATCGTCAGGTCACCGGTGATGCGGTAGTCGTCGCCGCCGAGGGCCTCCGCCTTGGTGGTGCGGAAGGTCATCGTCGGGAACTCGTCCGTCTTGAAGAAGTCCGCGCTCTTCAGGTGGCCGTCGCGGTCGGCGTTGCCCGTCTCGATGCTGTCCATCACCACGTCGATCGTGGCCGTGGACTTGGCCGGGTCGGAGCCGTCCAGCTCCAGCGTGCCGGTGAAGTCCTGGAAGCTGCCCTTGACATTGGTGACCATCGCGTGACGGGCGACGAAGCCGATCGTGGTGTGCGCGGGGTCGATCGTGTACTCGCCGGTCAGCGCCGCGAGGTCCGGGTTCACGCCGGTGGTGGTCGCGGTGGCGGTCTCGTCGTTCTTGCTGCCGAAGATGCCCATGGTGTTCCTCCCGAGGAAATCACGTTGAATGTTCAACTATCCCGACACGACCCACCGTAGACCCACTTCCTTCAATGTTCAACATCATCCGGAAGAGTGTCGCGATCGGGCCGCAGGAACGCGTGGAACTCGCCGGTGGTGGGGCCTGCCCGGGCTACTCCGTCGCCCGGCGGGCCGGCGCGCCCTGCGTGCCGCCCCGCGTGTGGACGTACAGCTTGCGGCGGTCGCCCACGTCGAGGCGCTCCGGCAGCGGCAGTTCGTACCGGACCGGCCGCGCGTGGTCGGCGAGCTGCCGGCGCGGGTTGTAGACCTGGTTGAACTTCCACAGCATGCGGGCGAAGTTCGTCTGTCCGTGCGCGAGGTTGCGGACGAGCACGCGGCCCGCGCCGAACGCCGTGCGCACCCCCAGATGCTTGCGGTTGATCACCGCCTGGGTGCGCACCAGCTCCTCGTAGAACCGCTCCAGCGGCAGCGTCGTCGGCACCACCGCGTGCTGGATGTCGAAGAGGCGGTAGTCACGGGTCGTGAGCCGGCGGGACTCGGTGTGCCAGATCTCCGTGCCCGGGTACGGCGTCATCACGGTGAAGTGCACGATCTCAGGGACGGCCAGCGCGAACTCCCGCACCACCCGGAAGCGATCCTCGTCCCAGGCGGGATCCACGATCAGGTTGATCGCGACCTTGATGCCGAGCCGGCGGGCCGTCTCCAGAGCCTTCATGTTCTCGTCGGGGCTGACGCGCTTGCGGTACAGGTCGAGCCCCTCGGCGTCGATCGCCTCCATGCCGAGGAACATGTAGCGCAGCCCCAGCCGCGCCCACCGCTCGAACACCTCCGGGTGGCGCAGCAGGACGTCGGAGCGGGTCTCCAGGTAGTACTGCTTGCGGATGCCCCGCCGCTCCACCTCGGCGGCGATGGCGTTGCCGTGCTCGGGCCGGATGAAGGCCACGTCGTCCACGATGAACACGTTGGGCTCGCGGATCATCGCCAGGTCCTCCGCCGCCGCCTCGGGGGAGGCCTTGCGGTAGCTGCGGCCGTAGAACGTCCACGCCGAGCAGAACGAGCAGTCCCAGGGACAGCCCCGGGTGAACTCGATCGAGGCGCAAGGATCCAGCTCGCCGATGAAGTAGCGGCGCCGGTTGCGCATCAGGTCACGGGCGGGGAGCGGTGCGTCGATGCTGTGCAGCATCAGCGGCCCGGGACCGCGCCCCGACGCCGTGACGATGCCCGGGACGCCGTCCACGCCGCCGTCGCGCACCGCCTCGAGCAACGGCCCGACCAGCGGTTCCCCCTCACCGCGGAGCACGGCGTCGACCACGCCCCCCGCCTGCGCGACGACCTCCTCGGCGACGAAGGAGACGCTGTGCCCGCCGAGGAAGACGAAGCAGCCCGGCACCTCCTGCTTCACCCGTGCGGCCAGCGTGATCGCCTCGGGGATGTTCGCCAGATAGTTCAGGGAGATGCCGAGGGCGTCCGGCCGGAAGGACCGCACCTCGTCACGCAGCCGGTTGACACCGCGTACCTGCAGGTCGACCACCCGGACCTCGTGACCGGCCTCCCGGGCGGCACCGGCCACCCGCTCCAGGCCCAGGGGTTCGAGCCGGAGGAAGATCTCGGAGTACATCAGGGCGCTGGGATGGACGAGCAGCAGACGCATGGGGGACCTCGTCACGGAGGGGGCAGGTCGGACGGGACACGCAAGGTCTCCTCTTCGTATCCCGGCGGGCCCGGCCCCGTGCGCCCCATTCGCCCGCCTGGGTGTATCCGGCGGCACGCAGGAGTGGTCCTGCGGCGCGGAGCACCGGCCCCGGGGAGAGCCGGGCCCCGCCCGCGGACCGGGTTCGGCACGCGCCGGACCGGGCCTCCCGCACTGGCGGGGTGCGGCGGACCGGGGGTGTCCTGGATGACGAGGACCCGCAGCGACAGCGCATGGGAGACCGTCTCGTGACCACCACCGGCTCTGGCTCCACCTACGACCCCCCGGCGGGCCCCGCGCGCGGTGCCGCCGCTTCCGCGCGGCACGGGCCGCCGCGCACGGACCGGCGCGTCGCCCTCGTCACCGGCGCGTCCTCGGGCATCGGCGCGGCCACCGCGCGGCGGTTCGCCGCCGGGGGCTGGCATCTGCTGCTGAGCGGGCGGGACCGGCGCCGGCTGGAGAGGACGGCGTCCGGCACCTCGGCGGTCGTCCTCCCCGCCGACCTCGCCGCCCCGGACGGGGCGAGACTGCTGGCCGAGGCCGCGCTGCGGGCGGCCGGCCGGATCGACGTGCTGGTGGCCGGGGCGGGCATCGGCTGGGCGGGGCCGTTCGTGACCATGCCGCACACCGACATCGACCGGGTGCTGTTCCTGGACCTGACGGCCACGCTGCACCTGGTACGGCAGGTGCTGCCCGCCATGGTGGCGGCCGGCCGGGGCCGGGTGGTGCTCATCGGCTCGGTGGCCGGATCCGTGGGCGTGCGGGAGGAGGCGGTGTACTCCGCCGCCAAGGCGGGACTCGCCGCGTTCGCCGAGGCGCTGCGGCAGGAACTGCGGGGGACGGGCGTGGGCGTGACCCTCGTCGTGCCCGGCCCCGTCCAGACGGCCTTCTTCGCCCGCCGCGGCAGGCCGTACGACCGCGCGTACCCCCGTCCCGCCTCGCCCGGCCGAGTCGCGGCCGCCGTCTGGGACGCCGTCTCCCGGTCCCGGGACGACACCTACATCCCCACCTGGCTCACCCTCCCCGCCCGAGTACGCGCCCTCACCCCATCCCTCTACCGCAAACTCCTCAACCGCTTCGGCTGACCCCCGCGCACCGCGACCGCGCCTGTACGACTCGAGCCTGGACCGGGGTCCTGAGGGGGCGGTGTTCCGGTATGTGCCGGGAGGGGTCGGCGGGGTAGGGCGTTCGCGGTGTCCGTTGAGTGGACGTCGTGCTGCTTCGCCGTCACGGTCGTACCGCTACCCTCTGCGGGAGCGGGGCGACTCGAACGGGTGAACCGATGGGCATCGTTTGGGATCAGCCGGTGCGGAGGGTGCTGAACGCCCCGGGCTCCGTGGGATTCTGGGCACCCCGGGCCGCGGCTGAGGCTGTGCGTCACTCCTGGGGAGGCATGCGCCGCGCATGAGTGTGAGGTGGCTCTCAGAGGGCGTCTTTGTGCGACCCCTACAAGCAGGAAGCCCTCTGAGCAGTCGGAACGCCTGCATGTCCCCGTGGTTCTGTTCAGTGGCACCAGGAAAACACCCCGGAGACTGTGAGGAGTCGACGGCTCGCATTCCGCGGTGTGCTTCGTAAGGTCACTACATGACCGTTTTGGATGAGGCGCCGGGTGAGCCGACCGACGCGCGCGGACGCGTGGCCGAACTGCACGAGATCCGTGCCCGGGCACTGGCCGGCCCGAGCGAGAAGGCGACCCAGGCGCAGCACGCCAAGGGCAAGCTGACCGCGCGGGAGCGCATCGAACTGCTGTTGGACGCCGGTTCCTTCCGTGAGGTCGAGCAGCTGCGCCGACACCGGGCCACCGGCTTCGGTCTGGAGGAGAAGAAGCCCCACACCGACGGTGTCATCACCGGCTGGGGCACGGTCGAGGGCCGTACCGTGTTCGTCTACGCCCACGACTTCAGGATCTTCGGCGGTGCGCTGGGCGAGGCCCACGCCACGAAGATCCACAAGATCATGGACATGGCCATCGCGGCCGGTGCGCCGCTGGTGTCGCTGAACGACGGCGCCGGCGCCCGTATCCAGGAAGGCGTCTCGGCGCTCGCCGGTTACGGCGGCATCTTCCAGCGCAACACCAAGGCCTCCGGTGTCATCCCGCAGATCAGCGTGATGCTCGGCCCGTGCGCGGGCGGCGCGGCCTACAGCCCCGCCCTCACCGACTTCGTCTTCATGGTGCGCGACACCTCGCAGATGTTCATCACCGGCCCGGACGTGGTCAAGGCGGTGACAGGTGAGGAGATCACGCAGAACGGTCTGGGCGGCGCGGACGTGCACGCCGAGACCTCCGGTGTGTGTCACTTCGCCTACGACGACGAGGAGACCTGCATCCACGAGGTGCGCTACCTCCTCTCCCTCCTCCCGCAGAACAACCGTGAGAACCCCCCGCGGGTGGAGAGCTCCGACACCGCCGAGCGCCGCTCCGAGGTCCTGCTGGACCTGGTGCCGGCCGACGGCAACCGGCCCTACGACATGGCCAAGGTGATCGAGGAGATCGTCGACGACGGCGAGTACCTGGAGGTCCACGAGCGCTGGGCGCGCAACATCATCTGCGCGCTGGCCCGGATGGACGGCCAGGTCGTGGGCATCGTCGCCAACCAGCCGCAGTCGCTGGCGGGCGTGCTGGACATCGAGGCGTCCGAGAAGGCCGCCCGCTTCGTGCAGATGTGCGACGCCTTCAACATCCCGATCCTCACCTTCCTTGACGTCCCCGGCTTCCTCCCGGGCGTCGACCAGGAACACGGCGGCATCATCCGGCACGGCGCGAAGCTGCTGTACGCGTACTGCAACGCCACCGTGCCGCGGATCTCGCTGATCCTGCGCAAGGCGTACGGCGGCGCCTACATCGTCATGGACTCCCAGTCCATCGGCGCCGACCTCACCTACGCCTGGCCCACCAACGAGATCGCCGTGATGGGCGCGGAGGGCGCGGCCAACGTCATCTTCCGCCGGCAGATCGCCGAGGCCGAGGATCCCGACGCCATGCGCGCCCGCATGGTCAAGGAGTACAAGTCCGAGCTGATGCACCCCTACTACGCCGCCGAACGCGGACTGGTGGACGACGTCATCGACCCCGCCGAGACCCGTGAGGTGCTGATCCGTTCGCTGGCGATGCTGCAGACCAAGCACGCCGACCTGCCGTCCCGTAAGCACGGCAATCCGCCGCAGTAAGGGAGACGCACGCCCATGAGTACACCTGACATCCGTGTCGAGAAGGGCCATGCCGGGCCCGAGGAAGTCGCAGCGATTACGGCGATCCTGCTTGCCCGCGCTGCGGCGCCGGCGCCGGGTGCTGCGCCGGGCCACCGGGGGAGGGCCCGGGCCGGGTGGCGGCGCCTGGAGCGCGAGAACGGCTTCCGCGCGCCCCACAGCTGGCGCTGACCGCACGGCCAACAAGTCAGGGCCCCCTCCGGATGGGAGGGGGCCCTGACTTGTTGCCGAGGGGGCCTTTGCGGCGGACTTGTTGCCGAGGGGGCCTTTGTGGCGCCGGGGCGCTCAACACACCCAGGGGCGCGGGGAACTGCGCGACCAGCCACGTACCTGCCCGCACCCGGCGCTGAACAGGCACCCCGCAGACGCGTGGCCGGGGGTGCCTGCGCAACTCGGCGCTACGAGGTTCCTCCCTCAGAGGGGGTACCCCCAGCGCCCACCCGTGCCGCCTGGGGGTACCTCCCAGGCCCTTAAGGCACTGGGGGAGGCACGACTGCCCGCAGGCTGCGGCGGGAAGGCGGCAGGCTGCGGGCAGTCGGCGGAGGCGGCGGGTGGCGGCGGAGCCGTTAGCGGAGGCGGGCCATCAGGGCGTGTTCCACTAGCGTGATCAGCGCGCTCTTCGCGTCGGCCCGATGCCGCGCGTCCGTTGTGATGATCGGAGTGTCCGGACCGATCTGCAGAGCCTCCCGGACCTCGTCCGGGTTGTACGGCTGCTGACCGTCGAAGCCGTTCAGCGCGATCACGAACGGCAGCCCGCTGTTCTCGAAGTAGTCCACCGCGGGGAAGCAGTCGGCGAGCCTCCTCGTGTCCACGAGCACGATCGCGCCGATGGCGCCGCGCACCAGGTCGTCCCACATGAACCAGAAGCGGTCCTGACCGGGCGTACCGAACAGGTACAGGATCAGGTCCTGGTCCAGGGTGATACGGCCGAAGTCCATGGCCACCGTGGTGGTGGTCTTGTCCCCGGTGTGGGTGAGGTCGTCGATGCCTGCCGAAGCAGACGTCATGACGGCCTCCGTGCGCAGCGGGTTGATCTCCGAAACGGCCCCGACGAACGTGGTCTTGCCCACGCCGAAGCCACCCGCCACCACAATCTTCGCCGAGGTGGTGGAGCGGGAAGGACCGCCGCTAGAGCTTGCGAAGTCCACTGAGCACCCTTTCGAGCAGTGTCACGTCTGGCTGGCCGCCGGCGTTCTCGTCGCCGCCGGGCTGATGGATGGCGACCAGTCCCGCCTCCGCCAAGTCGGCGACGAGGATCCTGGCCACGCCGAGAGGGATGGTCAGCAGGGCCGAGACCTCGGCCACCGACTTGATTTCCCGGCAGAGGTTGCAGATCCGCTGATGCTCGGGCAGTTGGCCCTGCATCTGGTGCGGCTGCGCGGTGGTGTGCACCAGCGCCTCGATGGCGAGCTGGTACCGCGGCCTGGTGCGGCCGCCCGTCATCGCGTACGGGCGCACCAGGGGATTGTTCGACGCCCCGGCAGGCGACGCCTCGGGTGCTCGGCGCTGCGGCTGCACCGGCTGGATGCGCGGGGCGTGCGGCTGGTCGTACGGCGAGGGACCGGGGCCCTGCGGCGCGTACGGCTGCCGGTGGTTCGGGGCGGAGGGGTAGCCGTATCCGCTCTGGGCAGCGTCGTTCTGGCCCTGTGCAGGACCGTACGACCAGTTGCCCGACGACGAACCGCCTGGGGGTGTTGCCACTTTCTCCTCCTCCGACTGTGCCTGGCACCCATCAGTGTGGAGCCGCGTCCCGAAACCTTACGGCCCCGGGACGCCAAACCGCACCGTCTGTCCTTTAGTTGAGAAGGCTCCCTTGGAGCTCCGCTCGAAGGTCCGGCGTCAGGACCGTACCGGCACGGTCGACCAGAAGGGCCATCTCGTACCCAATGAGGCCGATGTCCGCCTCCGGATGTGCGAGTACCGCGAGCGACGAACCGTCGGAAATGGACATGATGAAGAGGAATCCCCGCTCCATCTCCACAACCGTCTGGTTCACGCTGCCGCCCTCGAAGATCCGGGAGGCGCCTGCCGTCAGAGACGTCAGACCGGAGGCGACGGCCGCGAGCTGGTCGGCGCGGTCACGGGGAAAGCCTTCGGACATCGCCAGAAGGAGTCCGTCGGCGGAGACCACCACCGTGTGGGACACCCCCGGGGTGTTGTCCACGAAGTTGGTGATCAACCAGTTCAGGTTCTGTGCCGCCTGGCTCATCGGGCTCACACTAACGCTCCTGGTTGTAGGTGCTGTCAGGACCGAAGCCCTGGCCGTTCGTTTCACTGCCCGCGCTGCGGCCCTTTTGGACGCCGCGACGCAGGTTGCTCAGCCTGCCCCGGACGTCTTCCGGGGCGCGGGAGACCTGGGGGCCTCCCTGGGGGGTGGTCTCGGCGGCTCCCTGGACCAGGTTGGCCTTGGGAACCCGCCGCGGCAGACCGGAGGAGGTCACTCCGCCCGCCTTGGGCTTACGGAGCGACGAGGCCTGCTGCCAGCGCTCGTCGTTCGCCGAACGCCAGCCGCTGTCGCCGTCGTTCTCCGGGGTGGAGGCCGGCGGCTCCTGGTTCACACGCCGTGCGCCGCTCGTGCCGTTGGCGCCGCTCGGGGTGGATCCGCGGCGCGGAAGCCCGGCGTCGGTCAGGCGGCCCTCGGAGGCAGCCGGTCCCGGACGGTCGAAGCCTACGCTGTCCTGCTCGCGTACGTCACCGGCCTGCGCGGTTTCCGCTCCGGGGGCCTGAGCAGGGTACTGGGCCGGGTAGCCGTTGCGGTAGTTGTCCTGCTGCGGCCAGTCGTCCTGCTGGCGCCGGTCGCCGAAGGCCGGGAAGGAGTCGGTGGCGGAGGCACCCGGGGCCGCGTGGCCGCGCCGGCCCGGCTCCCCGTAGGACGGGTCGGCGTAACCGCCGTCGGACGAGAAGGAGTCGTTCTGCGGCAGGTGACCGTTCTGCGCGTAGTAGCCGTCGCCGTACGCCGCCTGCTGCTGCTCGTCGTACGACGTCTGCTGCCCGTTGTCGTACGCCTGCTGGTCGTACCCGGCGTTCTGCTGCTCCTGGTACTGACCGTCGAAACCATGGCCCTCGGCGTAGCCGCCCTGACCGTTGACGTCGTAGCCCTGCCCGTTGTCGTACCCCTGGCCGTTGTCGTAGCCCTGCGGGGCGGCGAACTCGTCCGGGTAGCCGGGCGCCTCGGGGGTCTCCTGGGCGTTCGGGGCGGTCAACTCGGGCTGCGACTGGGCCTCCAGGGCCGCCCGGCGCTCCTCGCGCATCAGGGAACGGCCGACGGGGTCCAGCTCCCGGATGTCGTCGGGGACCTCCGAGTAGCGGCTGTCGTCGAAGCCCAGCTCCGCGGCGGTGCGCATCGGCTGGTGGTTGAAGTCCTCACCCCGGAAGTTCTGCTCCGGGATGATCTGCGAGACCGTGAACTCGTCGCGGTCGATCTGCTGCTCGCCGCCGCCACCGTGGGTGATCGCGTCGGGCAGCATGACCAGCGAGGTGGTGCCGGCCTGCTCGCCCGAGGGGCGCAGCTGGACCCGGATGCCGTGCCGGTCGGACAGCCGGCCGACCACGAACAGGCCCATGCGCTGCGAGATCGCGGCGTCCACGGTCGGCGGGTTGGCCAGCTTGTGGTTGATGTCCGCGAAGTCCTCGGCGGTGAGGCCGATGCCCTTGTCGTGGATCTCGATCATCACGCGGCCGTCGGGGAGACGGGTCGCGGTGACGCGGACCTTGGTCTGCGGGGAGGAGAACGTGGTGGCGTTCTCCAGGAGCTCGGCGAGCAGGTGCACGAGGTCGGTCACCGCGCGGCCGTGGATCTCGGCCTCGGGGACGCCGGACAGCTCGATGCGCTCGTACTGCTCCACCTCGGAGGAGGCGGCGCGCAGCACGTCGACCAGCGGCACCGGCTGGTCCCAGCGGCGGCCCGGCTCCTCGCCGGCGAGGACCAGGAGGTTCTCGCCGTTGCGGCGCATGCGGGTGGCCAGGTGGTCCAGGCGGAAGAGGTTCTCCAGCTGGTCCGGGTCGGCCTCGTTGTTCTCCAGGTCCGTGATCAGGGTCAGCTGGCCCTCGATCAGCGACTGGTTGCGGCGCGACAGGTTGGTGAAGATCGCGTTGATGTTGCCCCGCAGCAGGGCCTGTTCGGCGGCGAGCCGGACGGCCTCGCGGTGGACCTGGTCGAAGGCGCGGGCGACCTCGCCGATCTCGTCCGTGGAGGTGATCGGGATCGGCGCGACCTTGGTGTCGACCCGGCCCGGGTCGGTGCGGGAGAGCTGGTCGACCAGCATCGGCAGGCGCTGCTCGGCGATGCCGAAGGCGGCGTTGCGCAGCTGGCGCATCGAGCGGCTCATCTGGCGGGCCACCATGCCGGCCAGGATGAACGCGGCGAGCAGCGCGATGACCACGGCGGCACCGGTGATCAGCGCGTCGCGCTGGGCGTCGTCGGCGATCTGGGCGGCCTCGTTCACCGCGGTGTCGGACAGATCCGACTCGATCTCGCGGTAACCGTCGAACTTGAGGGTGTTCACGGCCCACCAGTTGGCGGGGCTGATGCCCTGCGCGGCGAGCTCGGCACGGGCGGACGGGTCCGTGGAGGGCAGGCCGCCGAGCTCGGCGATCATCGTCTCGGGCTTGGCGGGCGGCGGGACGTAGTCCGGGTCCCGCTGCTTGGCCTCCTTGGCCATGGCCGCGCCCTCGGCCTGGATCTTCTGCGCGGTCTGCTCCAGCTTGGCGGTGTCCGCATCGGTGCCACCGCCCTTGTACTCCTCGATGGCGATGCCCTCGAGGTAGGCGTACGACGTGAGGGCCACGCGCTGGCTGGCGAGCTGGCCGTCGGTCGGACCCGGCTTCACGAGAAGGTGCATGCCGATGGAGCGCTCGAGGGAGAGCGCCGCCTTGGTCAGCGAGATCGCGTAGACCGTACGTCCGTAGCTGGTGATGTTGCCGGTGCCGAGACCGAGTTCGTTGGCGAACTCCATCAGGGGGTGGGCGACGCGGACGTAGCCCTCCTCCGTCTGCACGCCCTTGAGCTTGGAGGTGTACGCGGCGGCACGCAGCCCGGTCAGCTGCGGCTCGGCCTCGCGGAACAGCTTCAGCCGGCGCTCCAGGCCGGGCTTGTCCGGCATGCTCTGCGTGGCCTCGTCGAAGGCGTCGGCCGCCTTGTCGGTCGCGGCCCGCGCCTTGGTGACGGCCGGGTCGCTCTGGCCCTTGCCCTGGAGCAGCGGCACCGCGGTGACGTCGCGCTCGTTGTAGAGGGCGTTCGCGTAGGTGAGGGAGGCCTGCACCAGACGCGCGGTGTTCTCCGCGTCCTCGGCCTCGTTCCAGGTGTCGATCGAGCTCTTCACCTGGAAGCCGCCCATGACCAGGCCGACCAGCACGGGTATGAGCAGGATCGCGTTCAGTCTGGTCGCCACCCGCCAGTTCCGCGGGGACATGCGGCCCCCGCTGGGCGCGGGCGCGGCCGTCGGTTCGGGACCGGGCACGGGGGCGGGCGCCGCTGTGCGCGGCGGCGGCGTGAAGTTGCCCCGGGCCGACGGCTCGGGACTGTTCGTGCTTCGCCTCACTCGACCAACAACCTTCCGGCGGTCGGCACCTTCGTCGTGCCGCGGTGTCTCAGGGCCCGGCATGCCATCGACTACTGAGTATGTCTTTGACCAATGGGCAGTTCAGGCATTCCAGCATGCCGACCAGCGCTCTTCCAAACATGGGAAGGCGAGGAATCCGAGTGATGTACGCCCCAGATAAAACGGTCATACAGAGCGAGCCCCGGCAAAAGGCGAGCTGTTCGTGCGCACAGCGGTACCGCGTGACCGCGTCGCGTGTCGACCTCACCCGATTCCTCTGCCGAAACGTTATGAACACCGGGGCCTGCCGTGTCAAAGGACACAGCCGGCACCGGTACATCTACGACAACCGCGGTATGTCGCTTGTGATTTGGCTCTACCTGAGGCGCGCCATAAGGGCGTGCTCGACCAGTGTGATCAGCGCGCTCTTCGCATCCGCGCGGTGCCGGGCGTCCGTGGTGATGATCGGGGCGTCGGGACCGATCTGCAGCGCCTCACGCACCTCCTCGGGGGTGTACGGCTGCTGGCCGTCGAAGCCGTTGAGGGCGACCACGAACGGCAGCCCGCTGTTCTCGAAGTAGTCCACCGCGGGGAAGCAGTCCGCCAGGCGGCGCGTGTCGCACAGCACGACCGCGCCGATGGCGCCACGCACCAGGTCGTCCCACATGAACCAGAAGCGGTCCTGACCGGGCGTACCGAACAGGTACAGGATCAGGTCCTGGTCCAGGGTGATACGGCCGAAGTCCATGGCCACCGTGGTGGTGGTCTTGTCCCCGGTGTGGGTGAGGTCGTCGATGCCCGCCGAAGCAGACGTCATGACGGCCTCCGTGCGCAGCGGGTTGATCTCCGAAACGGCCCCGACGAACGTGGTCTTGCCCACGCCGAAGCCACCCGCCACCACAATCTTCGCCGAGGTGGTGGCGCGGTTGTCGGAGACCGCCCCGCTGCTAGAGCTTGCGAAGTCCACTGAGCACCCTTTCGAGCAGTGTCACGTCCGGGGCGCCGGTCGTCTCGTCGCCACCCGGCTGGTGCACGGCGACGAGTCCCGCCTCCGCGAGGTCGGCCACCAGGATCCGGGCCACCCCCAGCGGCATGTTGAGCAGCGCCGAGACCTCGGCGACCGACTTCACCTCACGGCACAGATGGCAGATCCGCTGGTGCTCCGGAAGGAGTCCCATGAGCGCTGCCGGGTCGGCTGTCGTACTGATCAGTGCCTCGATGGCCAGCTGATAGCGCGGCCTGGTCCGGCCGCCGGTCATCGCATAGGGACGGACCAGCGGCTGGTCGCCCTCGTCCTCGTACGGCTCCGCGTACGGATCATGAGAGGCGGTGGGCGGGGTCATGGATCCTCCGGGCGGGACAGCAAGTTGGTCAGGCAAGCCGTCTGTCGGGGGCCGGTGGGGGGATTGTGGCGGCCGGACGGTGATTTGGTGAGACGGGTGGTGCCGGGGCCGATCAGTGGAGCAGACTTCCCTGTAGTTCGGCGCGCAGATCCGGGGTGAGGACCGCCCCCGCGCGGTCGACCAGGAGCGCCATTTCATAGCCGACGAGGCCGATGTCGCACTCGGGGTGCGCGAGAACGGCCAGCGAGGAGCCGTCGGAGACGGACATGAGGAAAAGAAATCCTCGTTCCATCTCGACGACGGTCTGGGCGACATCGCCGCCCTCGAAGATCCGGGAGGCGCCGGCCGTCAGGGAGGTCAGTCCCGAAGCGACGGCCGCGAGCTGGTCCGCGCGATCGCGCGGGAACCCCTCGGAAAGCGCCAGAAGGAGACCGTCGGCCGATACGACGACGGTGTGGGACACCCCAGGGGTGTTGTCCACGAAGTTGGTGATCAACCAGTTGAGATTCTGTGCCGCCTGGCTCATCGGGCTCAACTAACGCTCCTGCTGGTGAGTGGGCCGCGGGAAGCTGCCGGTCTGGGTGGACCCGGCCTGACGACCCTGTGCGATACCCCGACGGAGATTGGTCAGCCGGCCGCGCACGTCATCGGGGGCGCGCGAGACCTGAGGACCGCTCTGGTGCGATTGCTGCTGAGCCGTACCCGGGACGAGGTTCGCCCTGGGCACGCGGCGCGGCAGGCCGGAGGTGGTGACGCCGCCCGCGGCCGGCTGCCGGACGCGTTCGGCCTGCCGGACCAGCTCGTCGTTGGGCGAGCTGCGCCAGGCGGCGGCGGACCGCTGTGGCCCGGTGGGGCCCTGCGACTGCTGCTGGGACTGCTGCTGCGGCTGCTGGGACGACGGAGCCGGAGTCGAGCCGGTGCCCTGCTCCTGCGAGCCGCCGTGGCCGCCGCGGAACCAGTTGGTCTCCAGCGTGTCGTACAGCGGCGTACGGCCGTCGCCGGGACCGGTCGCCGGAGGCAGGGCCCAGGCGTCGGACGCGTCGGTCCGCCGCGGGGCGCCGCCGGGCTCCTGGCGGGCCGGCCGCTGCTGCGGGGCCGGCGGGCGCGGTGCGCCCGGCCCGGCGCCGTGCGCGCCGTTCATCTGCGGACGCTGCAACTGGCCGGTGGCCGCGGGGTCCGCGGCCGGACGCTCCGGGAGGGAGTACTGGCCGGTCGAGCCGTTGTCGTAGCCCTGGGGGGCGGGGAACTGGCCCGTCGTGGACGGGTTCTGCCCGCCCGGCCGGCCCTGCGGGGCGCCGAAGATGTCACCCCGGACGAACTGGCCTGTGTTCTGGCCGCCGTTCGCGCCCGGCTGGGCGTACTGGCCGCTGTTGGCACCCGGCTGGGCGTACTGACCCGTGTTCTGGCTGCCGTTCGCGCCCGGCTGGGCGTACTGGCCCGTGTTCTGGCCGCTGTTCGCGCCGTACGCGCCCTGGTTCTGCTGCTCGTCGAACCGCGGGATCTCCGCCGTCGCGCCGGGACCCTGCCGCTCGTCGAACCGCGGCATGGCAGAGGTCCGCGAGACGCCCGGCTCCTCGTGTCCGCGCGGGGTGTCCAGCGAGGCGCGCGGCACCGGCGGCTGGGCGTTCTCGTCGCTCCAGCTGGGCACGCGCGGCTGCTGCTGGTCACCGCTGGGCAGCTCGGGGCGCGCGCCACCGCGCGGCGGGAGCTGCGGACGACGGCCGCGCTCGGCGTTGCCGTTGCCCCGCTGCGGGGGCACCTGGCCGCGTCCGCCACCGAAGGCGTCCTGGTCCTGCTTCCCGTTCGGACCGGCGGCCTGCATCCCCTGCGGGGCGCCGGGCCCCCGGTCGCCGAATCCGGCACTCCCACCGGCGGGCGCGGGACGGCCTTGCGGCGGGCCGGAGGGAGCGCCCTGGTCGAACAGCGAAGGAGACTGGTTGCCCGACGGACCCTGCGGCCCCCGGCCGCCGCCCGGCCGGCCACCGCCGTCGCGCCCGGGCAGCGCGGCCCGCGGGCCCTGGCCGGTATCGAGCCGGCCGCCGGGAGCACCGGAGCCGGACTGGCCGGCACCGGCGCCACGCCGTGCGGCGGCGGCACCGGCGGCAGCCTGGGCGGCCGCGGGGCCACCACCGGCCGCGCCGCCCGGCTGACCGGGCTTGCCCTGGGGCTTCTTGCCGCCCTGGGCGACGTCGACGGGCAGCATGACCAGCGCGGTCGTACCGCCGGAGTCGGACGGTCGGAGCTGAATGC
This sequence comes from Streptomyces sp. NPDC052079, assembly GCF_040680275.1. NCBI lineage: Bacteria > Bacillati > Actinomycetota > Actinomycetes > Kitasatosporales > Streptomycetaceae > Streptomyces > Streptomyces sp. NPDC052079. Next base: position 128,864 of record NZ_JBFAWL010000006.1, read on the forward strand.
GGATGCCGTGCCGCTGCGACAGCCGGCCGACCACGAACAGACCCATGCGGCGGGAGACCGACACGTCCACGGTGGGCGGCGAGGCGAGCCGCTCGTTGATCGCCGCCAGGTCCTCCGGCGACAGACCGATACCGGTGTCGTGGATCTCGATCAGCACCCGGCCGTCGGGCAGGGCGTGACCGGTGACCTTGACCTTGGTCTGCGGCGAGGAGAACGAGGTCGCGTTCTCCAGCAGCTCGGCGAGCAGGTGCACGAGGTCGTTGACGACCCGGCCGGCCACTTCGGTGCTCGGCACCGCGGCCAGCTCGATGCGCTCGTACTGCTCAACCTCGGACGCGGCGGCGCGGAGCACGTCGACCAGCGGGACCGGGCGGGTCCACCGGCGGCCGGGCTCCTCACCCGCGAGGACGAGGAGGTTCTCACCGTTACGGCGCATACGCGTGGCGAGGTGGTCCAGCTTGAACAGCGAGGACAGCTGGTCCGGGTCGGCCTCGCGGGACTCCAGTTCGGAGATCAGCGACAGCTGGCGCTGGATCAGACCCTGGGAGCGGCGCGAGAGGTTGGTGAACATCGCGTTGACGTTGCCCCGCAGCAGGGCCTGCTCGGCGGCGAGGCGGACCGCCTCGCGGTGCACGTCGTCGAAGGCCGCGGCCACTCGGCCGATCTCGTCCCGGGAGTGCACACCGACGGACTGCACGGAGGTGTCGACGTCCTGCGGGTCCGTCTCGGACAGCTGCTTGACCAGGTCGGGCAGACGCTCCTGGGCGACCTTGGTCGCGGTCTCCTCCAGCCGGCGCAGCGAGCGGATCATGGAGCGGGCCACGACGAAGGCGCCGACCAGCGACACACCGAGCACGAGCAGGATCAGCGCACCGGAGATGATCGCGTCGCGCTCGGTGGCGCTGCGCAGCTCACGGGCCTTCTGTTCCATCTCCTCGAGCAGCGTGCGCTCGATGTTCTCCATCTGCTGGATCTTGGTGCCGCTGTCGTCCAGCCAGTCGCGGTAGGACCGGGCGCCCACAGAGGCGAGACCGAACTCCGAGGCCAGCGCACGGCCGGCGTACTCGTCGGTGGCCTTGATCGTGGTGTTGCCCTCTTCGATCGGCAGCAGCAGCTCGTCGGCCGAGGCCTCGCCGTAGATGCTCTTGAAGCTGCGGATTTCGGACTTCTGGCTCGCCAGCGCCGACTCGGCGTAGAGCCGGTCGTTCTCGGAGAGCTGGCCCTTGGAGGCGTTGCTCGCGGGCAGCGCCGCGGCGAGGACCGCGCGCTGGATCGACGCGTACTCCTTGGCGGAGGAGAAGGACGCCAGGGCACGCGTGCGCTGGATCATGTCGGGGTTGCTGGTCGCCTCCGCCATGTCCTGCGAGAGGTCGATCAGGTTCTCGATCAGGCGGTGGTAGCCCTCGACGGTCTGGGTGGAGTTCTTCTCCGTCTGGAAGGCCGTGTTGCGGATCTTCTCGAGTTCGCCCAGGTCGCCGGCGAGCTGTACCAGGTTGTCGCGGACGCCCTTGAGATTGCCGTCCCTGCTCGCAGCGTCAATCGCTTCCGAGCCCTCGATGAAGTTGTTCCGCGCCCGGTCGGTCTTCTCTCGGACGCCCTTGACCGCGAAGTCGGTGCCCTTGCCGCCGTGCGCCAGCGGGCCGGCCGACTGGTCGCGCTCCTCCTGGAGCGCGGCGGCCAGCACGGTGGCCTGCTGGGTCATGTCCGTCAGCAGCTTCATGTTGTCGAGCTGCTGGATGTCGTCCATCGACTGCTGGATACGCAGGGCGCCCAGCGAGGTGGCCGCGACCACCGGTAGGGCGAGCAGCGACACCAGACGGGTCGAGATGCGCCAGTTGCGCAGGGCTATTCGCGGGCCGGGGCCGGTCGGACCCGTGGGCGCGGCCGGCGCCGGAGTCGGCGGTGCCGTCGGCGCGCCGGCACCGGGACGGTCGCCGCCGTTCCCGGGCGTGGTCGGGCCCTGGTTCTGGGCGTGCTGGGGCGAGGAGCTGACGGCCTTGGGGCCAGTCCCGCCCTGCGGCTCCGGCTCCGCCGAAGCGCTGCCATCCCTCTTGAAACGTCCCTGCACTAGCGTCGCAACCTCTGGACCAGGCACCCCTCCGCGTGAACGGCGAGGCACGGTGTCGGCGTCATGGGGGCGCCCTGAATACGCCCCCGTGGTGGTCTGAGTGACCGGCGCTGGCTCCCCCTCCTCGCCCGCCACTCGGCGCGTTTGTGCGCCCCCTGTGCGCCGGCTCGATCCCTGCGGCGGTCCGTGGAATTCCAGCACAGTGCAGGATCTCCAACAAGGCCCGTGGCCTTACAGGTGAGATACGTGACACCGCGTGAGCGATGAGTCACCGGGGGTGGACGGTGATCTCGTGCATAACGGGCGCATAAGGGCGAATCCCCGGGGTGGTCCGGGTGTCCCAGTCGACATGATCAGGAGCGGAATGATGGCTTCAAGGGGAGAATGTCGGATTCCGCCGCCCGGGGAGGGCGTCCGGATTGCCTGGTATGTCCTCTACGCTGTGAGCAAAATCACACTGGGATCATGCCCTCCGGGCCCGGTCGGCAGGGAATTGCATGTTTAGCCTGACGCTTTACAGGGATGGCAGAACCGACAAGCCGCGCCCGCGACCGGGGTCCAGGACCTCCTCCGGGCGCCCGTGAATCAGGACAGGGTCAAGTAAACAGTGAAGACGACGACGATGTTCTACAAGATCGCCAACCCCCGGCGTACGACGCTGGCGCACCTTGAGGGTGCCGATGATCTGCAGACGCCGGTGCAGCAGGAACACTCCGTCGAACTCCCGGCCCAGACTGCCAATCCCAAGCGCACCGTCCTCATGGAGATCCCGGTCGCGGCGGCCGCCGCGAACTGACAACGATCCATACGCGCACCGGCCGGGAAATGCTCAAGGCCCGCCGCGCAAGAACGAGGGGCGCCCCACACCGACAGGGGCGCCCCTCGTTCATGTCGCCAGGCGGGGACACCTCCGCGTTAGCCTGGAGCGTCAGACTCCAGCCCATCGGTCAAGGGGACAAGCATCCCGTGCGCATCGCCAGATTCTCCATCGACGGGAACGTCGCCTTCGGCGCGGTCGAGGGTGAGCAGCAGGACGAACTCGTCCTCGACATCATCAAGGGCATCCCGTTCACGGACTTCGAGCTCTCCGGCACCAAGGTCCCGCTGAGCAAGGTCAGGCTGCTGCCCCCGGTGCTCCCCAACAAGGTGGTCGCCTTCGGCCGCAACTACGCCGACCACGCGAAGGAGATGGGCAACGAGGTGCCCGACGTCCCCTTCGCCTTCTTCAAGCCCGCCACCTCGGTGATCGGCCCGGGCGACGACATCCAGTACCCCTCCTTCACCCAGGAGGTGCACCACGAGGCCGAGCTGGCCGTGGTCATCGGACGGATGTGCCGCGAGGTCCCGCGTGAACGCGTCAGGGACGTGATCTTCGGCTACACCTGCGCCAACGACATCACCGCGCGGGACGTCCAGAAGCGCGAGAAGCAGTGGGCCCGGGCCAAGGGCTTCGACACCTCCTGCCCGCTCGGCCCCTGGGTGGAGACGGACCTGGACATCGACGCCGCGAACGACCTGACCATCCAGCTCACCGTCAACGGCGCCCAGCGCCAGCTCGGCCGCACCAGCGAGATGATCCACCCCATCGAGGATCTGATCGTCAACATCTCCGAGGCCATGACCCTGCTCCCGGGCGACGTCATCCTCACGGGCACCCCGGCTGGGGTCGGCCCCCTCAACGTCGGCGACGAGGTCGCCGTCACCATCGAAGGCATCGGCACTCTCACCAACAAGGTTGTCAAGCGTGGCTAGCGCACCCGGCTCTCCCGTACGCGTCCGTTTCTGCCCCTCGCCCACCGGTAACCCCCATGTGGGCCTGGTCCGCACCGCCCTGTTCAACTGGGCGTTCGCCAAGCACCACGGCGGCACCCTGGTCTTCCGTATCGAGGACACCGACGCGGCCCGCGACTCCGAGGAGTCGTACGCCCAGCTCCTCGACTCGATGCGCTGGCTGGGCTTCGACTGGGACGAGGGCCCCGAGATCGGCGGCCCGCACGCCCCGTACCGCCAGTCGCAGCGCATGGACATCTACAAGGACGTCGCGCAGAAGCTCCTCGACGCCGGCCACGCCTACCACTGCTACTGCTCCCAGGAGGAGCTCGACAGCCGTCGCGAGGCCGCCCGCGCCGCCGGCCGGCCCTCCGGCTACGACGGCCACTGCCGCGCGCTGACCGCCGCCCAGGTCGAGGAGTACAAGGCGCAGGGCCGCCAGCCGATCGTCCGCTTCCGGATGCCCGACGAGACGATCACCTTCACCGACCTGGTCCGCGGTGAGCTCACCTTCACCCCGGAGAACGTCCCGGACTACGGCATCGTCCGCGCCAACGGCAGCCCGCTGTACACGCTGGTCAACCCGGTCGACGACGCCCTGATGGAGATCACCCACGTCCTGCGCGGCGAGGACCTGCTCTCCTCCACCCCGCGCCAGATCGCGCTGTACAAGGCGCTGACCGAACTGGGCATCGCTCAGCAGACCCCGGCCTTCGGCCACCTGCCGTACGTCATGGGCGAGGGCAACAAGAAGCTCTCCAAGCGCGACCCGCAGGCCTCGCTCAACCTCTACCGCGAGCGCGGCTTCCTGCCCGAGGGCCTGCTCAACTACCTTTCCCTGCTGGGCTGGTCGCTCTCCCCCGACCGGGACGTCTTCACCCTCGACGAGATGGTCGCCGCCTTCGACATCGCCGACGTGCAGCCGAACCCGGCCCGCTTCGACCTGAAGAAGTGCGAGGCGATCAACGCCGAGCACATCCGCATGCTCGATGTGAAGGACTTCACGGAGCGCTGCGCCCCCTGGCTCAGGGCCCCGTTCGCCCCCTGGGCCCCGGAGGACTTCGACGAGACCAAGTGGGAGGCCATCGCCCCGCACGCGCAGACCCGCGTCAAGGTCCTCTCCGAGATCACGGACAACGTCGACTTCCTGTTCCTGCCGGAGCCGGTCTTCGACGAGGCCTCCTGGAACAAGGCGATGAAGGAGGGCTCCGACGCCCTGCTGCGCACCGCGCGGGAGAAGCTGGAGGCCGCCGACTGGACGTCCCCCGAGTCGCTGAAGGAGGCCGTCCTGGCCGCCGGTGAGGCTCACGGCCTCAAGCTCGGCAAGGCCCAGGCCCCGGTCCGCGTTGCCGTCACCGGCCGCACGGTCGGCCTGCCGCTCTTCGAGTCCCTGCAGGTCCTGGGCAAGGAGAAGACGCTGGCGAGGATCGACGCGGCGCTGGAGAAGCTCACCGCGTAGGTTCACCGACGTCCAGGGGCGGCGCCGGGAGCATCCGGCACCGCCCCTGCCGTCTCTGGGTACGGTCGGTGACATGGCCTTCCGATACTCGTTTTGGAGCCCCGTCCACCTTCAGGTAATGTTCTTCCTGCGCCGCGGGGAGCGGGCCGGAAGGCCGGAACCCCAAGCGTCGAACTAGAACAAGATCCCCTCAGGGGCTTGCGTTCCAGTGGCCTATGGTGTAATTGGCAGCACGACTGATTCTGGTTCAGTTAGTCTTGGTTCGAGTCCAGGTAGGCCAGCTCGCAGAGCTCATCTGCACCCGCGGATCACATCCGCAAGCCCCCGTTGTGTAGCGGCCTAGCACGCTGCCCTCTCAAGGCAGTAGCGCCGGTTCGAATCCGGTCGGGGGTACAGATCCTTCCCGCGAGGACAGTCAGGGTAGCTCCCGCTGTCCCCGCGGTGACAACATCCGGCTACCGCCGGGTGGGGATCGCTAGGGCCCCCGTTGTGTAGCGGCCTAGCACGCCGCCCTCTCAAGGCGGTAGCGCCGGTTCGAATCCGGTCGGGGGTACTGACTGGTCTAAACCATCATTGGTCTATGGTGTAATTGGCAGCACGACTGATTCTGGTTCAGTTAGTCTTGGTTCGAGTCCAGGTAGACCAGCAGGATCTGCGGAAACGCGTGATCCACGCCCCCGTTGTGTAGCGGCCTAGCACGCCGCCCTCTCAAGGCGGTAGCGCCGGTTCGAATCCGGTCGGGGGTACAACCGACGAAGGCCCTCTCACTCCGGTGAGGGGGCCTTCGCTTTATACACGGCGGAGAGCGCCTACGTGCACGCGCCGGACACGATCCATCACAGCGCGTGAGCGTTCATCAACTACGTTCGCGTACCGGCCGGAAAAGGCGCCGCCGACGGCGGGTGAGGCGGGGGAGGGTCCGCCGCGGCGTTGAGGCGGACCCGTTCTCCATGTGGACGGGGGCTGGAAGGTCAGGAGCGGCGCAGCGCCTCCGAGAGACGTGCGGCCGCGTCGATGACGGCCTGGGCGTGCATACGGCCCGGGTGGCGGGTCAGACGCTCGATGGGGCCGGAGACCGAGACGGCGGCCACCACGCGGTTGGAGGGGCCGCGCACCGGCGCCGAGACGGACGCCACGCCCGGCTCGCGCTCGCCGATCGACTGGGCCCAGCCCCGGCGCCGTACGCCCGACAGGGCCGTCGCCGTGAAGCGGGCGCCCTGCAGGCCGCGGTGCAGCCGCTCGGGCTCCTCCCAGGCCATCAGGATCTGCGCCGAGGAGCCGGCCTTCATGGTGAGCGTGGAGCCCACCGGCACTGTGTCCCGCAGACCCGACAGCCGCTCCGCCGCGGCGACACAGATCCGCATGTCGCCCTGGCGGCGGTAGAGCTGGGCGCTCTCGCCGGTCACGTCACGGAGGTGGGTCAGCACCGGGCCCGCCGTGGCGAGCAGCCGGTCCTCGCCCGCCGCCGCGGCCAGTTCGGCCAGGCGCGGGCCGAGAATGAATCGGCCCTGCATGTCGCGCGCCACCATGCGGTGGTGTTCCAGCGCCACGGCCAGGCGGTGGGCCGTGGGTCGTGCCAGTCCGGTGGCCCCGACCAACCCCGCGAGGGTGGCCGGACCGGACTCCAGAGCGCTCAGGACGAGTGCCGCCTTGTCCAGAACGCCGACGCCGCTACTGTTGTCCATGCAACGATACTTGCGTCTCACTCTGTGAAACGCAAGTTCAATTTTGCGTGGAACCCGCCACCCTTGAAGCACGGAAGCAACGCGGCCCGTGGACCACCCGGGCCTGGCGGCGGGCGCCCGGTGTCAGGGGTGCGGGCGCCGCCTCCCCACAGATCTAGTTGGGCCGGCGCACCACTTGCCGGCCGGAGGGAAAGCGATGGGTAGGACACTCGCGGAGAAGGTCTGGGACGACCATGTCGTCCGGCGCGCCGAGGGCGAGCCCGACCTCCTCTTCATCGATCTGCACCTGCTGCACGAGGTGACCAGCCCGCAGGCCTTCGACGGGCTCCGCAAGAACGGCCGCCGGGTGCGTCGGCTCGACCTCACCATCGCGACCGAGGACCACAACACCCCGACCCTCGACATCGACAAGCCGATCGCCGACCCGGTCTCCCGGGTCCAGCTGGAGACGCTGCGCAAGAACTGCGCGGAGTTCGGCGTCCGGCTGCACCCGCTGGGCGACGTCGAGCAGGGCGTCGTCCACGTCGTCGGCCCGCAGCTGGGTCTGACCCAGCCCGGCATGACCGTCGTCTGCGGTGACTCGCACACCTCCACGCACGGCGCCTTCGGCGGGCTGGCGTTCGGCATCGGCACCTCCCAGGTCGAGCACGTGCTGGCCACCCAGACGCTGCCGATGGCCCGCCCCAAGACCATGGCGATCACGGTCAACGGCGAACTGCCCGACGGCGTCACGGCCAAGGACCTGATCCTGGCGATCATCGCGAAGATCGGCACGGGCGGCGGCCAGGGCTATGTCCTGGAGTACCGCGGCGAGGCCATCGAGAAGCTCTCGATGGAGGCCCGGATGACCATCTGCAACATGTCGATCGAGGCCGGCGCCCGCGCGGGCATGATCGCCCCCGACGAGACGACGTTCGCCTACCTCCAGGGCCGTCCGCACGCGCCCCAGGGCGAGGACTGGGACGCGGCCGTCGCCTACTGGAAGACGCTGAAGTCCGACGAGGACGCCGAGTTCGACGCCGAGGTCGTCATCGAGGCCTCCGAGCTGTCGCCGTTCGTCACCTGGGGCACCAACCCGGGCCAGGGCGCTCCCCTTTCGGCGTCCGTCCCCGACCCGGCTTCGTACGAGGACGCCTCGGAGCGCCTCGCCGCCGAAAAGGCCCTGGAATACATGGGGTTGGAGGCCGGCCAGCCGCTGCGCTCCATCCACGTGGACACCGTCTTCGTAGGCTCATGCACCAACGGCCGCATCGAGGACCTGCGCGCCGCCGCGGACATCGTCAAGGGCCGCAAAGTCGCCGACGGCGTACGGATGCTGGTCGTCCCCGGCTCCGCCCGGGTGGGCCTGCAGGCCGTCTCCGAGGGACTGGACGTGGTCTTCAAGGAGGCCGGCGCCGAGTGGCGGCACGCGGGCTGCTCGATGTGCCTGGGCATGAACCCCGACCAGCTCGCCCCCGGTGAGCGCTCCGCCTCCACCTCCAACCGCAACTTCGAGGGCCGGCAGGGCAAGGGCGGCCGCACCCACCTGGTGTCCCCGCAGGTCGCCGCCGCCACCGCGGTCCTCGGCCACCTCGCCTCCCCGGCCGACCTCGCCGCCGCCGACGTCCCTGCGCCCGCTGGAGTCTGATCAGTCATGGAAGCATTCACCACCCACACCGGCCGGGCCGTCCCGCTGCGCCGCAGCAACGTCGACACCGACCAGATCATCCCCGCCCACTGGCTCAAGAAGGTCACGCGGGACGGGTTCGAGGACGGGCTGTTCGAGGCCTGGCGCAAGGACCCCGAGTTCGTGCTCAACCGCCCCGAGCGGCAGGGCGCCACGGTCCTGGTCGCCGGCCCCGACTTCGGCACCGGCTCCTCCCGCGAGCACGCCGTCTGGGCGCTGCAGAACTACGGCTTCAAGGCCGTGATCTCCTCCCGCTTCGCCGACATCTTCCGCGGCAACTCGCTGAAGAACGGCCTGCTGACCGTGGTCCTCGACCAGAAGATCGTCGACGCGCTGTGGGAGCTCACGGAAGCCGACCCCACCGCCGAGATCACCGTCGACCTCGAGGCCCGCGAGGTGCGCGCCGAGGGCATCACCGCCTCCTTCGAGCTCGACGAGAACTCCCGCTGGCGGCTGCTGAACGGGCTCGACGACATCTCCATCACGCTGCGGAACGAGGCGGACATCGCCACGTACGAGGCGAAGCGCCCGTCGTTCAAGCCGAGGACGCTCACGGCCTGACCCGCACCCCGGCCGAAGTCCTCGCGAGAGGTCGACTTTCGGCCACCGCATCGCCCCTCCCGTACCCCCGATCGGCTCGATCGGGGGTACGGGCGTGTCTGCACCCGTTCGGCCCCGCGCGCCGTCTTGAGGGTGCTCAACTTGCCGCGTTAAGAAAGTGGTTGCTGGGGTACACGTGTCACGTGCGCGTGATCCCCGCGCGAGCACGGACGGTCGTCACAGGCGGCAGTTGCCCCCTGGGCAGGCGACAACTCGCCCCAGATGGCACAATCTGTGCATGGAACGCGATGGCCAACTCGAGCTCTATGCGGTGGTCGCGGGCCGGCTCAAGGAAGCGCATGCAAGGGTGCGCGCACTGCAAGTCCCGGAGGGCGTACGGATGGCGCTGACCCGGAAGCTGCTGGTCATTACGGCCGCGGCCAAGCACGATCTCGCCGGTGCGGCAAGGCGTCTGGAGCGGTTCAACGCGGATCTCGACGCGGGTCGATTCCCCGAAGAGGAACGCTGAACCAGTCAAGGCAGTCGAGTTCGTTGCGGCACAAGGGTGATTAGCCCGTTTCGTGTTTGATTTGCGGTATATATCTGCCTAACGTGCGAAAAAGCTTGAACACATTCGTTCTGGCGATGTCTCCGAAGGGGAAGACGTGAACAAGGCGCAGCTCGTAGAAGCGATTGCCGACAAGGTGGGCGGCCGCCAGCAGGCCGCCGACGCCGTCGACCACGTACTGGACGCCATCGTCCGCGCGGTCGTTGCGGGTGAGCGGGTCTCGGTCACCGGCTTCGGTTCGTTCGAGAAGGTGGACCGCCCGGCCCGCTACGCCCGTAACCCCCAGACGGGCGAGCGGGTTCGCGTCAAGAAGACCTCCGTTCCGCGTTTCCGCGCGGGCCAGGGCTTCAAGGATCTTGTGAGCGGTTCGAAGAAGCTGCCGCGTGGCGGTGAGGTCTCGGTCAAGAAGGCGCCCAAGGGCAGTCTGACCGGCGGCGCCGCGGCGACGGTGAAGAAGGCCGCCGCGAAGAAGACCACGGGCAAGAAGGCCGCCGCGAAGAAGACGACCGCCAAGAAGGCCCCCGCGAAGAAGGCCACCACCAAGACCACGGCCAAGAAGGCGCCCGCCAAGACCGCGGCGGCGAAGACCACCCCCGCGAAGAAGACGACCGCCAAGAAGGCCCCCGGGAAGAAGGCGACGGCCAAGAAGGCCCCCGCCAAGAAGTCGACCGCGCGCAAGACCACCGCCAAGAAGACGACCGCCCGCAAGAAGTAGCGGACGCCCCAGCCCCTTGGGCAAGCGGTTCTCACGCCGGGCCGGACTCCTCGAGGAGCCCGGCCCGCGGTGTGTCCGAAGAGCCGGCGGCCAGGGCGGTCACAACGTCTGGAGCGTCACCAGCGTGATCCTCCGGGCCTCGCCCTCGCCCTCGGTCTCGATGCGCACCCGCTGTCCCGGACGCAGCAGCCTCAGGCCCCCCGCGTCGAACGCCTGGGCGTCGAAGGGCACCGGGGTGCCGTCGTCCAGGAGCACCTGCCCGCTGCGGCTGTCGGCGTCGTAGGTGTATGCGGTGGCCTGCATGCGGGCAGCCTACTGCTCCGATATCAGCAACCGCGCGGCGACCGCGGCAGTGCGAGGGCCGACCCCCAACGCCAGCGCCGCCCGCAGGTCCTCCCCGGTGTCCACGTCCTGCCGTACGGAATCCACCGCGTCCAGGCCGAGTTCCACCGCGCCGGACGCCCGGTGCCGGAGCCGGGAGGCGGGTCCGAAGAAGGGACGCAATTCCCGGCCCTGGCTCGCCGCCAGCAATGTCGTACCGACCGCGGCGGCATCGGCGAGGAATGCGTGCGGGAATTCGGCCGCCGTGTCCAGAACGCGGGCGAGTTCCGTCGGGCGCAGGGCCGGCAGATCCGCGTTGAGGGCCGCCACGCAAGCAGCGCGCCGCGCGGAGCCCACCGCCGCCGCGGCATGCGCGAGCGCCGCGTTGAGACCGCCGCGCGGCTCGTCGGGGACGATTCCCGCGCCCAGCGCCGCCAGCTCACGGGCGGCCAGGGCGTCATTCGTGACGACCACCACATCCCGTACCGCCGGGCATTCCAGCGCGGCGGCCACCGTGTCCTGCGCGAATGCGAGCGCGAGACCCGGCCGCAGGCCGTCGCCGGCCGTGTCCGACAGCCTGCTCTTGGCCTCGGCCAGCGGCTTCAGGGGTACCACCAAGGTCCACTGCACGAGTGTCGCGTCCCTCTCTTGTCGCGCCCATTGTCCCCCGGAGCACCGGGCGGCGCGGGAGCCGGGTGGAGGGGGCGAAGCTCCTTCGAGGGCGGTGGCGGGAGACGGGCGGGCGTACGGTGTTCTCGACAGACCGGCGGCCCGGGGCGACACTTGTGCGGCCCGCCTGGCCTCCGGGGCCGGGCCCGGGCCTGTCATTCGGAAGAGGAAGGTGTACTTGTGCCGCGCCGCAGAATCGGCTTCTGGTACCGCTTCGCCGCGGTTCTCTGCAAACCGCCGCTGGTGGTTCTGCTCAAGCGGGACTGGCGCGGAATGGAGAACATTCCGGCCGAGGGTGGATTTATCACCGTGGTGAACCACAATTCACACATCGATCCCTTCGCCTATGGGCATTTTCAGTACAACACCGGACGCGTTCCGCGATTCCTGGCGAAGAGCGGCCTTTTCAACAAGGGATTCATCGGCGCCGCGATGCGCGGCACCGGGCAGATCCCCGTCTACCGCGAGAGCACCGACGCGCTCAGTGCCTTCCGTGCCGCGATCGACGCCGTGGAGCGCGGCGAATGCGTCGCCTTCTACCCCGAGGGCACCCTCACCCGCGACCCGGACGGCTGGCCCATGACCGGCAAGACCGGTGCCGCCCGCGTCGCGCTGCAGACCAAGTGCCCCGTGATTCCGGTGGCCCAGTGGGGTGCCAACGAGCTGCTGCCGCCGTATGCGAAGAAGCCCAGCCTGCTGCCGCGCAAGACCAGCCGGGTGCTGGCCGGGCCGCCGGTGGACCTCGACCGCTTCTACGACCGGGAGATGACCCCCGAACTGCTCAAGGAGGCGACCGAGGCCATCATGGCGGCCATCACCGCCCAGCTCGAGCTGATCCGCGGCGAGAAGGCCCCCGAGACGCCCTACGACCCGCGCCGGGTGCGGGTCGAGCAGCGCCACAAGACGCATACGCAGAGGCAGCGGCGGCAGGACCGGACGCGGGGCGGCAGGCCCACCGCACGGGAAGAGGAGCTGGGCACGTGAGCAAGCCGGTCAAGGCGGCCGTCTTCGGCACCGGATCGTGGGGGACGGCCTTCGGCATGGTCCTCGCCGACGCGGGCTGCGACGTCGTGCTGTGGGGACGGCGCCCCGAACTGGCCGAAGCCGTCAACTCGACCCGCACCAACCCCGACTACCTGCCCGGCGTCGAACTCCCCAAGAACCTGCGGGCCACTGCCGACGCCGCCGAAGCGGCCCGCGGCGCCGACTTCACCGTCCTCGCCGTCCCCTCGCAGACGCTGCGCGGCAATCTCGCCGAGTGGACCGACCTGCTCGCGCCCCGCACGGTCCTGGTGTCCCTGATGAAGGGCGTCGAACTCGGCTCCGCGATGCGGATGAGCGAGGTGATCGACGACGTCGCCAAGGTCGGCCCCGAACGGATCGCCGTGGTCACCGGCCCCAACCTGGCCCGGGAGATCGCCGCCCGTATGCCGGCCGCCTCCGTGGTCGCCTGCACCGACGAAGACGTCGCCCGGCGGCTCCAGACCGCCTGCCACACCCCGTACTTCCGCCCGTACACCAACACCGACGTCATCGGCTGCGAGCTGGGCGGCGCCGTGAAGAACGTGATCGGGCTGGCCGTCGGCATCGCGGACGGCATGGGGCTCGGCGACAACACCAAGGGCTCGCTCATCACCCGCGGCCTCGCCGAGACCACCCGGCTCGGTGTCGCGCTCGGCGCCGACCCGCTGACGTTCTCCGGACTCGCGGGCCTGGGCGACCTGGTGGCCACCTGCTCCTCGCCGCTGTCCCGCAACCACACCTTCGGCACCAACCTCGGCAAGGGCCTGACCCTGCAGGAGACCATCGCGGTCACCAAGCAGACCGCGGAGGGCGTCAAGTCCTGCGAATCGGTGCTGGACCTCGCCCGCAGGCACGGCGTCGACATGCCGCTCACCGAGACGGTCGTCAGCATCGTGCACGAGGGCAAGCCCCCCGTGGTCGCCCTCAAGGAGCTGATGTCGCGCAGCGCGAAGCCCGAACGACGCTGAGCGACAGGCCCCTCCGTTCGGCTCACGCACGGCGTTGCGGGCGCTGACTCCCGGCTTCGTCAACGGGTAGTCTCATCGCGATATGAGCACCGAGAACCTCCCCCAGAGCCCCGAGCAGCCGTCCCGTAAGCCGCGTGTGGCCGTTGTGTTCGGCGGGCGCAGCTCCGAGCACGGGATCTCCGTGGTCACGGCCGGCGCCGTCCTCAAGGCCATCGACCGGAGCACGTACGACGTCCTGCCGATCGGCATCACGCAGGACGGCCGCTGGGCGCTGACCGCCGACGCGCCGGAACGCATGGCGATCAGCGACCGCCGTACGCCCAGCGTCGACGAGCTCGCCGAGTCGACGGAGGGCGGTGTGGTGCTCCCCGTCGACCCCGGCGACCGCGAAGTCGTCTACAGCGAGCCGGGTTCGGTGCCCAAGGCCCTCGGCGAGGTCGACGTCGTCTTTCCGGTGCTGCACGGCCCCTACGGCGAGGACGGCACCCTCCAGGGCCTCCTGGAGCTCTCCGGCGTCCCCTATGTCGGCTCCGGTGTGCTCGCCTCGGCCGTCGGCCAGGACAAGGAGTACATGAAGCGGGTGTTCACCTCCTTCGGGCTCAAGGTCGGCCCGTACCTGGTGATCCGGCCGCGCGAGTGGGAGCGTGACGAGTCCGCCGCCCGCAAGAAGATCGTCGACTTCGCGGGCGAGCACGGCTGGCCGCTGTTCGTGAAGCCCGCGCGGGCGGGCTCGTCGATCGGCATCACCAAGGTCGACGACCTCTCCGGCCTGGACGAGGCGATCGCCGAGGCCCGGCGCCACGACCCGAAGTTCCTCGTGGAGGCGGCGCTGCGCGGCCGCGAGATCGAGTGCGGGGTGCTGGAGTTCGAGGACGGCCCGCGCGCGTCGCTGCCCGCGGAGATCCCGCCCCCCGACACGCACGCGTACTACGACTTCGAGGCCAAGTACATCGACTCCACCCCCGGCATCGTGCCGGCCCCGCTGACCGACGAGGAGACGGCCGAGGTGCGCCGGCTCGCGGTCGAGGCGTTCGACGCGGCGTCCTGCGAAGGGCTCGTGCGCGCGGACTTCTTCCTCACCGAGGACGGCGAGTTCGTGATCAACGAGATCAACACCATGCCCGGCTTCACCCCCATCTCGATGTATCCGCAGATGTGGCAGGCCACCGGGGTCGGCTACCCCGAGCTGGTGGACCGGCTGGTGCAGGCGGCGCTGCGCCGGTCGACCGGGCTGCGCTGAGCCGCGCCACCTCCCCCACACACCGCGAAGGCGATCCCCTCGGGGGTCGCCTTCGCGCGCGGCGGTCTTCCGGAAGGTGCCGGACCCGCACCGCAGTATGATCGCCACGCCGCCCCGGCCCGCGGCCGGTTGGACGCGGCTGCGGGACCGTTCGCGACGTTCACCGTTCACTTCGGCAGGAGCTTGTCCGGGTTCCGGCACAGCTCGGTGACCTTCGCGTCCGGGCCGGAACCGCCGCGGACGCGCTGTCGTCTGCTGAGGAACAGCCTGCGGCGATCAGCACCGCGAGCGCGGAGCACGGGCGCCGGTGGGGGAAGGACCTCACCGGCGCGGGGGAGACGGGGACGGGGGGCTACAGATGGACGACCGGGCAGGTCAGGGTGCGGGTGATGCCGTCCACCTGCTGGACCTTGGCCACCACCATGCGACCCAGGTCGTCCACGGTGTCGGCCTGGGCGCGCACGATCACGTCGTACGGTCCGGTCACGTCCTCGGCCTGGATGACTCCAGGGATCTTGCCGACCAGGTCGGCGACGGTCGACGCTTTGCCGACCTCCGTCTGGATCAGGATGTACGCCTGTACCACGGAACCTCCAGGGCGGCCACGAGGATCATGTGGGGAAAAGGAACGCCACGGTATCGCGTTGCCGCACATCGCGGGGAGACCTGCGGGAACCGGGCCTTGCGCGCCGGGGTACAGACACGAGAGAAGTTGACGGTCATATCGACCGTAGCGAGGACTCGGACGGCTTGGGACCGGGCATGCACAGGGAGAGAAGGGGCGAAAGGGCAATGAAGGGCACTGTTGGTGAGCTCGGTGAGTTCGGGCTCATCAGGGAGCTCACCTCCCGTCTCACCACCACTCCGGCGGTTCGGGTCGGCCCCGGCGACGACGCCGCGGTGGTCTCCGCGCCCGATCGCCGGGTCGTGGCCAGCACCGACATCCTGGTGGAGGGCCGGCACTTCCGGCGCGACTGGTCCACGGCCTACGACGTCGGCCGCAAGGCCGCCGCGCAGAACCTGGCCGACATCGCCGCCATGGGCGCCGTGCCGACCGCGTTGCTGCTCGGCCTCGTCGTCCCGGCGGAACTGCCGGTGACCTGGCCGAGCGAGCTGATGGACGGCTTGCGGGACGAGTGTCAGGTGGCCGGCGCCGCGGTCGTCGGCGGCGATGTCGTACGCGGCGACCAGATCATGGTGTCGATCACCGCGCTCGGTGATCTGCGCAACCAGGAGCCCGTCACCCGCGCCGGAGCGCAGCCGGGCGACCTCGTCGCGGTGACCGGCTGGCTGGGCTGGTCCGCGGCCGGACACGCGGTGCTCTCCCGCGGGTTCCGCTCGCCGCGCGCCTTCGTCGAGGCGCACCGGCGCCCCGAACCGCCGTACCACGCGGGACCCGCCGCCGCCGGGCTCGGCGCCACGGCGATGTGTGACGTGAGCGACGGACTGATCGCCGACCTGGGGCACATCGCCGAGGCCAGCAAGGTGCGCATCGACATCCGCTCAGCGGCCATCGACATCCCGTCGCAGATGAACGACATCGGCCAGGCCGTCGGCGTCGACCCCATGCAGTGGGTGCTGACCGGGGGAGAGGACCACGCGATCGTGGCGACCTTCCCGCCGGACGTGAAGCTGCCGGCCCGCTGGAAGGTGATCGGCGAAGTACTCAACCCCTCGGCGCTGCCCCAGGTGACGGTCGACGGGGCGCCCTGGACCAGCCAGGGCGGCTGGGACCACTTCGGGGACATCGAGTCATGAGCGGCCGCACCGCCCCGCCCGGGGTCCTCACCGTGGCCGGCTCCGACTCGGGCGGCGGCGCCGGCATCCAGGCCGACCTGAAGACGATGCTGGCGCTCGGCGTGCACGGCATGAGCGTGCTCACCGCGGTGACCGCGCAGAACTCGCTGGGCGTGCAGGGGGCCTGGGAGCTGCCGGTGGAGGCTGTGCGGGCCCAGTACCGCAGCGTGGTCGACGACATCGGGGTGCGGGCGGTCAAGACCGGCATGCTGTCCTCGGCCGAACTCGTCGAGACGGTGGCCGAGTTGATCGCCGGTACGGACGCGCCGACGGTCGTCGACCCGGTGGGCGTCTCCAAGCACGGGGACCCGCTGCTGGCCGCCTCCGCGCTGGACTCCGTACGGACCAGGCTGCTGCCCGTGGCCACGGTGGCCACACCGAACCTGGACGAGGTGAGGCAACTCACCGGCGTCCGGGTTGGCTCGGAGCGCGATCTGCGCCGGGCGGCCGAGGCGATGCTGGAGTTCGGGCCGCGCTGGGTGGTGATCAAGGGCGGCCATCTGTCCGGTGACGCGGTGGACCTGCTCACCGACGGGTCCGAGGAACACTGGCTGCGCGCCCCCAGGCACGACAACCGCCACACCCACGGCACGGGCTGCACACTGGCGTCGGCGATCGCCTCACACCTGGCGAAGGGCCACCCGGTCCCGGAAGCGGTGAAGGCGGCCAAGACCTACGTCACCGGAGCCATCTCCACCGGCTTCCCCCTGGGCACAGGCATAGGCCCAGTCAACCACGCCTGGAACCTCCCGTGATCCGCGGGCAGTCGTGCCTCCCCCAGTGCCTTAAGGGCCTGGGAGGTACCCCCAGGGCGATGGGGGTCCCCCCGCTCGAGCGAAGCCGAGAGTGGGGGAGGGTGGGCGCGACGGCACCCCGTAAGCGCCGGGCTGCGCAACCCACCCCCGGCCCCCACCGACGCGCACCGCGACACAGCAAAAAGCCGGCCCACCCCAAGGTGGACCGGCCGTTGCGGCGAAACCGGCAGTGGCCGCGCGCTCAGCGAAAGCGTCAGCGCGAGACCTTACCGGCCTTGATGCACGAGGTGCAGGCGTTCACGCGCTTCGGCGTCCCGCCGACCACGGTACGCACACGCTGGATGTTCGGGTTCCAGCGACGGGACGTACGGCGGTGCGAGTGCGAGATGTTGTTGCCGAAGCCCGGCCCCTTGCCGCAGACGTCGCAGTTGGCAGCCACGGGTCACTCCAAAGACTTCAGATGCACTTACGGTTGATCCCGGCAGGCCGGGATCAAGATCCCGGGCTCCAGGGAGCCCTGTTGGAATCTGAGTGGCGTTGCCAGGGGAGAGGCCCGATCGGATCGGGCAACCGGAGCAGCATACAACGGCTGCACCCGTACAACGAAACTACCACGGCAGCTCAGGGGCCCGCCCGCGGCCCTCTTCCGGTCGGCAGGGCCCCACGGTCTACGCTGCGTGCCACGGCCGGCAGCTCAGGGAGGCGCAGGTGGCGCAGGTGCCGCAGACATTCTTCGATGCTCTCGCGGTGCGCGCCTGGTGCGGTCTCGCGCTCGACGCGCTGGGACGGGCCCGGGAGGAGATCGACGCGATCAACGTCTATCCCGTGGCGGACGGCGACACCGGCACGAACCTCTATCTGACCGTCGAGTCGGCGGCCGCGGCGGTGGAGGCGGTGTTCGAGGGCCACGAGGCAGGCGGGAACCGCGGACCCGGGCCGACCCTGGCCGACGCGCTGCGGGCGATGGCCCACGGAGCGCTGATCGGCGCCCGCGGTAACTCCGGGACGATCCTCGCGCAGCTGCTGCGCGGCATGGCCCAGGTGCTGGCCGGCGACGAGGCCCCGGACCACGCCGACGGCCAAGGGCTGCGGCTCGCCCTGCGCCGGGCGGCGGACTCCGCGCGCCAGGCGGTGGCACACCCCGTCGAGGGCACGGTCCTCACCGTCGCCTCCGCCGCCGCGGACGCAGCGGACGCCGCCGGCGCGCCGGACGGCGACTGCGCGGCGGTGGCCCGCGCGGCCCACGACGGCGCCCGCGCGGCGCTCGCCGAGACACCGGACCAGCTGCCCGTCCTCCGGCGCGCGGGCGTGGTGGACGCCGGCGGCAGAGGGCTGGTGGCGGTGCTCGCGGCCCTGGTGGCGACGTTCACCGGGGAGCCGCCGCGCGACCCGCACCGACGCGGAGAGGCCCGCGACGGCACATCCTGGGCGGCGCCCGGGTGCGCGGATGCAGCGCCGGCACCGGGACCCGGGGGGCCCGCCTTCGAAGTGATCTACCTGCTGGAGGCCGAGGACGCGGCCGTGGCACGGCTGAGGAAACGGCTCGACGCACTGGGCGACTCGCTCGTCGTGGTCGGCGGCGACGGGCTGTGGAACGTCCATGTGCATGTCGACGACGCCGGCGCGGCCGTCGAGGCGGGCGTCGAGGCCGGCCGGCCGTACCGGATCCGGATCACCCACTTCGGCGCCGGCGACGCCCACGCGACAGCGGCGGCCGGGCGGGCCCAGGAGGAACGCGCCGAGCGGGCCGTCGTGGCCGTGGTGCCGGGCGAGGGCCTGGCGGGGCTGTACACGGAGGCGGGCGCGACCACCGTGCTCGCCCGCCCCGGGGAGCCGCCTGCCAGCGGTGAGCTCGTCGAGGCCGTACGGCGTGCGCACGCGCGCGAGGTGGTGCTGCTGCCGAACGACGCCGACCTGCGCCACACCGCCGCGGCGGCGGCCGAGCAGGTCCGGGCCGACGGCATCAGGGTGGCCCTCATCCCGACCCGCTCGGCGATCCAGGGCATCGCCGCGCTCGCCGTGCACGAGCCGGGGCGCCGCTTCGACGAGGACGTGGTGTCGATGACATCGGCGGCGGGCGCGACCCGCTACGCAGAGGTCACCGTCGCCGAACGCCAGTCCTGGACGATGGCGGGCATCTGCCAGGCCGGAGACATCCTCGGCCTGGTCGACGGCGATGTCGCCGTGATCGGCCAGGACGTCACGGCCACCGCCGAGGCCGTCCTCGACCGCATGCTCGCGGCCGGCGGCGAACTGGTCACCCTGGTCCTCGGCGACGGCGCCCCGGCCTCCGTCGCCGCCCACCTGGAGAACCGGGTCCGTGAGGGCTATCTCGCCGTCGATACGGTGATCTACCAGGGCGGTGGACAGGGCGCCGTCCTGCTCATCGGCGTCGAATGATCCCCGCCGACCGGGCGCGTCCGTGTCGGTGATCCCCGGGATGTCAGTGCGGTGGTGCCCGCGCCGCTACGAGGAACGCGGACGCCTCGCCGCCCACCTGGAGAACCGCGTCCGCGAGGGCTGTCTCGCCGTCGATACGGTGGTCTATCACGGCGGAGGACAGGGCGCCGTCCTGCTCATCGGCGTCGAATGACCCTCGCCGGCCGGGCGCGTCCGTGTTGTGCCCGCACTGGAAGAACCACTGAAGAAGGTGCTCGGCCCCGCCACCGCGAAGGTGATGGCCGAGCATCTCGGCCTGCAGACCGTCGGCGACCTCCTCCACCACTACCCGCGCCGCTACGAGGAACGCGGCCGCCTCACCCACCTCGCCGCCCACCTGGAGAAGCGCCTCCGTGAGGGCTGTCTCGCCGTCGATACGGTGATCTACCAGGGCGGTGGACAGGGTGCCGTCCTGCTCATCGGCGTGGAATGATCCCCGCCGGCCGGGCGCGTCCGTGTCGGTGGTCCCCGGGATGTCAGTGCTGTGGTGTCCAATGGATGTCGTGCCCGCACTGGAAGAACCACTGAAGAAGGTGCTCGGCCCCGCCACCGCGAAGGTGATGGCCGAGCATCTCGGCCTGCAGACCGTCGGCGACCTCCTCCACCACTACCCGCGCCGCTACGAGGAACGCGGCCGCCTCACCCACCTCGCCGCCCACCTGGAGAAGCGCCTCCGTGAGGGCTGTCTCGCCGTCGATACGGTGATCTACCACGGCGGCGGACAGGGTGCCGTCCTGCTCATCGGCGTGGAATGATCCCCGCCGGCCGGGCGCGTCCGTGTCGGTGGTCCCCGGGATGTCAGTGCTGTGGTGTCCAATGGATGTCGTGCCCGCACTGGAAGAACCACTGAAGAAGGTGCTCGGCCCCGCCACCGCGAAGGTGATGGCCGAGCATCTCGGCCTGCAGACCGTCGGCGACCTCCTCCACCACTACCCGCGCCGCTACGAGGAACGCGGCCGCCTCACCCACCTCGCCGACCTGCCCATGGACGAGCACGTCACGGTGGTCGCCCAGGTCGCCGACGCCCGTCTGCACACCTTCGCCTCCGCCAAGGCCCCGCGCGGCAAGGGCCAGCGCCTGGAGGTGACCATCACGGACGGCAGCGGCAGGCTGCAACTGGTCTTCTTCGGCGCCGGTGTCCACAAACCGCACAAGGAACTGCTGCCCGGCACCCGGGCGATGTTCGCCGGCAAGGTCTCCGTCTTCAACCGCCGTCTGCAACTCGCGCATCCCGCCTACGAGTTGCTGCGTGGAGACACCGAGGAGACCGTCGAGACCTGGGCCGGAGCCCTCATCCCGATCTACCCGGCCACCGCCAAGATGGAGTCCTGGAAGATCGGCAAGGCGCTGCAGACGGTCCTGCCCAGCGCCCAGGAGGCACTGGACCCGCTCCCGGACTCCCTGCGCGCCGGCCGCGGCCTCGTCCCGCTCCCCGAGGCCCTGCTGAAGATCCACCGCCCGCACACCAAGGCCGACATCGAGGACGCCCGCGCGCGCCTGAAGTGGGACGAGGCCTTCGTCCTCCAGACCGCCCTCGCCCGCCGCCGGCACACCGACGCCCAACTGCCCGCCGTCGCCCGCCGTCCGCAGCCCGACGGCCTCCTCACCGCCTTCGACGCCCGCCTCCCCTTCACCCTCACCGAGGGCCAGCGGAAGGTCTCCGAGGAGATCTTCGCCGACCTCGCCACCGAACACCCCATGCACCGCCTGCTCCAGGGCGAGGTCGGCAGCGGAAAGACCCTCGTCGCCCTGCGCGCCATGCTCGCCGTCGTCGACGCGGGCGGGCAGGCGGCGATGCTCGCCCCGACCGAGGTGCTCGCCCAGCAGCACCACCGGTCGGTCACCGAGATGATGGGGGAGCTGGCCGAGGGCGGAATGCTCGTGGGAGCGGACGACGCCACCAAGGTGGTGCTGCTCACCGGCTCCATGGGCGCGGCGGCCCGCCGACAGGCCCTGCTCGACCTGGCCACCGGCGAGGCCGGCATCGTCATCGGCACTCATGCGCTGATCGAGGACAAGGTGCAGTTCCACGACCTGGGCCTGGTCGTGGTCGACGAACAGCACCGTTTCGGCGTGGAGCAGCGCGACGCCCTGCGCGGCAAGGGCAAACAGCCCCCGCACCTGCTCGTCATGACCGCCACCCCCATCCCGCGCACGGTCGCGATGACGGTCTTCGGCGACCTGGAGACCTCCGTCCTCGACCAGCTCCCGGCCGGCCGCTCGCCCATTGCCAGCCATGTCGTACCGGCCGCCGACAAGCCGCACTTCCTCGCCCGCGCCTGGGAGCGGGTCCGCGAGGAGGTGGCGAGCGGCCACCAGGCGTACGTCGTCTGCCCGCGCATCGGCGACGAGGAGGACGCCCCCAAGGGCGCCGCGAAGAAGAAGTCCCCCGAGGACGAGGCCGAGAAGCGGCCCCCGCTCGCCGTCCTCGACATCGCCGGCCAACTCGCCGAAGGGCCGCTGCGAGGGCTCCGGGTCGAGGTTCTGCACGGGCGCATGCAGCCCGACGACAAGGACGCCGTCATGCGCCGCTTCGCCGCCGGCGAGGTCGACGTCCTGGTCGCCACGACCGTGATCGAGGTCGGCGTCAACGTCCCGAACGCCACCGCGATGGTGATCATGGACGCCGACCGCTTCGGCGTCTCCCAGCTCCACCAGCTGCGCGGCCGCGTCGGCCGGGGCTCTGCCCCCGGACTGTGTCTGCTGGTCACCGAGATGCCCGAGGCGAGCGCGGCCCGGCAGCGGCTCAACGCCGTCGCCTCCACCCTCGACGGCTTCGAGCTCTCCCGCATCGACCTGGAGCAGCGCCGCGAGGGCGACGTACTGGGCCAGGCCCAGTCCGGCACCCGCTCCAGCCTGCGCATGCTCGCCGTCATCGACGACGAGGAGATCATCGCCGAGGCCCGGGAGGAGGCCACCAGGATCGTCGCCGCAGACCCGGACCTGACGGACCTGCCCGCCCTGCGCACCGCCCTGGACGCACTGCTGGACGAGGAGCGGGAGCAGTACCTGGAGAAGGGCTGACAGACTGGGAACGGCCACCGACCCGCACCCACCGACAAGGACCGAGGACATGACTCGCGTGATCGCCGGCGCGGCCGGCGGACGCCGCCTGGCCGTTCCGCCCGGGCAGGGGACCCGCCCCACCTCCGACCGGGCGCGCGAAGGCCTCTTCTCCACCTGGCAGTCGCTGCTCGGCGGCCCGCTGGACGGCGAACGCGTCCTCGATCTGTACGCCGGTTCCGGCGCCGTCGGCCTGGAGGCCCTCTCCCGGGGCGCCGGACATGTCCTGCTCGTCGAGGCCGACGCCCGGGCCGCCCGCACGGTCCGGGAGAACGTGAAGTCGCTTCAACTCCCCGGCGCCGAGGTCAGATCCGGCAAAGCGGAACAGATCATCCGCACGGCGCCCCCGCAGGAGCCGTACGACATCGTCTTCCTGGACCCGCCCTACGCCGTCCGGGACGACGATCTTCGCGAGATTCTGCTCACACTCCGCTCGGAAGGCTGGCTCACGGAAGACGCCCTCGTCACCGTGGAGCGCAGCACCAGAGGCGGGGAATTCGCCTGGCCGCCCGGCTTCGAGGCGATCCGGGCCCGTCGCTACGGCGAGGGAACGTTTTGGTACGGTCGCGCCGCCTCTACGTGCGAAGACGCACGATGACCGGACCGGAGAGCGAGGGATCGCCAGTGCGCCGCGCCGTATGCCCCGGGTCGTTCGACCCGATCACCAATGGACACCTCGACATCATCGGCCGGGCCTCCCGGCTGTACGACGAGGTCTACGTCGCGGTGATGATCAATCAGTCCAAGAAGGGGCTGTTCGAGATCGAGGAGCGGATCGACCTGATCCGCCGGGTCACCGCCGAGTACGGCAACGTCCGGGTCGAGGCCTTCCACGGCCTCCTCGTCGACTTCTGCAAGCAGCGCGACATCCCCGCCATCGTCAAGGGGCTGCGCGCGGTCAGCGACTTCGACTACGAACTGCAGATGGCCCAGATGAACAACGGCCTCTCCGGCGTGGAGACCCTCTTCGTCCCCACCAACCCCACCTACAGTTTCCTGTCCTCCTCGCTCGTCAAGGAGGTCGCGGCCTGGGGCGGCGACGTCTCCCACCTGGTGCCGCCGGAGGTCCTGACCGCCCTCTCCGACCGCCTGCGCAAGGACTGACCCCGCCCGCGGCCGCTGTCGTACGGGCGTCTGGTGTCCACCGGGCGCCCCAGGGCCGTACAGTCGTCCCGTCCGTCTCCAACACAGCTGTAGAGAGTGGCGAGCACAGGTGGACGTGCAGAAGAAGCTCGACGAGATCGTCGCCGCGGTTTCCGGCGCCCGGTCGATGCCCATGTCGGCCTCGTGTGTGGTCAACCGCGCCGAACTGCTCTCCTTGCTGGAGGAGGTGCGCGCGGCGCTGCCCGACTCCCTCGCCCAGGCCCAGGAGTTGATCGGCGACCGGGAGCAGATGGTCGAGCAGGCCCGCCAGGAGGCCGAGCGGATCATCGAGAGCGCCCACGCCCAGCGCGGCTCCCTGATCTCCGACACCGAGATCGCCCGCCGCTCCCAGTCCGAGGCCGACCGGATCCTCGCCGACGCCCGCAAGGAGGCCGAGGAGATCCGCGCGGAGGCCGACGACTACGTCGACTCCAAGCTCGCCAACTTCGAGGTCGTCCTCACCAAGACCCTCGGCTCCGTCGGCCGCGGCCGCGAGAAGCTGCTGGGCACCGGCCCGGGCCTCGACGAGCAGGGCTACGAGGACGAGGACGCCCCCGAGCGCAGCCACGACCCGGAGACCCTGCGCCGCACCGCCGACGAGTACGTCGACGTCAAGCTGGGCGCCTTCGAGGCGGTGCTCGCCAAGACCCTGGAGGCGGTCGGCCGGGGCCGGCAGAAGCTGCACGGCCGGATCGCCTCCGACGACCTCGGCGCCCTCGCCGACGACCTCTCGACCGTCCAGCACTCCAGCGACGCCGACTACCTCGCCGACCTCGCGTCGGTCACCGACCGGGGCGCCCCGCCCCAGCAGTCCCCGCAGCCGCAGCAGCCCGAACAGCCGCAGCAGCCGTACGCCCAGCCGGAACCCGCGTACGGCTATCAGCAGCAGCCCGACGCCTACGCCGGCTATCAGCAGCAGTACGGCGGCGGGCAGGACCAGTACGGTTATCAGCAGCAGTCCGACCCCTACGCCGCGTACCAGGGCTACGACGCCCAGCAGCAGGCGTACGACCCGAACCAGGCGCACCAGGCCCAGCAGGCGCACCAGGCCCAGCAGGGCTACGCTCTGGACGAGACCAGTCTCTTCGACACCAGCATGATCACGCCCGAGCAGTTGCGGGCGTACGAGCGCGAGCGGGGTCTGTAGAGGCGGATTGGGCCGAAAGCGAATGGTCCAGTATCCTGGCTCTTCGGTCGCGTGTGCGCCTGCGTTGTCTCCGTATACGCCCGCGATCTTTGCTGCCCGGGAACCCCGCACGGCAGCGGTACCCCTGAGCTCGAAGACCGAAAGCAGGAATGACCCTGAACGCCCGCCTCGACCACCGGAACCCCCTCGTGTTCGACACGCACGAGCTGGGGCGGCGGCCCGGTGCGCTGCAGCGTCTGTCCCGTACGGTCGACGCTCCGGCGGATTTCGGGATCGCAGGGGTCATCGGAGTGCCGGAAGGCGCCCCGGTGGAGTTCGAACTCCGGCTCGAGTCGGTCATGGAAGGTGTGCTCGTCACAGGCACCGTCCGTGCCAAGGCCGAGGGGGAGTGCGTAAGGTGTCTGGAGCCGCTGGAGCAGCAGCTCGAAGCGGATTTCCAGGAGCTGTTCTCGTACCCTGACGCCGACGACCGGGGCCGTGTGATCGCGGAACCGGGCGACGACGCCGAGGACGACGAGGACCGGCTCTTTCTCGAGGACGGCCTGTTCGACCTCGAGCCGGTGCTGCGTGATGCGGTGGTGCTCGCACTGCCGATGCAGCCGGTGTGCCAGGAAGACTGCCCGGGTCTGTGCTCCGAGTGCGGAGTACGGCTCGCTGACGACCCGGACCACCACCACGATGCCGTCGACATCCGTTGGGCGGCTTTGCAGGGACTCGCCGACACCATGTCGGACGGCGAGAAGGACGAGATGAGCGGCGCCGAACCGGGCGTCGACGAGAAGCAGGAGAAGTAGCCGTGGCTGTTCCGAAGCGGAAGATGTCGCGCAGCAACACGCGCCACCGCCGGTCGCAGTGGAAGGCTGCGGTCCCCACCCTGGTTGCGTGCGAGCGCTGCCACGAGCCCAAGCAGCAGCACATCGCGTGCCCGTCTTGCGGCACTTACAACAAGCGCCAGGTCCTCGAGGTCTGAGCGGCTGGTGAGAGGCACTGTGTCCACGCCGAAGAAAAACTCTGCGGACAACCAGGCCTCGTCCCACACGCTTCTGGAAGGGCGGCTCGGCTACCACGTCGAGTCCGCCCTTCTGGTGCGTGCGCTGACCCACCGTTCCTACGCATACGAGAACGGCGGTCTGCCGACGAACGAGCGGCTGGAGTTCCTCGGGGACTCCGTGCTCGGCCTCGTCGTCACGGACACGCTGTACCGCACCCACCCCGACCTGCCCGAAGGCCAGCTGGCCAAGCTGCGGGCCGCGGTGGTCAACTCGCGTGCGCTGGCGGAAGTGGGCCGCGGGCTCGAACTGGGCTCCTTCATCCGGCTCGGCCGCGGTGAAGAGGGCACGGGGGGCCGGGACAAGGCGTCCATCCTCGCCGACACCCTCGAAGCGGTGATCGGCGCCGTCTATCTCGACCAGGGCCTGGAATCGGCGGCGGAGCTGGTGCACCGCCTGTTCGACCCCCTGATCGAGAAGTCGTCGAACCTCGGTGCCGGCCTGGACTGGAAGACCAGTCTCCAGGAGCTCACCGCGACCGAAGGCCTCGGTGTCCCCGAGTACCTGGTCACGGAGACCGGACCGGATCACGAGAAGACCTTCACTGCTGCCGCCCGCGTCGGAGGCGTCTCGTACGGCACCGGCACCGGCCGCAGCAAGAAGGAGGCGGAGCAGCAGGCCGCCGAGTCCGCCTGGCGGTCCATCCGGGCCGCTGCGGACGAGCGCGCCAAGGCGGCGGCGGAGGCCGAGGAGGTCGTCCAGGCCGCCGAAGCCGAAGCCTCCGGCAAGAGCGCCGACGCCCCGTCGGCCTCCGCCTGACGAACAGCGCGATCCGAGCGCCCGCCCCCGGGTCGGGGTCGGGCGCTCGGCGTTCGGGGCCGTCCGGCGGTGGCGCTCCGCCACACCGGTTTCTGGAGGGAGACCATGCCCGAGCTGCCCGAGGTCGAGGTCGTACGGCGGGGACTCGAGCGGTGGGTCGCCCACCGGACCGTCGCCGACGCCGAGGTACTGCATCCGCGCGCGGTACGCCGCCATCTCACCGGCGCGGACGACTTCACGCACCGGCTCAAGGGCCACCGTGTCGGAGTGCCCAGCCGCCGCGGTAAGTACCTCTGGCTGCCGCTGGAGGACACCGGCCAGTCCGTGCTGGCCCACCTCGGCATGAGCGGCCAGTTGCTGGTCCAGCCGCACACGGCGCCGGACGAGAAGCACCTGCGCATCCGCGTCCGCTTCACCGACGCCCTGGAGACCGAACTCCGGTTCGTCGACCAGCGCACCTTCGGGGGACTGTCGCTGCACGACACCACCCCCGACGGCCTGCCCGACGTCATCGCGCACATCGCCCGGGACCCCCTCGACCCGCTCTTCGACGAGGAGGCGTTCCACCAGGCCCTGCGCCGCAGGCGGACCACCATCAAGCGGGCCCTGCTCGACCAGTCACTGATCAGCGGCGTCGGCAACATCTACGCCGACGAGGCGCTGTGGCGCGCCCGCATCCACTACGAACGCCCCACGGCCGGCTTCACCCGCCCGCGCACCCTGCTCCTGCTGGGCCACGTCCGGGACGTCATGAACGCCGCGCTGTCGGTCGGCGGCACCAGCTTCGACAGCCTCTACGTCAACGTCAACGGCGAGTCCGGCTACTTCGACCGCTCCCTGGACGCGTACGGCCGTGAGGGCCTGCCCTGCCGCCGCTGCGGTACGCCGATGCGCCGACGGGCGTGGATGAACCGCTCCAGCTACTTCTGCCCGAGGTGCCAGCGCCCGCCGCGCGTCTCGTCGTAGCGGACTACTTTGACCTGCGGTTACTAGTAGCCGAAGAAGTGAAGGGCCGGGGTTCTGACCTGTGGCCGTGTGAACGATCAACGCTGCGACCTGCGACTTAGCTGTCGGCGGATGTCAGCGTTGGTTGTCGTTGAGCACCCTCGGACGGCCCAGAGACGGCCCCGCCAGTCGCCCCGGCGTGACAGGCTGGTTCAGGGCTCAGCTAGCGCCGTGGACAACGTCGCCGTTCCGCACGATCACTTGATGCCGTCCAGTGAGACCCGGACCCGGGCCGCCGTGGACCGCGTGTTCCAGGACGACGAACCCACGGAAGACGGCCCCGAGACGGCCCAGGAGCGGGATTAGGTCTCTGACCTGCGGTTATCTCAGTAGCCGAAGTTCTGGGTCCACCAAGGGCCGCCCGGGCCCATGTGCACGCCCACGCCCAGCGTCTTGAAGTCGCAGTTCAGGATGTTCGCCTTGTGGCCGGGGCTGTCCATCCAGGCCTGCATCACGGCCTCGGCGTCGGCCTGCCCCCGGGCTATGTTCTCGCCGCCGAGGCTGCTGATGCCGGCCGCCTGGGCCCTGTCCCACGGGGTGTCGCCGTCGGGGTCCGTGTGGTCGAAGAAGTCCCGCTTGGCCATGTCGTCGCTGAACGCCGTGGCCAGAGCGGTCAGCACACTGCTCGCGGTGACCGGGCTGCAGCCCACCTTGGCGCGCTCCTCGTTGACCAGCCGGAGCACCTCCGCCCCGGCGACGGCCTCCGCGGAACTGGGTGCGGGGTTGTTGGTCTTCTTCCCCGGCTCGGGCGTCGCCTTGCGGGACGGCGCCTTCTCCTCCGTCTTCTCCGGGGGCGCCGCGGGCTTCTTCTCCTGCGGCTCGCCCTTCTCCTTCTCCTCCGGGGTCTTCGTCGGCGCGGAGGCGGAGGGGGAGGGGGACGTGGATGGCTCGGCCGCCTCGGAGCGGTCGGATCCGCGGCCGACGGGGGTGCCCGCGTCCCGGCCGGGGGACTCCACGCTGCCGGACGTGCCGCCCTGCTGGGTGGGCAGGCTGGTCACCGTGCCGCCGGCCTGCACCTCCTCGCCGGGGCTGCTGCCGCCACCGAGCTTGTAGTTCTCCAGGCCGGGCACCGCGCCCGTGGCCACCGCGACCGTGCCGATGGCCACCGCGGCCGAGACGCCGAGCAGGCCGGTTTTGACCGGTGTCGCGGCCTTCTTCTTGCGCCGCCGGTGCCCGCTCGCGGGCCGGCCGATCTCGCCGGCGGAGGAGCCGCCGGGGGAGGGGAGGCCGTCGGAGGACGCGAAACCGTCGCGGACGGTGAAGCCGTCGGCCGGGAAGCCGTCACCGGCGAAGGCGGGGCCGGGCAGGTCCTGACCCGTCGAGAAGCTGGTGCCGGGGAAGCCGCACCGGGTGAAGTCCTGGGCGGCGGAGTACGCGCCGCCGTCGTCCGTCGCGTAG
Source organism: Streptomyces sp. NPDC052079 (assembly GCF_040680275.1). NCBI lineage: Bacteria > Bacillati > Actinomycetota > Actinomycetes > Kitasatosporales > Streptomycetaceae > Streptomyces > Streptomyces sp. NPDC052079. Next base: position 158,111 of record NZ_JBFAWL010000006.1, read on the forward strand.
AGGTACGCCTCGCTCCTCGCGTACGTCTCGGCGTAGGCCTCCGGGTTCAGATACGGCGCCGTGCCCATCGTGGGCGGGCCGTCCACCCAGTCGCCCAGAAGGTCCGGACCCCCGTCGTGGGGGCCGTCGTGGTGAGCGACCCCGGTGGCGCGGTCCGTGGCGGCGCGGCCGGCGGCGGAGCGTCGGTGGCGTCCCATGTTGTGGCCTTCCTCGTCCTTGCGGTCGACTCGTCGTCGCGACCAGCACGAAACTCGATGATCACAAAACTCACACGAACGAGTGAGTTTCATATGAGATTCATGGGTGGGGACGGTACCGCATGGCGCCAGGGGCCGGAGTGCCCAGTGTGGACTTTGTCCGGTTAGGTTTCAGCCATGAGCGATGATGTGCGACTGGTCGCCTGGGTGCGGGGACATGTCCAAGGTGTGGGTTTCCGCTGGTACACCCGCGCCAAGGCCCTGGAGATCGGCGGCCTGAGTGGTTTTGCGCTCAATCTGGGCGACGGCAGGGTCCAGGTGGTGGCCGAGGGCCCCCGCGACCGCTGCGAGCGGCTGCTCGAGTGGCTCCGGTCCGGCGACACGCCCGGGCGCCTGGAGGGCGTCACCGAGATCTGGGACACACCGAGAGGCGGCTACGACGGCTTCGCCATCCGCTGATCCGGCCCGCCGGAGCGCCTCCGCGAGGCCCGTCCGGTCCGCGCCGCGGACCCCCGCCGACGAAAACGACCTGGTGATTGCGGCGAACGGCTTGCCATGGGACGCGTCGGCCGCCAAGATGATCGCCACGTCCCGAGGACCCGTGAGAGTCGCTACGCCGCCGCTTCCTGGCCGTGTGCACCCGGTTGTCCGCCAATACGGGGCGTGATCGTGTTGACCCTCAAACTTTTTGGTGAGACGCTGAAAGCCCCGCGCACCTTAGCTGTTTGGCATGGCTGAACGGCAGCACAACTCCAGGCCTGCCAAGCACCGCGGGTGCGAATCCCTCACGACCCACACCGCATCGGTCGGTCACTCAGTGTGGAGGACCATCCATCATGGCAAAGGCGCTTCTCGGTTACGTCGGCGGCTCCGACCCTCGACTCCTCGCCGAGATGCGACGGCTCCAGCAGCGTGTCCAGGACCTGGAATCCGAGCTCGTCAGGATCCAGGCCGAGAAGGACGCGCTGGCGGCTGCCGCTTCTCACGACAGGATCATGGAGAGCGTTGACGCACACCAGGCGGAGCCTGCGCTCACCTGATCACTGCACCGCTCCACAAAAGCACAGCAGTGGTTGGGCCCGCCCGTCACCACCGCCAAGCAGTCAGAATGGCAAGGGACGCCACGGCGTCCCTTCTTTCTTTCCCCTCCGCGTCCTCTGCCCCGCGAACCGAATTTCCGCGACCCCGTGCCCCCGCGCACGGCGCTCAGCGCTTGTTGTACCGCGCATCCTTTCACCGTCTTCAACATCTGGTGTGCCCTTCGCGTTCACCCGCGAAACCGCGCGTTCATGGAGTGAGACAGACCCGGCGGGTAGAGTCCGGCGGCGTGCACCTCAAGGCCCTGACCCTCCGCGGCTTCAAGTCGTTCGCCTCCGCGACCACGCTCCGGTTCGAGCCGGGAATCACGTGCGTCGTCGGTCCGAACGGCTCGGGCAAGTCCAATGTCGTGGACGCGCTCAGCTGGGTCATGGGCGAGCAAGGCGCCAAGTCGCTGCGCGGCGGCAAGATGGAGGACGTCATCTTCGCCGGCACCACCGGCCGGCCCCCGCTGGGCCGTGCGGAGGTGTCGCTGACCATCGACAACTCCGACGGCGCCCTCCCCATTGAGTACGCCGAGGTCACCATCACGCGGATCATGTTCCGCAACGGCGGCAGCGAATACCAGATCAACGGCGACACCTGCCGTCTCCTGGACATCCAGGAACTGCTCTCCGACTCCGGCATCGGCCGCGAGATGCACGTCATCGTCGGCCAGGGCCAGCTCGACTCCGTACTGCACGCCGATCCCACGGGCCGCCGCGCCTTCATCGAGGAGGCGGCCGGTGTTCTCAAGCACCGCAAGCGCAAGGAGAAGGCGCTGCGGAAGCTGGACGCGATGCAGGCCAACCTCGCGCGCGTGCAGGACCTCACCGACGAGCTCCGCCGTCAGCTCAAGCCGCTCGGCCGGCAGGCGGCCGTCGCCCGCAGGGCCGCCGTCATCCAAGCCGACCTCCGTGACGCGCGGCTGCGCCTCCTCGCCGACGACCTGGTACGGCTGCGCGAGGCGCTCAAGGCCGAGATCGCCGACGAAGCCGCACTGAAGGAACGCAAGGAAGCCGCCGAGCTGGAGTTGAAGAAGGCGCTCCAACGCGAGGCCCAGCTGGAGGACGAGGTCCGCCGGCTCACCCCGCGTCTCCAGAACGCCCAGCAGACCTGGTACGAGCTCTCCCAGCTCGCCGAGCGGGTGCGCGGCACCATCTCGCTGGCCGACGCCCGCGTGAAGAGCGCCACCTCCGCGCCCCCCGAGGAACGGCGGGGCCGGGACCCCGAGGACATGGAGCGCGAGGCCGCCCGCATCCGTGAACAGGAGGCCGAGCTGGAGGCCGCCCTGGAAGCGGCCGAGCGCGCCCTGGAGGACACGGTCGCCCACCGCGCGGAGCTGGAACGCGAACTCGCCCAGGAGGAACGGCGCCTGAAGGACGCCGCACGGGCCATCGCCGACCGGCGCGAGGGACTCGCCCGGCTCAAGGGGCAGGTGGGCGCCGCCCGGTCCCGCGCCGCCGCGGCCCAGGCCGAGATCGAGCGGCTGTCCGTCGCCCGGGACGAGGCCCGGGAACGGGCCGCCGCCGCCCAGGAGGAGTACGAGGCGCTCCAGGCCGAGGTCGACGGCCTCGACGCGGACGACGCCGAACTCGCGGAACGGCACGAGGAGGCCAAGCGGCAGCTCGCGGAGGCGGAAGCCACCCTCGCCGCCGCCCGCGAGGCGCTCACCGCGGCGGAACGCAAGCGCGCCGCGACACAGGCCCGTCACGAGGCACTCGCCCTCGGCCTGCGTCGCAAGGACGGCACCGGCGCCCTGCTGGACGCGAAGGACAGCCTCACCGGACTGCTGGGCCCGGCAGCGGAACTGCTCACGGTGACGCCCGGCTACGAGGTACCGCTCGCGGCAGCCCTCGGCGCGGCAGCGGACGCCCTCGCCGTCACCTCCCCGACCGCGGCGGCCGACGCCATCCGCCTCCTCCGTAAACAGGACGCAGGCCGAGCAGCCCTCCTCCTGACAGACACCCCGGCCGCCGCCCCGGAGCACCCCGCCGCCGACCAGTCCGACGGGCCCACCGCGACGCCCCCTAGGGGCGCGGGGAACGGCGCGCCCAGCCACGACGCCTCCGCACCCGCCACTCCTTCCGCAACCCCCGTCCCCGAGGGAGACGTCGCCGCATCCGACGCCGCGGGGGCAACCCCCTCCAGGGGCGCGGGGAACGGCGCGCCCAGCCACGACGCCTCCGCACCCGCCACTCCTTCCGCAACCCCCGTCCCCGAGGGGGACCTCGCCGCATCCGACGCCGCGGGGGCAACCCCCTCCAGGGGCGCGGGGAACGGCGCACTCGACCACAACGCCCCCGCACCCGCAACCCCCCTCCCCGCCGAGCGCCTCGTCAGCGGCCCAGCCGATCTCATGCCGGCCGTACGACGGCTGCTGCACCGCATCGTGGTCGTCGGCACCCTGGAGGACGCCGAGGAACTCGTCCACGCCCACCCCGACCTCACCGCCGTCACCGCCGAAGGCGACCTCCTCGGCGCCCACTTCGCGCACGGCGGCTCCGCAGGCGCCCCCAGCCTGCTGGAGGTGCAGGCGTCCGTGGACGAGGCCGCCGCCGAGCTGGAGGAGCTGGCCGTGCGGTGCGAGGAGTTCGCCGGGGCGCAGGAAGCCGCGTCCGGCCGCCGCCGGGAGTGCGCGGCCCTCGTCGAGGAGCTCGGGGAACGCCGCCGGGCCGCCGACCGGGAGAAGTCCGCCGTCGCCCAGCAGCTCGGCCGGCTCGCCGGACAGGCGCGCGGTGCCGCCGGGGAGGCGGAGCGGGCCGGTGCCGCGGCGGCACGGGCGCAGGAGGCCCTGGACAAGGCGCTCGCCGACGTCGAGGAACTCGCCGAACGGCTCGAGGTCGCCGAGGAGATGCCGTTCGAGGAGGAGCCCGACACCTCCGTACGCGACCGGCTCGCCGCAGACGGCGCCAACGCGCGCCAGACCGAGATGGAGGCCCGCCTCCAGGCCCGTACGCACGAGGAACGGGTCAAGGGCCTGGCCGGACGGGCCGATTCCCTGGACCGTGCCGCCCGCGCGGAGCGTGAGGCACGGGCGCGTGCGGAGCAGCGCCGGGCCCGGCTGCGCCACGAGGCCGCCGTCGCCGGAGCGGTCGCCGAAGGCGCCCGCCAACTGCTCGCACACGTCGAGGTATCCCTTGCCCGCGCCGCCGAGGAGCGCACCGCCGCCGACGCCGCCAAGGCCCGCCGCGAGCAGGACCTCGCCCGTGCCCGCTCAGAGGGGCGCGATCTCAAGGCGGAACTCGACAAGTTGACGGATTCGGTTCACCGCGGCGAGGTACTCGGCGCCGAGAAGCGGCTGCGGGTGGAGCAGCTGGAGACCAAGGCGCTGGAGGAACTGGGTGTCGAGCCGGCGGGGCTGGTGGCGGAGTACGGCCCGCACCAGCCGGTGCCGCCCTCGCCCCCCGCCGAGGGCGAACAGCTTCCGGAGGACCCGGAGCACCCGCGCAACAGGCCCCGTCCCTTCGTGCGGGCCGAGCAGGAGAAGCGCCTGAAGGCCGCCGAACGCGCCTACCAGCAGCTCGGCAAGGTGAACCCGCTCGCCCTGGAGGAGTTCGCGGCGTTGGAGGAACGCCACCAGTTCCTCAGCGAGCAGCTCGAGGACCTGAAGAAGACCCGCGCGGACCTGCTCCAGGTCGTCAAGGAGGTCGACGAGCGCGTCGAGCAGGTCTTCACCGAGGCCTACCGGGACACCGCCCGCGAGTTCGAGGGCGTCTTCTCGCGCCTCTTCCCCGGCGGCGAGGGCCGGCTGGTGCTGACCGATCCCGACAACATGCTCACCACGGGCGTGGACGTCGAGGCGCGTCCGCCCGGCAAGAAGGTCAAGCGGCTGTCGCTGCTCTCGGGCGGTGAGCGGTCCCTGACCGCCGTGGCGCTGCTCGTGTCGATCTTCAAGGCGCGGCCCAGCCCGTTCTACGTCATGGACGAGGTTGAGGCCGCCCTCGACGACACCAACCTCCAGCGGCTGATCCGGATCATGCAGGAGCTGCAGGAGGCCTCGCAGCTGATCGTGATCACGCACCAGAAGCGCACCATGGAGGTCGCCGACGCGCTCTACGGCGTGTCCATGCAGGGTGACGGCGTCTCCAAGGTCATCAGCCAGCGCCTGCGCTAGAACGGCACAAAACCTTCAAGTCCTGAACGATCTGTACCTCGCCGTGTCTCCGAACTCATAGACCCGGGCCTATTGACTTCAAAAGTTGAAGACATAGTCTCTGCAATGTTGTTTTTACCTTCAGGTACCGTCAGCTGGACCTCGAAGGGCTGACCCCCCATCCGGCGACGCTGCCGGTGGCCCGAGGAGTACACGTGACCAGCACCACGCAGGCACAGACATCAGGAGCCGGGACGGCTCAACCCGAACATCTCGGGCACGTCATCTTCATCGCGGCGGCCGCCGCCATGGGCGGCTTCCTCTTCGGCTATGACAGCTCCGTGATCAACGGTGCCGTCGAGGCCATCCGCGGTCGCTACGACATCGGCTCCGCCGCGCTCGCCCAGGTCATCGCCGTCGCCCTGATCGGCTGCGCCATCGGCGCCGCGACCGCCGGCCGCATAGCCGACCGCATCGGCCGCATCCGGTGCATGCAGATCGCCGCGGTCCTGTTCATCGTCAGTGCCGTCGGCTCCGCGCTGCCCTTCTCGCTGTACGACCTCGCCTTCTGGCGGGTCGTCGGCGGCTTCGCCATCGGCATGGCCTCCGTCATCGGCCCGGCCTACATCGCCGAGGTCGCCCCGCCCGCCTACCGCGGCCGCCTCGGCTCCTTCCAGCAGGCCGCGATCGTCATCGGCATCGCCGTGTCGCAGCTGGTCAACTGGGGCATCCTCAACGCCGCCGAGGGCGACCAGCGCGGTGAGCTCCTGGGCCTGGAGGCCTGGCAGCTCATGCTCGGCGTCATGGTCGTCCCGGCCGTCCTCTACGGCCTGCTCTCCTTCGCCATCCCCGAGTCCCCCCGCTACCTGATCTCCGTCGGCAAGCACGAGCGCGCCCGGCAGATCCTCGAAGAGGTCGAGGGCAAGGGGATCGATCTGGACGCCCGCGTCACCGAGATCGAGTCGGCGATGCACAGCGAGGAGAAGGCCAGCTTCAAGGACCTGCTCGGCGGCAGCTTCTTCTTCAAGCCGATCGTCTGGATCGGCATCGGCCTGTCGGTGTTCCAGCAGTTCGTCGGCATCAACGTCGCGTTCTACTACTCGGCGACGCTGTGGCAGTCGGTCGGCGTCGACCCGTCGGACTCCTTCTTCTACTCCTTCACCACGTCGATCATCAATATCGTCGGCACCGTCATCGCGATGATCTTCGTCGACCGCATCGGCCGCCGGCCGCTCGCGATCATCGGCTCCGTCGGCATGGTGATCGGCCTCGCGCTGGAGGCCTGGGCCTTCTCGTCGGACCTCGTGGACGGCCGGCTGCCCGCCACCGAGGGCTGGGTCGCCCTGATCGCCGCGCACCTCTTCGTCCTCTTCTTCGCCCTGTCGTGGGGTGTCGTCGTCTGGGTCATGCTCGGCGAGATGTTCCCCAACCGGATCCGCGCCGCCGCCCTCGGTGTCGCCGCAGCCGCACAGTGGATCGCCAACTGGGCCATCACCGCGAGCTTCCCCTCGCTGGCCGACTGGAACCTGTCGCTCACCTACGTGATCTACACGGTCTTCGCAGCGCTCTCCATCCCGTTCGTCCTCAAGTTCGTGAAGGAGACGAAGGGCAAGTCGCTGGAGGAGATGGGCTGACCAGCGGTCCGCCAAGACCGGGGAGAAGGGCTCAAGTCCCCGCTGTCCCTCTCCCCGCAACCCCCCCCACCCGCCGCCCCGGCCCGGTCCGTCCGAGCCGGGGCGGCGGCATGTCCGCCCCCGACGCCGCTCCCCGGCCCGGGGCGGCACCCGCACCGCGCGGCACGCACCGACCGGCGCGGGTCACGATCGGCGCGACCGGGGTACCCATGGCCGATACTGGACGCGTTATGGACATCGTCATCCTTGCTGTAGTCATCGCCGTGGTCGTGCTCGGCGCGCTCGGCGGGCTCATCGTCGGCACCCGGCGCAAGAAGCCGCAGCCCCCGCCGCCGCCCGCTGCGCCCGACATCACCGCCCCTCCGGCCGAGCCGCACGTCGGCGAAGAGGCCGAGACGCCGCGGGAGGAACCGCGGCGCACCATCGAGGAGGTTGATCTTCCGGCGGGCGCCGGTCCCGTCGTCATCGAGGAACCGCCCGCCGCCGAGGCTCCCGAGATCGAGATCCCGGAGCCCACCGCAGGCCGGCTGGTCCGGCTGCGCGCCCGTCTCTCCCGTTCACAGAACGCCCTGGGCAAGGGCCTGCTCACCCTGCTGTCCCGGGAACACCTCGACGAGGACACCTGGGAGGAGGTCGAGGACATCCTGCTCACCGCGGACGTCGGTGTGCAGCCCACCCAGGAACTCGTCGAGCGGCTGCGCGAGCGGGTGAAGGTGCTCGGCACCCGCACCCCCGAGGAGCTGCGCGGGCTGCTCCGCGAGGAGCTGGTCACCCTGGTCGGTCCGGACATGGACCGCACCGTGCACACCGAGAACGAGGCCGGTGGCCCCGGCATCGTGATGATCGTCGGCGTCAACGGCACGGGCAAGACCACCACGACGGGCAAGCTTGCCCGCGTGCTGGTCGCCGACGGCAACACCGTCGTCCTCGGCGCCGCCGACACCTTCCGTGCCGCCGCAGCCGACCAGCTCCAGACCTGGGGCGAGCGGGTGGGCGCCCATACCGTCCGCGGGCCGGAGGGCGGTGACCCGGCCTCGGTCGCGTTCGACGCGGTCAAGGAGGGCAAGGACATGGGCGCCGATGCGGTGCTCATCGACACCGCCGGGCGGCTGCACACCAAGACCGGGCTCATGGACGAGCTCGGCAAGGTCAAGCGTGTCGTGGAGAAGCAGGCGCCGCTGGACGAGGTGCTGCTCGTGCTCGATGCCACGACCGGTCAGAACGGGCTGGTCCAGGCCCGGGTCTTCGCCGAGGTCGTGGACATCACCGGCATCGTGCTCACCAAGCTGGACGGCACGGCCAAGGGTGGCATCGTGATCGCCGTGCAGCGTGAGCTGGGCGTGCCGGTCAAGCTGATCGGACTCGGTGAGGGCGCGGATGATCTGGCGCCGTTCGAGCCGAAGGCGTTCGTGGATGCGCTCATCGGGGAGTGACGTCCCCTTCATCGGTCCCGCAGATTGCGAGGAAGCGCCCGCCCCCGGAGCAAACGGGGGACGGGCGCTTCGCTGTTTTCCGGGGTGGCCGGCGTCGGTGCCGGGCGGGGGTGGGTTGCGCAGCCAGCGCGGGCGGGGTGCCGTCGCGCCCACCCGTGCCGCCCTGGGGGTACCTCCCAGGCCCTTAAGGCACTGGGGGAGGCACGACTGCCCGCGGATCGCGGCTACCTACGCTCCCGAGCGGTGGGGGGCCCTCGCGGCCGCCCCAGCGGCACGACTGCCCGCGGGTCGCGGTTACGCTCCCGAGCGGTGGGCTACGTAGGCCAGGGTGCCCAGGAGTAGGCGGGCCTCTGGGGGGCAGGAGGCCGAGTCGAGGGCGGGGGAGCGGAGCCAGTGCACCGGGCCGAGGCCGCCGCGGTCGGACGGCGGCGCCGTGATGTACGCACCCGGGCCCAGGCCGCGTACGTCCAGGGCGGCCGGGTCGTCCCAGCCCATGCGGTAGAGCAGATCGGGCAGGGCAGCGGCGGCACCCGGGGCGACGAAGAAGTGCGCGCGGCCGTCCGGGGTGGCCGCGACCGGGCCGACCGGCAGGCCCATGCGCTCCAGCCGGGCCAGGGCGTGCCGCCCAACCGGCTCGGCGACCTCGATCACGTCGAACGCCCGACCCACCGGCAGCATCAGCGTGGCGCCCGGGAACTCGGACCAGACCGCGGTGACCTCGTCCAGGGGCGCCCCGGCGCGGAGCACCGGCGCCTGGCCGAGCGGATGGGCGCCCGGTGCCCGGCAGTCGGCGCGTCCGCAGGAGCAGGCGCCCGCGGCGGCCCGTACCCCCGGCACCACATCCCAGCCCCACAGCCCGGTGTACTCCGCCACGACCGTGCCGTCCGACGAGCGGCTCCGGCGACGCGAACCGGACCGGATGTCGCGGATGCCCCGACTGATACCGATCGTGAAGCCCATGCCCCCTCCAACGGGTCCGACGTATCGGTGGTTACGTAGCGGACGCAGAACGTGACGCTCTGTTTCCGACTTCCCCACGCCATGCCGACCAACCTGCGCTTCGACGCGCCGAGGGTGGTGCGCCGGGTGATGCGCGCCCCTGCATGCATCGCTGCACCCACTCTTGGCTGTCCTGCGTCAAGTGAATCGCGGGTCGGCGACCGTGAGTTCATTCGAAGGGGTGGCGAATGGTGGCGATTGCGGTTCCGCCATGGTGAGACGGGTGATCGTAGGGTTACTTTGTGTGCACGGTTTCTTGGGGCACATGCACTCGCGGGTATGCCGGAGGCAACTCGGCTTTCCGTTCGAAGGGTGGCAACCGCCGGACGGGCGGCCCCGACAACCGGCATTCTGATAGGGCTTGGCGCACTCAGCGACAAGTGGTCTTCAGGGATGGGGGCGTTCCAGTGAGCGGCAACGGCGGTGGCGGGGCGAACACGGCGAGTCAGGAGAAGCGTCCGAACGGGCTTCTCGCCTCGTGGTTCGTCCGCAGCGGCTGGTCCAAGGGCGAGCTCGCCCGACAGGTCAACCGCAGAGCCCGCCAGCTGGGCGCCAACCACATCTCCACCGACACCTCACGCGTGCGCCGCTGGCTCGACGGGGAGAACCCACGCGAGCCGATCCCCAGAATCCTCTCCGAGCTGTTCTCCGAACGCTTCGGCGTCGTCGTCTCCGTTGAGGACCTGGGCCTGCGCACCACCCGCCCGGCACCCTCCGCGACCGGCGTCGACCTGCCCTGGACGGGCCCGCAGACCGTGGCCCTGATCAGCGAGTTCTCGCGCAGCGACCTGATGCTGGCGCGGCGCGGCTTCCTCGGGAGCTCGCTCGCCCTCTCCGCGGGCCCGTCCCTCATCGAGCCCATGCAGCGCTGGCTCGTCCCCTCCCCGCCCGCCCCGCAGCCCCGGACCGAACCCGACACCGTCCTTTCCTCCGCCCGTGCCCGCGGTCGGCTGTCCAGGCCCGAGCTGGACCTGCTGGAGACCACCACCGTCATGTTCCGGCAGTGGGACGCCCAGTGCGGCGGCGGGCTGCGCCGCAAGGCGGTCGTCGGCCAGCTGCACGAGGTGACCGACCTGCTCCAGGAACCCCAGCCCGAGGCCACCGCCCGACGGCTGTTCAAGGTCGCCGCCGAACTCGCCCAACTGGCCGGCTGGATGTCGTACGACGTGGGGCTCCAGCCCACCGCCCAGAAGTACTTCGTGCTCGCCCTGCACGCCGCCAAGGAAGCCGGCGACCGGCCGCTCGGCTCCTATGTGCTGTCCAGCATGAGCCGCCAGATGATCCACCTCGGCCGGCCCGAGGACGCCCTGGAGCTGATCCACCTCGCGCAGTACGGCAGCCGCGACTGCGCGAGCCCGCGGACCCAGTCGATGCTGTATGCGATGGAGGCCCGCGCCTACGCCAACATGGGCCAGCCCGGCCGGTGCAAGCGGGCCGTGCGGATGGCCGAGGACACCTTCGCCGAGGCCGACGAGTGGGACGAGCCCGACGCCGACTGGATCCGCTTCTTCTCCGAGGCCGAGCTCTACGCCGAGAACTCCCACTCCTTCCGCGACCTCGCCTACGTCGCCGGCCGCAGCCCCACCTACGCCTCGCTCGCCGAGCCGCTGATGCGGCGGGCCGTGGAACTGTTCGGCCAGGAGGGCGGCGCACACCAGCGGTCCTACGCCCTCAACCTGATCGGCATGGCCACCGTCCATCTCCTCCAGCGCGAGCCCGAGCAGAGCACGGTTCTCGCCACCGAGGCCGTCAAGGCGGCCAAGAAGGTCCGTTCCGAGCGCGTCAACACTCGTATCCGAAAAACGGTCGACACCGCCGTACGCGACTTCGGGGATCTCGCCGAAGTCGTGGAACTCACCGAGCGGCTCGCGATCGAGCTCCCCGAGACCGCCGAGGCGGTCTGACCCCAGAGGAACCACCGTGCCCCGGCCGCGGCCGGCCCTCCCGAACTGCCCGACTCGGCTCCCCCATGCCAGTCATTCGGAGGCCGGTCGCGGCCGGCCTTTTCATCACCACGGCCACGGCTCCCGGCCGAGCACCGAAGGTTGCGCCACGATAACGACCGGCGCGGCCCGGATCCGGCAGTTCATCGACCTGTAACACGCCGGGTGTCTTCGTCACGGCGGCGAAACCACGAGGGGCTTCCACCGAAACGGCGCTGCGCCAATCTCGTGGCGCATAACCGGCCCACCCCTCAATCCGCTCAAGGCTTCGCCCGCACGGGGCCGTACCAACGACGAGGAGACGCCGATGGCATCAGCCATCACCCTGGCCGCAGACGCGCCCACGCTGTCCGCCGCCAACACAGGGTTCATGCTCATCTGTTCCGCCCTGGTGATGCTCATGACCCCGGGCCTGGCCTTCTTCTACGGAGGCATGGTCCGCGTCAAGAGCACCCTGAACATGCTGATGATGAGCTTCATCAGCCTCGGCATCGTCACCGTCCTGTGGGTGCTGTACGGCTTCTCCATGGCGTTCGGCACCGACTCCGGCAGCCTCATCGGCTGGAACTCCGACTGGGTCGGCCTCAGCGACATCGGCCTTACCGAACTCTGGGACGGCTACACCATCCCCGTGTTCGTCTTCCTGGTCTTCCAGCTGATGTTCGCCGTTCTCACACCCGCGCTGATCAGCGGCGCCCTCGCGGACCGCGTGAAGTTCACCGCCTGGGCGCTGTTCATCGCCCTGTGGGTCACCGTCGTCTACTTCCCGGTCGCCCACTGGGTCTGGGGATCCGGCGGCTGGGCCTTCGAGCTCGGCGTCATCGACTTCGCCGGCGGCACGGCCGTCCACATCAACGCCGGTGCCGCCGCGCTCGGCGTGATCCTGGTCATCGGCAGGCGCATCGGCTTCAAGAAGGACCCGATGCGCCCGCACAGCCTCCCCCTGGTCATGCTCGGCGCGGGGCTGCTGTGGTTCGGCTGGTTCGGCTTCAACTCCGGCTCGTGGCTCGGCAACGACGACGGCGTGGGCGCGCTCATGTTCGTCAACACCCAGGTCGCCGCCGGCGCCGCGGTCCTCGGCTGGCTCGCCTACGAGAAGATCCGCCACGGCGCCTTCACCACGCTGGGCGCCGCCTCCGGCGCCGTCTCCGGTCTGGTCGCCATCACCCCCGCCGGCGGCGCGGTCTCCCCGCTCGGCGCCATCGCGGTCGGCCTGATCGCCGGTGTGCTGTGCGCCATGGCCGTCGGCCTGAAGTACAAGCTCGGCTACGACGACTCCCTCGACGTCGTCGGCGTCCACCTCGTCGGCGGTGTCATCGGCTCCATGCTCATCGGCTTCTTCGCCACCGGCAAGGGCCAGTCCGCCGTCGAGGGCCTTTTCTACGGCGGCGGCCTGGACCAGTTCTGGAAGCAGTGCGCCGGCGTCTTCGGCGTCCTCGCCTACTCTCTGATCGCCTCCGCGATCCTCGCCTTCCTCCTCGACAAGACCATCGGCATGCGAGTCTCCGAGGACGACGAGGTGACCGGCATCGACCAGGCCCAGCACGCCGAGACCGCATACGACTTCAGCGGCGCCGGCGGCGGCGCGGCCCGTACCGCCGCCACCGCCCCCGTCGCCCCGGCCGAGTCCAAGAAGGTGGACGCATGAAGCTCATCACCGCCGTTGTGAAGCCGCACCGGCTCGACGAGATCAAGGAGGCCCTACAGGCCTTCGGAGTGCACGGTCTGACGGTCACCGAGGCCAGCGGCTACGGCCGCCAGCGCGGCCACACCGAGGTCTACCGCGGTGCCGAGTACACCGTCGACCTGGTGCCCAAGATCCGCATCGAGGTGCTGGTCGAGGACGACGACGCCGAGCAGCTGATCGACGTCGTGGTCAAGGCGGCCCGCACCGGCAAGATCGGCGACGGCAAGGTCTGGTCGATCCCGGTCGAGACGGCCGTACGGGTGCGGACCGGCGAGCGCGGCCCGGACGCGCTCTGACGGCAGACGGACGGAACAGGAGCCGCCGGGTGACGGGGACGGACATGCACAACGAGGCAGAGGACTCGGGACCCAGCGGCTACGCGGCGGCCCGGCTGCACCTTCTCCACAGCAAGGCGCGGCCCGGGCCGCCGCGCCGTGCCGCCCTCGCGGGGCTCACCGACCAGTGGCTCACGGGGCTCTTCACCGCCGGCAGCCAGGGGGCGCGCGGAGTGTCCCTGGTCGCCGTGGGCGGCTACGGGCGCGCGGAACTCTCCCCGCGCAGCGACCTCGACCTGCTCCTGCTGCACGACGGCACCGCCCCCGAGGAGGTCGCCGCACTCGCGGACCGCCTCTGGTACCCCGTCTGGGACCTGGGCCTCGCCCTCGACCACTCCGTCCGCACCCCGGCCGAGGCCCGCAGGACCGCGGGCGAGGACCTCAAGGTCCAGCTCGGACTGCTGGACGCCCGGCACATCGCCGGCGACCTCGGCCTCACCACCGCCCTGCGCACAGCCGTGCTCGCCGACTGGCGCAACCAGGCGCCCAAACGCCTCCCCGCGCTGCGGGAGCTGAGCGAGGAACGCGCCGAACGGCACGGCGAGCTGCAGTACCTCCTGGAACCCGACCTCAAGGAGGCCCGCGGCGGACTGCGCGACCTCACCGCCCTGCGCGCGGTGGCGGCGTCCTGGCTCGCCGACGCCCCGCGCGAAGGCCTCACCGACGCCCGCCGCCGGCTCCTCGACGTACGGGACGCCCTGCATCTGGCGACCGGCCGCGCCACCGACCGCCTGGCGCTCCAGGAGCAGGACCAGGTCGCGGCCGCACTCGCCCTGCTCGACGCGGACGCGCTGCTCCGGCAGGTGTACGAGGCCGCGCGGGTCATCGCCTACGCCGGTGACGTCACCTGGCGCGAAGTGGGACGCGTCCTGCGCTCCCGCGCGGTGCGCCCCCGGTTGCGTGCCGTGCTGGGCCGCGGAAGGACGGCGCCCGAGCGCTCCCCGCTGGCCGAAGGGGTCGTGGAACACGACGGCGAGGTGGTACTCGCCCGCGCCGCACGCCCCGAACGCGATCCTGTGCTCCCCCTGCGCGCCGCAGCCGCCGCCGCACAGGCCGGGCTCCCGCTCTCCCCGCACGCCGTACGGCGCATGGCCACCGGCGCGTGCCCGCTGCCCACGCCCTGGCCCGCCGAGGCGCGGGAACAGCTCGTGACCCTGCTGGGCTCCGGCCGGCCCACGGTGCAGGTCTGGGAGGCACTGGAGGCGGAAGGCCTGGTCAACAGCCTGCTGCCGGACTGGGAACGGGTCCGCTGCCGGCCCCAGCGCAACGCCGTCCACCTGTGGACCGTGGACCGGCACCTCATCGAGACCGCCGTGCGCGCCTCCGAGTTCACCCGGTGCGTGCACCGGCCCGACCTGCTGCTGGTCGCCGCGCTGCTGCACGACATCGGCAAGGGCCGGCCCGGCGACCACTCGGTGGCCGGCGAGATCATCGCCAAGGACGTGGCCGCCCGCATCGGCTTCGATCACGAGGACATCACCGTGATCGCCGCCCTCGTACGCCACCACCTCCTGCTCGTCGAGACCGCCACCCGGCGCGACCTGGAGGACCCCGCCACGGTGCGCGCGGTGGCGGAGGCCGTCGGCACCCAGGGCACCCTCGAACTCCTGCACGCCCTCACCGAGGCGGACGCCCTCGCCACCGGGCCCGCCGCCTGGTCGTCCTGGCGTGCCTCGCTCGTCGCCGACCTGGTCACACGGGTCTCCGCCGTGCTGTCCGGGGAGGTCCCGGCCGACCCCGCCGAGGCCGCACCCACCGCGGAACACGAGCGCCTCGGGCTCGAGGCCATCGCCACGGGCGCGCCCGTGCTGTCGCTGCGGGCCCAGGCCGCGCCCGCCGAGCCCTCCGGCGACCCCGAACCGCTGGGCGTGGAGCTGCTCATCGCCGTACCCGACCAGGCGGGCGTGCTGCCCGCGGTGGCCGGTGTGCTCGCCGTGCACCGGCTGACCGTGCGGACCGCCGAGCTGCGGGCCCTGGACCTGCCCGACGGCGTCGACGGCTCCGTGCTGCTGCTGGACTGGCGGGTCGCCGCCGAGTACGGCTCCCTGCCCCAGGCCGCCCGGCTCCGCGCCGACCTCGTCCGCGCCCTGGACGGCAGCTTCGACATCGGGAGCCGCCTCGCCGAGCGCGACGCCGCGTACCCGAGGCGGCGCGGCGTGGTAGCACCCCCGCCCCGCGTGACGGTCGCCCCGGCCGCCTCCCGGCACGCCACGGTGATCGAGGTCCGTGCCCAGGACGCCCCCGGGCTGCTGTTCCGCATGGGGCGGGCGCTGGAGGACGCGGGGGTGCGGGTACGGAGCGCCCATGTGAGCACGCTGGGGGCGAACGCGGTGGATGCGTTCTACGTAACGCAGGAGCAGGGTGTTCCTTTGCCGGATGAAGAGGCGGTGGCTGTGGCACGGAAGCTGGAAGAGGCGCTGCGGGCGTGACCACCTCAGCGGGCGGGGGCGATTTGCTTGCCGGGCCGGATACCCTGGAGGGCAGCCCAGTTTCGCCCCCGACCTCGAGGACCGACGCCACCGTGTTCGATACCCTCTCCGACCGCCTCAGCGCGACTTTCAAAAACCTCCGCGGCAAAGGCAGGTTGTCCGAGGCGGACATCGACGCCACGGCGCGAGAGATCCGCATCGCCCTCCTCGAGGCCGACGTGGCCCTGCCCGTCGTTCGCGCGTTCATCAAGAACGTCAAGGAGCGTGCGCTCGGCGCCGAGGTCTCCAAGGCGCTCAATCCGGCCCAGCAGATCATCAAGATCGTTAATGACGAGCTGATCCAGATCCTGGGCGGCGAGACCCGCCGGCTGCGCTTCGCCAAGCAGCCCCCCACCGTGATCATGCTGGCCGGTCTGCAGGGTGCCGGTAAGACCACCCTCGCGGGCAAGCTCGGCCGCTGGCTGAAGGAGCAGGGGCACTCGCCGGTGCTGGTCGCCGCCGACCTGCAGCGCCCCAACGCCGTCAACCAGCTGAGCGTCGTCGCCGAGCGTGCGGGCGTCGCCGTCTACGCGCCCGAGCCGGGCAACGGTGTGGGCGACCCGGTGAAGGTCGCCAAGGACTCCATCGAGTTCGCGAAGACCAAGGTCCACGACATCGTGATCGTGGACACCGCGGGCCGCCTGGGCATCGACCAGGAGATGATGCAGCAGGCCGCGGACATCAGGGACGCCGTCAGCCCTGACGAGATCCTCTTCGTCGTCGACGCGATGATCGGTCAGGACGCGGTCAACACCGCGGAGGCCTTCCGTGACGGCGTCGGCTTCGACGGCGTGGTGCTCTCCAAGCTCGACGGTGACGCGCGCGGTGGTGCGGCGCTGTCGATCCGGCAGGTCACCGGCAAGCCGATCATGTTCGCCTCCAACGGCGAGAAGCTCGACGACTTCGACGCCTTCCACCCGGACCGGATGGCCTCCCGCATCCTCGACATGGGTGACCTGCTCACCCTGATCGAGCAGGCGGAGAAGACGTTCAGCCAGGAAGAGGCCGAGAAGATGGCCTCCAAGCTGGCGTCGAAGAAGGGCCAGGACTTCACCCTGGACGACTTCCTGGCCCAGATGGAGCAGGTCCGGAAGATGGGCAGCATCAGCAAGCTGCTCGGGATGCTGCCCGGCATGGGCCAGATCAAGGACCAGATCAACAACCTCGACGAGCGGGACGTCGACCGCACTGCCGCGATCATCAAGTCGATGACCCCGGCCGAGCGCCAGGAGCCGACGATCATCAACGGCTCGCGCCGCGCCCGTATCGCCAAGGGCTCCGGTGTCGAGGTCAGCGCGGTGAAGAACCTGGTCGAGCGGTTCTTCGAGGCGCGCAAGATGATGTCCCGCATGGCGCAGGGCGGCGGCATGCCGGGGATGCCCGGGATGCCGGGCACGGGCGGCGGCCCGGGCCGGCAGAAGAAGAAGCAGAAGCAGGCCAAGGGCAAGCAGCGCTCCGGCAACCCGATGAAGCGCAAGCAGCAGGAGCAGGAGGCGGCCGCGCGCCGCGCCGCCGCCGCGGAGGGCGGCAGCGCCTTCGGTCTGCCGCAGCAGGGCGGCAAGGACTTCGAGCTGCCGGACGAGTTCAAGAAGTTCATGGGCTGAGGCCGCACCGGCGTGACACCGGGGCGCCCCCTCCACGTGGGGGCGCCCCGGTGGCATGTTTCAGGGGGTGCGTGCGACGAGGTACCGGAACACGTTGGGCATCCACACGGTCCCGTCCGGCCGCTGATAGGGGTGCACGGCTTCCGTCAGCTCCTTGTCGACCTGCACCTGGTCCGTCGCCCTGATCGCCGGGTCGAACAGCCCGGTCGACTTCAGGCCCCGCACCGCGCTGTCGGCGTCGGCGTAGCCGAACGGGCAGGCCACCCGTCCGGATCCGTCCGGCCGCAGTCCCGCCCGCTCGGCGACCCGTTCCAGGTCGTCGCGGTCGGCGGGGCGCCAGGTGCCCCCGCCGCGCAGCGGCTCCGCGAGTTTGGCGGCCACCCGCAGCACCGACGCCGTGGCGCACCGCTCCGGCGGGCCCCAGCCGGCCAGCACCACGGCCGCTCGGCGCCCGGCGAGCGGCACCGCCTCGGCGAGCAACTCGCCCAGCCCCTCCGCGTCGCCCGCGAGACAGCCGATCGGCTCGAACGCGGTCACCACGGTGTACGCGGCCGCGTCCGCGCGGGCCGTGTCCGCCGGTGAGCCCTGCACGATTCTGGTGCCGGCCGGCGCGTACGGCTCCCTTTCCTCGGGCAGCAGCCGTTCCCGCGCGAGAGCCAGCCGGTCGGCGGAGGTGTCGACACCGGTGATCGTGGCACCGCGCGAGGCCGCCATCAGCAGGGCCAGTCCGGAGCCGCAGCCGAGGCCGAGCAGCCGCGTCGTGGGACCCACGTCCAGTCGCTCGTAGACGGCCTCGTACAGCGGTACGAGCATCCGCTCCTGGATCTCGGACCAGTCACGCGCGCGTGCACGCAGGTCCACCCGGGGGGCGGCCCCGGTCTGAGGCAGGTGCTGCCGCACGAGCGTAGGTGTCATAGGTAAGCGCCCCAATCAGCCGAGAGTTGCCGCAGTGCCCGATTCCCTGGCCCCCGTGCAGTGCGCCCGCACACCCCCCGTATGCCAGGAAACTCCGGCCTCGACGTGTCGTCCAGTGGAATGCGGCCGCGGCTTGGTAGTTGCTCGTGCCAGTGGCAAGAATTCGCATTCCGGTAATCCGGGCGGTGTGTGGTGCCGGTGGGGGACGCGGTAACGTCACGGTCTTAGCGCCCGCGGTGAGCCGGAGGGGCGGCATGTCGCCACGAGGGCGGCCGAAACGCCTCTTGCGCATCCGGGGGCCTCACGCACACCGGCGGGGGAGACCGCTTACGCGCCAAGCAGGGGGGCGGCCCGCGAGGGCCTCCTCTGAGGGTGGTGGCGGGAGACGGGAGGGCGTACGTCAGCCTACGCACCACCTTGAGGTGAGCTGCGAGGCTTCTCCGCAGATCAGCGCACCCGCCCTCGTCAGGACGCATCAGCGGCAACTGACGGGTACGTGCAAATTATTTGGGATGCCCCGGAATCGGAACACAGAGGCATCCCGGCTCGTTGTCATTACGTGAGCACGACACAGACACCACCTGTTCTCGCCGCAGAGCTGGCACAGGCGTGGGCCGACATTCAGCGGTACCACCCCGAACTGCCCGACCTTGCCGCGCCCGAGTCCCTGATCGGGGAGTCGTCGTCCGCATGCGGTCACGAGCTCTCCTTCGAACGACTGCTGCATGAGGCAGTCCATGGCGTCGCCGCAGCGCGCGGCGTACGCGACACATCCCGCGCCGGCCGCTACCACAACCGCAGATTCCTCGCGATTGCCGAGGAGCTGGGCCTGGACCACCCCGAGGAGCCGCACCCCAGCAGCGGTTTCTCGCTGGTCACGCTCACTCCCGAGGCGAAGCGGCGTTACCGTCAGACGACGGAGCGCCTCCATCGCGCCCTGAAGGCCCACACCGCGGCGACCGCGGGCGACACCGCCCGCAGCTTCCGCGGGCCGGCCGCACGGCACGGCTCCTCCGGGGGCGGGGTGCGCGTCAAGGCCGTCTGCGACTGCGGTCGCAACGTCCGCGTCGTCCCCTCGGTCCTGGCCCAGGCCCCCATCGTCTGCGGAGGCTGCGGCAAGCCCTTCCGGATCCCGGAAGTCGCGGCAGCGAGCTGACCACCCGGCACCTCGTGGGTGCCGGGTCGGCTCGGCCGCCGCTTTCAGGCCGTGCACCCGGCGTGGTGACAGTGCAGCGCCGGGTGCCGCGGAGGCGTGCCCGCGCGCGGACGCCCCGCGGCATCCGCGCCCCGAAGGGTGTGGCAGAATGGTCAGCTGTACTCGACAGCCGCACAGGACCCCTCTCTCCTCCGGCTGACGCGTCCATCGGGCACTCGGGTACCGCAACCCCACGCGGCGTCTCGCCGTGCCCAACCACGTCAAATCCAGGAGAACCCACTCCCGTGGCAGTCAAGATCAAGCTGAAGCGTCTGGGCAAGATCCGTTCGCCTCACTACCGCATCGTCGTCGCCGACTCCCGTACCCGCCGTGACGGCCGGGCCATCGAGGAGATCGGCAAGTACCACCCGACGTACAACCCGTCGGTGATGGAGGTCGACAGCGAGCGTGTGGCGTACTGGCTCCGTGTCGGCGCCCAGCCGACCGAGCCCGTGCTCGCCATCCTGAAGAAGACCGGCGACTGGCAGAAGTTCAAGGGCGAGCCCGCTCCCGCGCCGCTGCTGCAGCAGGCCGAGAAGCCCGCCCGTCCGTCGTTCGAGGCGATCGGCGGCGAGGACGAGGGCAAGGGTGAGGCGATCACCCAGAAGAAGAAGGCTGAGAAGAAGGACGAGGCCGCCGCCGAGTCCTCGACCGAGGCCTGAGCATGCTCGAGGAGGCTCTCGAGCACCTCGTGAAGGGCATCGTCGACCATCCCGACGATGTGCAGGTCGCCTCGCGCAACCTGCGGCGCGGGCGAGTGCTCGAGGTCCGGGTCCACCCGGACGACCTCGGCAAGGTGATCGGCCGCAACGGCCGCACCGCACGCGCTCTGCGTACCGTCGTGGGCGCCATCGGCGGCCGCGGTGTCCGTGTCGACCTCGTCGACGTGGACCACGTCCGCTGACGCACAACGCAGCACCGGCTCGGGCCGGGGAGGGCCTCTTTTGGGCCGTCCCCGGCCCGCAGTCGTAGGAGCCGGCGGCGGTTCGTCACAGTCCGACAGGAGATCAAGCACAGTGCAGCTGGTAGTCGCTCGCATCGGCCGCGCCCACGGCATCAAGGGCGAGGTCACCGTCGAGGTCCGTACCGACGAACCGGAACTCAGGCTCGGGCCCGGTGCCGTCCTGACCACCGACCCCGCCTCCGTCGGTCCGCTCACCATCGAGACCGGCCGTGTGCACAGCGGCCGCCTTCTGCTGCGCTTCGAGGGCGTGCGCGACCGCAACGCCGCCGAGGCGCTGCGCAACACCCTCCTCATCGCCGACGTCGACCCGGACGAGCGGCCCGAGGACGAGGACGAGTACTACGACCACCAGCTGATCGACCTCGACGTGGTGACCGTCGAGGGCACCGCGGTCGGCCGGATCTCCGAGATCTCGCACCTGCCCTCCCAGGACCTCTTCGTGGTCGAACGCCCCGACGGCACCGAGGTGTACGTGCCGTTCGTCGAGGAGATCGTCACCGAGATCGACCTGGAGGAGCAGCGCGCGGTCATCGACCCGCCGCCCGGACTGATCGACGACCGTGCCGAGATCGCCTCCACGCGGGACGCCGGCGAGGAAGAGGCGTAATGCGGATCGACGTCGTCACGATCTTCCCTGAGTACCTGGAGCCGCTGAACGTCTCCCTCGTGGGCAAGGCACGCGCGCGCGGCCAGCTCGACGTCCAGGTTCACGACCTGCGCGCCTGGACCTACGACCGGCACAACACCGTCGACGACACCCCGTACGGGGGTGGCCCCGGCATGGTCATGAAGACCGAGCCCTGGGGCGACGCGCTGGACTCGGTGCTGGCGGACGGCTACGAGGCCGGCTCCCTTGAACCTGCCCTGATCGTCCCCACCCCCAGCGGCCGTCCCTTCACCCAGGAACTCGCGGTCCACCTCTCCGAGCGCCCCTGGCTGATCTTCACTCCGGCGCGCTACGAGGGCATCGACCGTCGTGTCGTCGACGAGTACGCCACCCGGATGCCCGTGTACGAGGTGTCCATCGGGGACTACGTCCTGGCCGGCGGCGAAGCGGCCGTCCTCGTCATCACCGAGGCCGTGGCACGGCTGCTCCCCGGTGTTCTCGGCAACGCCGAATCGCACCGCGACGACTCCTTCGCACCCGGCGCCATGGCCAACCTGCTGGAGGGCCCCGTCCACACCAAGCCCCCGTTGTGGCGCGGCCGGGGCGTGCCGGACGTGCTGCTCAGCGGCCACCACGGGAAGATCGCCCGCTGGCGGCGCGACGAGGCGCTGCGGCGGACCACGGCCCACCGGCCCGACCTCGTCGAGCGCTGCGATCCCAAGGCCTTCGACAAGAAGGACCGCGAGATGCTGTCCATCCTGGGCTGGGAACCGGACCCCGAGGGTGAGCGGTACGGCCGATTTTGGCGCAGGACCGACGGCGTGGAAGAATAGGCCGCTGTTGTGCGCCGTCCGGCGTGCGCCCCTGCCGCAGGGGGACACGACGCCCGCCCGGATCGCACCTCTGGTCCGAAACCCTAGTTGCCGTTGATGACCTGCGGCATCAGCGAAGAAAGCAGACGAAATGTCTCACCTGCTCGACTCCGTCGACTCCGCGTCGCTGCGCAGCGACGTCCCGGCGTTCCGCCCCGGCGACACCGTCAACGTCCACGTGCGCGTCATCGAGGGCAACCGCTCCCGTGTGCAGCAGTTCAAGGGCGTGGTGATCCGCCGCCAGGGTGCCGGCGTCCGCGAGACCTTCACGGTCCGCAAGGTCTCCTTCTCCGTCGGCGTCGAGCGCACCTTCCCGGTGCACACCCCGATCGTGGAGAAGATCGAGCTCGTCACCAAGGGTGACGTCCGCCGCGCCAAGCTGTACTACCTGCGCGAGCTGCGCGGCAAGGCGGCGAAGATCAAGGAGAAGCGCGAGAACTGAGCGCTTTACCGGCGTCACGTCGCGGCCGGATAGCATCTGGCCCCGATGGACACCGAAGCACAGCCGACGGAGCGCGACCGTTCCTTTCCCCCGGCCGGACCTGAGGACACCTCGGGTCCGGCGGGGCTGGAGGGGCGGTCGCGTTCCGCGTTGGTGCCGCGCATCACGCGTTCGCTGCCCGGCGGGCGCATTACCCTGGCCCTGCTGCTCTGTCTGCTCTTCCTGCTGGCCGTCAACACCCTCGTGGCGCGGCCGTTCGAGATTCCCAGCGGATCGATGGAACGCGCATTGAGGGCCGGGGACCGTGTTCTCGTAAATAAGTTGGCGTACCGCTTCGGCGACGGGCCGGAGCGCGGCGACGTGATTGTGTTCGACGGCACCGGGTATTTCGGTGACGCCGACTACATCAAACGGGTCGTCGGGGTGGGCGGGGATCACGTGGTCTGCTGTGACGGTGAGGGGAGGATCCGGGTGAACGGCCGTTCGGTCGACGAGTCGGGCTTCCTGTTCCCCGGTGACAGCCCCTCCACGGTGCCGTTCGACGTCGTCGTGCCCGACGGGAGACTGTTCGTCCTCGGTGACCACCGCAGCGACTCCAGTGACTCCCGGGACCGCCTCGGCTCGCCCGGCGGCGGCATGGTCCCCGTGGACGAGGTGATCGGCCGCGCCGACGGGATCGTATGGCCGTTCGATCGTGCCACCGGGCTGCACCGGCCCGACTCCTATGCGCGCGTGCCCGACCGGGAGGCGGACGTGGTCCGTCCGGCAGGGGGCGGCCATGGGTAATCGCGGCAAGCCCCGCGGCATCCCGGAGAGCCCCACGGAGAACCTGCTGCCCACCGGCTCCCGGCGCACGGCCGCCCCCGGCTCGGGGCGCAGCCGGGCCGAGCGGCGCAAGCTCCAGCGCAAGGTCAAGCGGCGCCGCAGGCGCAGCGCGGTCAAGGAGATCCCGCTCCTCATCGGTGTGGCCGTCCTGATCGCGCTGGTGCTCAAGACGTTCCTCGTCCAGGCCTTCGTCATCCCGTCCGGCTCCATGGAGCAGACGATCCAGATCGGCGACCGGGTGCTGGTCGACAAGCTCACCCCGTGGTTCGGCTCCACGCCGCAGCGCGGCGACGTGGTCGTGTTCAAGGACCCCGGCGGCTGGCTCAAGGACGAGGGGACCGTCCGCAAGAAGGAGGACCCCGTCGGGATCAAGCAGATCAAGGAGGGGCTCACCTTCATCGGACTGCTGCCGTCCGAGAACGAGAAGGACCTCATCAAGCGGGTCGTCGGCGTCGGCGGCGACCGGGTCCAGTGCTGCGACAAGGACGGCCGGGTCACCGTCAACGGCGTACCGCTGAACGAGGACTACCTCTACCCCGGCAATGTCCCCTCCAAGACGCCCTTCGACGTCACGGTGCCCGAGGGGCGGCTGTGGGTGATGGGCGACCACCGGTCCAACTCGGCCGACTCCCGCTTCCACCAGGACCGGGGATACGGGGGCACCGTCTCCGAGGACGAGGTGGTGGGCCGGGCCATGGTGATCGCCTGGCCGCTCGCCCACTGGAGCATGCTGGAGGAACCCACGACCTACGCTTCCGTGTCGGACTCGGCGCCGGGTTCGACCGCTGCCGGCCCGCTGTCGCATAGGGTTGCCCCGGACGGTCCCAACGGAATCGTCCGGCTCCCGACCCCTGCGGAACTCCCGCTCGTTATGGGAGTGGTGGGCCTGCGCCGGGCATGGCGCGGGCGGCGGCAGAGAGTGAGGAGTTGGCGTGGGGGATGCGGCGGTTGGCGCACGGTCCGGACGCGAGGGCGAGGAGCAGCGCGGACGTCCCGCGGGAGCGGGCTATCCGGCGGCGGACGACACCGTGTCCCTTGGGAAACCCTCCTCGGCGGGTGGCGGCGACGGTCCCGGGGACGAGCCCCCCACGGAGCAGGGAGGGCCGGGCGACGGCTCCCCCCGGGCGAAGCAGCCCCGCTCCTTCTGGAAGGAGCTGCCCATCCTGATCGGCATCGCGCTGGTGCTCGCGCTGCTGATCAAGACGTTCCTGGTGCAGGCGTTCTCCATCCCGTCCGACTCGATGCAGAACACCCTCCAGAAGGGTGACCGGGTCCTGGTCGACAAGCTCACCCCCTGGTTCGGCTCCGAGCCCGAGCGCGGTGAGGTGGTCGTCTTCCATGACCCCGACAACTGGCTGGCGGGTGAGCCGACCCCCGACCCCAACCCCCTGCAGAAGGTCCTCAGCTGGATCGGCCTGATGCCGTCCGCGGAGGAGAAGGACCTGATCAAGCGGGTCATCGGCGTCGGCGGTGACACCGTCGAGTGCAAGGGCACCGGCCCGCTCAAGGTCAACGGCAAGGCGCTGAACGAGCCGTATGTGTACCCGGGCAACACCCCGTGCAGCCAGGACCGCGAGGGCGGCCAGTTCAAGGTGAAGGTCCCCGAGGACCACATCTGGGTCATGGGCGATCACCGTCAGAACTCCCGGGACTCGCGCTACAACCGGGCCGACAAGAACGACGGCTTCGTCCCCGTGGACAAGGTCGTCGGCCGCGCCATCGTCATCGCCTGGCCGATCAACCGGTGGTCCAACCTCCCGGTCCCGGACACCTTCGACCAGCCCGGCCTGAACGCGTCGTCGCCGTCCGCCGCGGCCCTGTCGGTCGCGCCGCAGGGACTCGCGCTCGCGGGAGCGGCGCCGCTGGTGCTCCTGCGGCGCCGGCGGCACGGCGGCGGAGCGGGCCGCCAGGAGGGCTGACCGCGTCCGGTACTGCCGGGTAGGGTGCGGCCCATGAGTGGTCAGAGCACGACGCGCACGGTCCCCGGCAGCAGCGGCCCGGGCAGCAACCGGGCGGGCGGCCGGACCGGGCAGCGTCTGTCCAACCTGGCCGTGGCGCTGGGCATGGTGCTCTTCCTCGGCGGCTTCGTCTGGGGTGCGGTGGTGTACCGGCCGTACACCGTGCCCACCACCTCGATGGCACCGACGATCGGCGCCGGCGACCGGGTGCTGGCCCAGCGCATCGACGGCGGTGACGTCCGCCGCGGTGACGTCGTCGTCTTCAAGGACGCCAGCTGGTCGAACGCACCCATGGTGAAGCGGGTGGTCGCCGTCGGCGGTGACAAGGTCTCCTGCTGCCAGGACGGCAAGCTGAAGGTGAACGGCAAGGAGATCGACGAACCGTATCTCCCCAGGGACACGGTGACCGGGTTCGCCAACTTCCCCGAGGTCACCGTCCCGAAGGGGCGGCTGTTCCTGCTCGGCGACGAGCGTTCCGGGTCGGTCGACTCCACGGCCCATCTGACCGACGCCGCCAGTGGCACCGTCGCCCGCGGTGCGGTCCAGGCCCGGGTCGACGCCGTGGCCTGGCCGATGGAGGGCATGCTGGAGGCTCCCACCGGCTTCGAACAGCTTGGTGCGCTCTCCTCACCGGGCCCGCTCAGGACCGTCGTCGCACTGGTGATCGGCGGCGCCGTGCTCGTGCTCGGCGGGGCCGCGTACGGCCCCGTCGCCAAGCGTGCGGGCGCGTCAAGGGCCCGGGCGAACGCGGGAACCACCGGTGTCCGCTGAACCGGTCCCGGCGATCGAGGACTCGTACACCGGCGGGCTGCGCAAGGTCGCCCGGGTCGTGCTGCTCGACCCGCACGACCGCATCCTCCTGCTGCACGGCCATGAACCGGACGACCCCGCCGACGACTGGTGGTTCACCCCCGGCGGCGGTGTGGAAGGCGACGAAACCCGGGAGCAGGCCGCGCTGCGGGAACTCGCCGAGGAGACCGGCATCACGGACGTCGAGCTGGGGCCCGTGCTCTGGCGGCGCAGGTGCTCCTTCCCGTTCGCGGGGCGCCGCTGGAACCAGGACGAGTGGTACTACCTCGCCCGCACCACACAGACGGCGATCGCCGCCACGGCCCTGACCGAACTGGAGCGGAGCAGTGTCGCCGGAGCACGTTGGTGGACATGCCAGGAACTCGCCCGGGCCCATGAGACGGTGTATCCGACCAGACTCGCCGGGCTGCTGCGGACACTGCTCGATGAAGGTCCCCCCGCCGGGCCCGTGACCCTGGACACCGAAATCGTCCGGTGACCCCCGGGACTGGCGCACAATGGTGGGATCGCACGGCTGAAGGGGAACATGCCATGAGCGCCGAGGACCTCGAAAAGTACGAGACCGAGATGGAGCTGAAGCTCTACCGGGAGTACCGCGACGTCGTCGGTCTGTTCAAATACGTGATCGAGACGGAGCGGCGCTTCTACCTGACCAACGACTACGAGATGCAGGTGCACTCGGTCCAGGGAGAGGTGTTCTTCGAGGTGTCCATGGCGGACGCCTGGGTCTGGGACATGTACCGGCCGGCCCGCTTCGTCAAGCAGGTGCGCGTCCTGACCTTCAAGGACGTGAATATCGAGGAGCTCAACAAGAGCGATCTGGAGCTCCCGAGGGGGTGAGCCGCCCCTCGTGCGGGTGATGGAGTTGTCCACAGCCGCCGAGTTGTGCACCAAGATCCACTCCGGGCGGCGGGCTGCGTGACCGTTGTCCCCGGAGGTGGTGTTCGACATGACCGCACAACGGGCACGCAGCGCACTCGGCAGGTACGGCGAGACACTGGCCGCACGACGGCTGACGCAGGCGGGGATGACGGTCCTGGAGCGCAACTGGCGCTGCGGCAGGACCGGTGAGATCGACATCGTGGCCAGGGACGGTGACGCCCTGGTCGTCTGCGAGGTGAAGACCCGCAGGGCAGGGCCGTTCCAGCACCCCATGGAGGCCGTCACACCGGCCAAGGCGGGCCGACTCCGGGGCCTGGCGGAACGCTGGCTGCAGGAACACGGGGGAGCACCGCCCGGCGGCGTCCGCATCGACCTGGTCGGCGTGCTGTTGCCCGCCCGCGGCGCACCCGTCGTCGAGCACGTCCGGGGGGTGGCCTGACATGGGATTCGCCCGTACGTGTTCGGTGGCGCTGGTGGGCGTCGAGGGCGTCGTCGTGGAGGTCCAGGCCGACCTGGAACCGGGGGTCGCGGCGTTCACGCTGGTGGGGCTGCCGGACAAGAGCCTGACGGAGAGCCGGGACCGGGTCAGGGCGGCCGTGGTCAACTCCGGCGGGGAGTGGCCGCAGAAGAAGCTCACCGTGGGACTCAGCCCGGCCTCGGTCCCGAAGGCCGGCAGCGGGTTCGACCTCGCCGTCGCCTGCGCCGTGCTCGGCGCCGCCGAGCGGATCGATCCACGGGCGCTCGCCGACATCGTGATGATCGGCGAACTCGGGCTGGACGGCCGGGTACGGCCCGTGCGCGGCATCCTGCCCGCCGTGCTGGCCGCGGCCGACGCGGGATACGAGCAGGTGGTGGTACCGGAGTGCGCCGCGGCCGAGGCCTCGCTGGTACCGGGCGTGTCCGTCCTGGGCATCCGCAGCCTGCGCCAGCTGATCGCGGTCCTCACCGACGAGCCCGTGCCCGAGGAGGCGGCCGAGGAACCGACACGGCCCGATCCGCTGCTCGCCGGGCTGCGCATCCCCGGCACCGGAGCGGCCACCGGCATGCACAGCGCCGGCGCGGCCCAGCACGACCAGGGTCACGATCTCGCGGACGTCGTGGGCCAGCTCTCGGCGCGGACGGCGGTGGAGGTCGCCGCGGCCGGCGGACACCACCTCTTCCTCGAGGGGCCGCCCGGCGCCGGCAAAACCATGCTCGCCGAGCGGCTGCCGTCGATCCTGCCGCCGCTGGACCGGCAGGCGTCCCTCGAGGTGACGGCCGTGCACTCGGTGGCGGGCCTGCTGCCACCAGGCAAGCCCCTGATCGACACGGCCCCCTACTGCGCCCCGCACCACTCGGCCACGATGCAGGCACTCGTCGGCGGCGGCCCCGGTACGGCCCGGCCGGGAGCGGTATCCCTCTCGCACCGAGGCGTGCTGTTTCTGGACGAGACGCCGGAGTTCAGCAGCCGGGCCCTGGACGCTCTGCGTCAGCCGCTGGAGGCCGGACATGTGATCATCGCGCGCAGTGCGGGGGTGGTGCGCTTCCCGGCACAGTTCCTGATGGTGCTCGCCGCCAACCCGTGCCCCTGCGGACGCTTCTCGCAGACGAACGACCAGTGCGAATGCCCGCCCGCGGCGATCCGCCGCTACCAGGCCAGACTGTCCGGGCCGCTGCTCGACCGGGTCGACCTGCGCGTCGAGGTGGACCGCGTCACCCGCACCGAACTGACGGCCAACGGCGCCCGGGGCGAGGCCACCGCCACGGTCGCCGCACGGGTACGGACCGCTCGGGAACGCGCGGCCGCCCGGCTCACCGGCACGCCGTGGGGGACCAACAGCGAAGTCCCCGGACGGGAGCTGCGCAGCCGCTGGCAGGCCGCACCCGGCGCCATGGACGACGCCGAGCGGAGCCTGGAGCGCGGTGCGCTCACCGCCCGGGGCCTGGACCGGGTGCTGCGGGTCGCCTGGACCGTCGCCGACCTCCGCGGACACGACCGTCCCGACGCCACGGACGTCGCCCTCGCCCTGCAACTGCGCACCGGTGTCCCGCGAGGGGTGCCCATGGCCGTCGGAGCGGGAGTATGAGCGCCGCGGCCGGGCCCGCGCGGGAGCTGCTCGGCCGGGTCTTCCTCACCCGGGTCGTCGAACCCGGTGACGAGACCGGCGGGCGCTGGGTCAGGGAATTCGGCGTGGAGGAGGTGGTGCGGAGGCTGCGGGAACGGACCGAGCCGCTGCCCGGGGTCAGCGGCAGACGATGGGCCGGCCTGGTCGCCCGGGCCGGGCGGGCCGAGCCGGGCCGGGATCTCGCCGTCGCACGGGACGCCGGGGTGCGGTTCGTCTGTCCCGGGACCGCCGAGTGGCCCGCGCAGCTCGACGACCTGGGGGACGCCCGGCCGCTCGGGCTGTGGGTGCGCGGCGGCGCGGACCTGCGCATGTGGGCGCTGCGCTCGGTCGCCGTCGTCGGCGCCCGCGCCTGCACCGAGTACGGCGCGCACATGGCCGCCACGCTCGCGTCAGGTCTTGCCGAACGCGGCTGGATCGTGGTCTCGGGTGGTGCCTACGGGGTCGACGGCGCCGCCCATCGCGGGGCGCTGGGCTCGGGCGGCGCCACCGTCGCCGTCCTCGCCTGCGGCCTGGACCGGCCCTATCCGCGCGGACACGCCGGGCTGATCGGCAGAATCGCCGACCAGGGGCTCGTCGTCGGCGAGCTGCCGCCCGGCGACCATCCGACACCGAGCAGATTCATCCTCCGCAACAGAGTGATCGCCGCCCTCACCAGGGGCACGGTCGTCGTCGAGGCCGCCCACCGCAGCGGCTCATTGGTGACCGCCCGGGCGGCCCGGCGACTGGGACGGCACACCATAGGAGTCCCGGGACCGGCCACCAGCGGGCTCTCCGCCGGGGTGCACGAACTGCTGCGCCAGGACGCCGTCCTGGTCACCGATGCCGACGAGGTCATTGAACTGGTCGGGGACATGGGCGAGCTCGCGCCGGAGCGCCGGGGGCCGGTGCTGCCGCGTGACCTCCTCGACCCGGCGGGCCGCCAGGTTCTCGCCGCGCTCCCGGCCCGCGGAGCGGCCCCGCCGGACGAGATCGCACGGGCCGCGCAGACCACGCCGGACGACGCGATCGCGAGACTGTACGAACTACGAGCACTTGGTTACGTCGAACGACACGGCGACGGCTGGAAGTTGACGCGCCAGGCGGTGATGTCGGTCCGCGGTGGTCCCGACCCGCGTTGACGGAGCGTGTTCGGCCGTCCGGGGGAACCCCGACACTCCTTGGCACATACGCCAGTTGGGGTACCCCGGCGATCACTCAGAGCGACGGTCGTGCCCCGGTGGGACGGCCCCCGGAACGAATCTGCGCACGGCCCCACCTCGATTCTTCGCACACCGCGACGCCGCAGTCACGCTACGCTCACGAGGACCCCGACACGGACAGGCAACTCCACATCGGACAGACCACGCACCCAGCCAGCACCAGCCCACGGCAGAACGGCACTAGGCGACGAATGCCCCAGCACACCTCCGGGTCCGACCGGGCGGCGATCCCCCCAGCCGCCCGCGATGGTGGCAGCGCGCGGCCGCCCGCTCCCTCGACACTCGACGAGCTGTGGCGGTCGTACAAGGCGACGGGGGACGAACGACTGCGGGAGCAGCTGATCCTGCACTACTCGCCGCTGGTGAAGTACGTGGCCGGCCGGGTCAGTGTCGGGCTGCCGCCCAATGTCGAGCAGGCGGACTTCGTCTCCTCCGGGATCTTCGGGCTGATCGACGCCATCGAGAAGTTCGACGTCGACCGGGAGATCAAGTTCGAGACCTACGCGATCACCCGCATCCGGGGCGCGATGATCGACGAGCTGCGGGCACTGGACTGGATCCCGCGCTCGGTGCGGCAGAAGGCGCGCAACGTGGAGCGCGCCTACGCCACGCTGGAGGCGCGGCTGCGGCGTACGCCGTCGGAGGGCGAGGTCGCCGATGAGATGGGCATCACGGTCGCGGAGCTGCACGCGGTTTTCAGCCAGTTGTCGCTGGCGAACGTCGTCGCCCTGGAGGAGCTGCTGCACGCCGGGGGCGACGGCGGCGACCAGCTGAGCTTCATGGACACCCTGGAGGACACCGCCGCCGACAATCCGGTGGAAGTGGCCGAGGACCGGGAGCTGCGGAGATTCCTCGCCCGGGCCATCAACACGCTCCCTGAGCGGGAGAAGACCGTGGTCACGCTGTACTACTACGAGGGCCTCACCCTCGCCGAGATCGGCAATGTCCTCGGCGTCACCGAGAGCCGGGTCAGCCAGATCCACACCAAGTCCGTGCTCCAGCTGCGCGCGAAGCTGGCGAGCTTCGGCCGCTGAGCCCGTCCGGCGGAGAGCCGGCCGATCCCCTGGCCGCCGCGGGCCGTGCCTCCGTAAAGTGGTTGACGTGCCAAGGATTCGAGCGGCCTCCGTGGCCGAGCACCGGTCGATGCAGCGAGCCGCCCTGCTGGACGCGGCACGCTCCCTGCTGTCCGAGGGCGGTACGGAGGCGCTGACCTTCCCGGCCCTCGCCGAGCGCACCGGCCTCGCGCGCTCGTCCGTGTACGAGTACTTCCGCTCGCGGGCGGCCGTCGTCGAGGAACTGTGCGAGGTCGACTTCCCGGTCTGGGCGGCGGAGGTCGAGGCGGCGATGGCGGCCGCCGACGGAGCCGAGGCCACCATCGAGGCCTACGTCCGCAAGCAGCTGGAACTGGTCGGGGACCGGCGGCACCGCGCCGTGGTCGCGATCTCCGCGAGCGAGCTCGACGCGGGCGCGCGCGAGAAGATCCGCGCCGCGCACGGCGGTCTCGTCACGATGATCGGCGACGCCCTGGCCGGCCTGGGCCACACCGAGCCCCGCCTCGCGGCCATGCTCCTCCAGGGCGTCGTGGACGCCGCCGTGCGCCGCATCGAACTGGGCGCGGCGGAACACCCCGACGCGATCACCGAGGCAGCGGTCACGATGGTCCTCAGGGGCGTACGAGGCTGACGACCGCCGTTTCCGCGCCACCCTTCGCCGCGCCCGCCGGTGTCTGGTGTCTCCGTGCAGGGCGTGTCGCGGCGGGCACCGCAGCCTGTCCGGGTGGCGGAACGGGCGTTGGGCCGCGCGGGACACGGGCCGTTTTCGCGCCATCCTTTGCCGTGCCCGCCGGTGTCTCGTGTCCCGGCAGGGCGAGTCGCCGCGGGCACCGCGGCCTGTCCGGGTGGCGGAACGGGCGTTGGGCCGCGCGGGACACGGGCCGTTTCGCGCCGCCCTTCGCCGGGCCCGCCGGTGTCTGGTGTCTCCGGGCAGGGCGAGTCGCCGTGGGCACCGCGGCCTGTCAGGGTGCGGGACCGGCGTCGGGCCGCTCCGGACACGGGACGTTTCCGCTGTGCCTTTCGGTGTCTCGTCCCGCCAAGGAGAGCGAGCTGCAGCGTGGCGGGGGTGTGCCGGGACGGGCGCTGCGGTGCAGGGGGCCGGTTCGGCGGGCGGGGCGGGGCGGTGGCCGGCCGACCTGCGGGGGGACCGCGGGACGTGTCCGGTGGTGATCAGCCGGGCGCCGCGCCCCCCAGGACCGGCAGCAGTCTCGACGGCCTGTGGAGCAGCCACGGGGGCAGCAGGGTGAGCGGATTCAGGTAGGTGTCGGCCCGCAGCAGTCCCCAGTGCACGCACGGTGCCGTGCAGTGGGAGCCCGCCGGTTCCACCGTGCCGATCGCCTCGCCCGCCGCCACCTCGTCGCCCTTGGCCACCGACGCGCGGACCGGTTCGAAGGTCGTGCGCAGTGGGGGATCGCCCGTGCCCGCCAGCTCGACCGAGACGACGCCCCGTCCGGCCACCCGGCCCGCGAAGGAGACCCGGCCCGCCGCCACCGTCCGTACCGGAGTTCCCGGCGCCGCCGCCAGGTCCACGCCCCGGTGCCCGCGCCCGTACACCGTCGCCGGTGGCTCCCAGCCGCGCAGCACCCGGGGCCGTACCCCCACCGGCCACGCCCGCCCGACGGCCGGTGCCGTGCCGTCGTCCTCGGCCGCCGGCGTCGGTGCCGCCGCCGGCAGCCAGGATGGGGGCGGCGGGGCAAGCAGCGCCGCCAGGGCCATGATCACCAGCAGGACCAGCCGTACGGCCGTCCTCGCCCATCGCATCGTTCGCATGCCCGAAAGCGTGCCGGGAGCTCGCGATCAGCGCCGGGACCTGTGGACCGACGGCCGGGTTGTGGACAACGGCGTCACCCGCGGCCCCGCGGGTCCCGTACACTTCTGGTGGCGACCCGGGCCACCGGGTCGACTTCGCACGCCCCGACATCAGGACCGGTCACGGCCGGAACCCCGGTGTCAGCGCCCCTCGGTCCTTGCGGCAGCGGCGCGTCGTGGGCGTCAGGCGCGGAAGCCGTCCGGCATCCGCGGCACAACCGAGAAATTCAAGGAGATACGGCCATGGCCGTCGTCACGATGCGGGAGCTGCTGGAGAGCGGCGTCCACTTCGGTCACCAGACCCGTCGTTGGAACCCGAAGATGAAGCGCTTCATCTTCACGGAGCGCAACGGCATCTACATCATCGACCTGCTCCAGTCGCTGTCGTACATCGACCGCGCCTACGAGTTCGTCAAGGAGACCGTCGCCCACGGTGGCACGGTCATGTTCGTCGGCACGAAGAAGCAGGCGCAGGAGGCCATCGCGGAGCAGGCCACCCGCGTCGGCATGCCCTACGTGAACCAGCGCTGGCTGGGCGGGATGCTCACCAACTTCTCGACCGTCTACAAGCGTCTGCAGCGCCTCAAGGAGCTCGAGCAGATCGACTTCGAGGACGTGGCCGCCTCCGGCCTCACCAAGAAGGAGCTGCTGGTCCTCTCCCGCGAGAAGGCCAAGCTGGAGAAGACCCTCGGCGGTATCCGCGAGATGCAGAAGGTGCCCAGCGCCGTCTGGATCGTGGACACCAAGAAGGAGCACATCGCGGTCGGCGAGGCCCGGAAGCTCAACATCCCGGTTGTCGCCATCCTCGACACCAACTGTGACCCCGACGAGGTCGACTACAAGATCCCGGGCAACGACGACGCGATCCGCTCCGTCACCCTGCTCACCCGCGTGATCGCCGACGCCGTCGCCGAGGGCCTCATCGCCCGCTCGGGTGTCGCCACCGAGGGCAAGGGCGAGAAGGCCGCCGGCGAGCCGCTGGCCGAGTGGGAGCGCGACCTGCTCGAGGGCGAGAAGAAGGCCGAGGAGGCCGCTCCGGCCGCCGCCGAGGCCGAGAAGCCGGCCGAGGCCCCCGCCGCCGAGGCTCCCGCCGCCGAGGCCGCTCCGGCCGCCCAGGCCGAGCAGGCCTGACCGCCCCGTCAGAGCCGTTGATGGCGGGAGCGGTGACATCTCATCGCTCCCGCCGTTCACCCGTAGGTCAGCGGCGAGTCGGAGACCCGCCCTCAGTCAGGTCCTGACCCGCAGATCTCCGAACCTCCAGACTTCGAGAAAGATTCACAGACTCATGGCGAACTACACCGCCGCAGACGTCAAGAAGCTCCGGGAGCTCACCGGCGCCGGCATGATGGACTGCAAGAAGGCACTGGACGAGGCCGACGGCAACGTCGACAAGGCCGTCGAGGCGCTCCGCATCAAGGGCCAGAAGGGCGTCGCCAAGCGCGAGGGCCGCTCCGCCGAGAACGGCGCCGTGGTCTCGATCATCGCCGACGACAACTCCTCCGGTGTCCTCGTCGAGCTGAAGTGCGAGACGGACTTCGTCGCCAAGGGCGAGAAGTTCCAGGCAGTGGCGAAGGCCATCGCCGAGCACGTCGCCAAGACCTCCCCGGCCGACCTCGAGGCCCTGCTCGCCTCCGAGATCGAGCCCGGCAAGACCGTCCAGGCGTTCGTGGACGAGGCCAACGCCAACCTGGGCGAGAAGATCGTCCTGGACCGCTTCGCGCAGTTCGCCGACGGCTACGTGACGGCGTACATGCACCGCACGATGCCCGACCTGCCCCCGCAGATCGGTGTGCTCGTCGAGCTGGACAAGCCCAACGCCGAGATCGCCAAGGGTGTCGCCCAGCACATCGCCGCCTTCGCGCCGAAGTACCTCTCCAAGGAGGACGTCCCGGCCGAGGTCGTCGAGTCCGAGCGCCGCGTCGCCGAGGAGACCACCCGCGCCGAGGGCAAGCCCGAGGCCGCCCTGCCGAAGATCGTCGAGGGCCGCCTCAACGGCTTCTTCAAGGACGCCACGCTGCTCGGCCAGCCCTACGCGCTCGACAACAAGAAGTCCGTCCAGAAGGTCCTGGACGAGGCCGGTGTCACCCTGAAGCGCTTCACGCGCATCAAGGTCGGCATCTGAGTCCGTACCGCGACGGGCGCGCGACCCCGATAGGGTCGAGAGCAGTCGTACGGACACGCGTCCGCGCATGCGCGCGTGCCGGGCGACAGCAGATCTGACGAGGAGGCCATTGCCGTATGGGATGCGAACCACGCCCCACCGGCAATGGCCTTCTTCGTATGTGCAACACGCGAAAGAGGCGGGATCCCCGATGACCACCAAGGCTGAGAAGAGCGACGACGGCAAAGTACGCGGCCGGTTTCTGCTGAAGCTGTCCGGAGAGGCCTTCTCCGGTGGCGGGGGACTAGGTGTCGACCCGGACGTGGTGCACGCCATCGCACGTGAGATCGCGGCCGTCGTACGGGACGGCGCGCAGATCGCGATCGTCATCGGCGGCGGCAACTTCTTCCGCGGCGCCGAGCTGCAGGTGCGCGGCATGGACCGCGCCCGCTCCGACTACATGGGCATGCTCGGCACCGTGATGAACTGCCTCGCCCTCCAGGACTTCCTGGAGAAGGAGGGAGTGGACTGCCGTGTGCAGACCGCCATCACCATGGGGCAGGTCGCCGAGCCCTACATCCCGCTGCGCGCCGTACGCCACCTGGAGAAGGGCCGCGTCGTCATCTTCGGCGCCGGTATGGGCATGCCGTACTTCTCCACCGACACCACCGCCGCCCAGCGCGCCCTGGAGATCGACGCCGAGGCGCTGCTCATGGGCAAGAACGGCGTGGACGGGGTCTACGACTCCGACCCCAAGACCAACCCCGACGCCGTGAAGTTCGACGCGCTCGTCTACGGCGAGGTCATCACCCGGGATCTGAAGGTCGCCGACGCGACGGCCGTCACGCTCTGCCGTGACAACAGCCTGCCGATCGTCGTCTTCGAGCTTCTGAAGGAGGGCAATATCGCCCGCGCGGTCAAGGGTGAGAAGATCGGCACGCTTGTGGGTGACCACGCCGGACGCAACTGACCGGGGGGATGGACAATGTCCTGCCGGTCGGGAACCGTGCAGGAATAAGACGCGACGCAGCCGGCCGCCGCCCTGACAAGGAACCGCAGCCGGGCCTACTCAAGACACGCAGGAGCAAGTGGTGATCGAAGAGACCCTCCTCGAGGCCGAGGAGAAGATGGAGAAGGCCGTCGTGGTCGCCAAGGAGGACTTCGCCGCGATCCGCACCGGCCGTGCGCACCCGGCGATGTTCAACAAGATCGTGGCCGACTACTACGGCGCACCGACGCCGATCAACCAGCTGGCCTCGTTCTCCGTGCCCGAGCCGCGCATGGCCGTGGTGACGCCGTTCGACAAGAGCGCGCTGCGCAACATCGAGCAGGCGATCCGCGACTCCGACCTGGGCGTCAATCCGAGCAACGACGGCAACATCATCCGGGTGGTGTTCCCCGAGCTGACCGAGGAGCGCCGTCGCGAGTACATCAAGGTCGCCAAGGGCAAGGGTGAGGACGCCAAGGTCTCCATCCGTTCCGTGCGCCGCAAGGCCAAGGACGCCATCGACAAGATGATCAAGGACGGCGAGGTCGGCGAGGACGAGGGCCGCCGTGCGGAGAAGGAGCTCGACGACACCACCGCGAAGTACGTCGCCCAGGTGGACGAGCTCCTGAAGCACAAGGAAGCGGAACTGCTCGAGGTCTGATGAACGACTCTTCCTGGGGGCCGCCGCAGACCGGGTACTGGGGGCCGTCCGACCACGGGCCCGGCCAGGGGGCTGCCCCTGCGGGTCCCGCGTACCATGCGCACTACGCGCAGCAGACTCGCCCCATGCCCATCGTGCCCGACGTGCCCGAACACGGCGGAGACCAGGATGTGGACCGGGGGGCCGCTCGGCTGGGCGGTCCCCTGTTCCGAGACGAGATCCCGCAGGCACGGCCCCATCCCGGGGAGGTGCGGCAGAATCCGGAGCCCATGCCCGACGTCCCGCAGCCGGCGCCCGCCCCGCAGAAGAAGAGCGCGGGGCGCGACCTCGGCGCCGCGATAGGCGTCGGCGTCGGACTCGGCGCGGTGATCGTCGCGTCGCTGTTCGTCGTCAAGGCCGTCTTCGTCGGCGTGATCACCGTCGCCGTCGTGGTCGGCCTGTGGGAGCTGACCACGCGGCTCGAGGAGCGCAAGGGCATCAAGGCGCCCCTCGTCCCGCTCGCGCTCGGCGGTGCCGCCATGGTCGTCGCCGGGTACGCCCGGGGGGCCGAGGGCGCGTGGGTCGCCATGGCGCTCACCACGCTGGCGGTGCTGGTCTGGCGTATGACGGCGCCGCCCGAGGGCTACCTCAAGGACGTCACGGCGGGTGTCTTCGCGGCGTTCTACGTCCCGTTCCTGGCGACCTTCGTCGCGATGATGCTCACCGCCGACGACGGTCACTGGCGGGTCCTCACCTTCCTCCTGCTGACGGTGGTCAGCGACACGGGCGCCTATGCCGTCGGCTGGCGCTTCGGCAAACACAAGCTCGCCCCGCGGATCAGCCCCGGCAAGACCCGCGAGGGCCTGCTGGGCGCAATCGCGTTCGCGATGGTCGCGGGCGCCCTGTGCATGCAGTTCCTGATCGACGACGGCAGCTGGTGGCAGGGCCTGCTGCTGGGCCTCGCGGTCGCGGCCAGCGCCACCCTGGGCGACCTCGGCGAGTCCATGATCAAACGCGACCTGGGCATCAAGGACATGGGCACCCTGCTGCCCGGCCACGGCGGCATCATGGACCGCCTGGACTCCCTGCTCCCGACGGCACCGGTGGTGTGGCTCCTACTGGTGATCTTCGTCGGCTCCACCTGACCCGCACCCACCCCCAAACCGATCGGCCCCCGCCCTCCCAGGACGCGGGCCCGACGTCCGTTTCAGTACGATCACCCAATGACCACGCCGCTACTGCGCGGCCCCCTGGAACCGTACGAAGAGCCACGCCACCAAGGTCACCGTTCTGATCGCCGACCTGTTCTGAGCCCGGCCGGGCCACCCATGTCGATCTGCGACACTGGTACAGCCATGCCTAAGCCCGGAGAACTTACTTTTGTTGCGCCGCGCGGAGCCAAGACGCCGCCGCGGCATCTTGCCGATCTCACGCCTGCCGAGCGGAAGGAGGCGGTCGTTGCGGTCGGTGAGAAGGCGTTTCGTGCCAGGCAGCTGTCGCAGCACTACTTCGCGCGGTACGCGCACGAGCCGGAGCAGTGGACCGACATCCCGGCCGGTGCGCGCGGCAGGCTGCGGGAGGCGCTGCTTCCGGAGCTGATGACGGTCGTACGACATCTGTCCACCGACCAGGGGACGACCCGCAAGACGCTGTGGAAGCTGTTCGACGGGACGCTCGTCGAGTCGGTGCTGATGCGATACCCGGACCGGGTGACCATGTGCATCAGCTCGCAGGCCGGGTGCGGTATGAACTGCCCGTTCTGCGCCACGGGGCAGGCGGGGCTGGACCGGAACCTGTCGACGGCCGAGATCGTGCACCAGATCGTGGACGGGATGCGCGCGCTCCGGGACGGTGAGGTGCCCGGGGGCCCGGCGCGGCTGAGCAACATCGTGTTCATGGGCATGGGGGAGCCGCTCGCCAACTACAAGCGGGTCGTGGGCGCCATCCGGCGGCTCACCGACCCCGAGCCGGACGGGCTCGGGCTGTCGCAGCGCGGGATCACCGTGTCCACCGTCGGCCTCGTCCCGGCCATCCACCGCTTCTCCGACGAGGGCTTCAAGTGCCGGCTCGCCATCTCGCTGCACGCCCCCGACGACGAGCTGCGCGACACCCTCGTCCCGGTGAACACGCGGTGGAAGGTGCGCGAGGTGCTGGACGCCGGGTTCGAGTACGCGGCCAAGTCGGGGCGGCGGCTGTCCATCGAGTACGCGCTCATCCGGGACATCAACGACCAGGCGTGGCGCGGTGACCGGCTGGGGCGGCTGCTCAAGGGGCGGCCCGTGCACGTCAACCTCATTCCGCTCAACCCGACGCCCGGTTCCAAGTGGACCGCCTCCCGGCCCGAGGACGAGAAGGCGTTCGTGGAGGCGATCGCCGCGCACGGTGTGCCGGTGACGATCCGGGACACCCGTGGACAGGAGATCGACGGGGCATGCGGTCAGCTCGCCGCGAGCGAGCGGTAGGGTGACCCGTGTAAGTCAGAGGTAAGGACAACCTCATATTCCGACAGGGGAGCGCCACAGCGCTGAGAGTGCGGCACCGGCCGCAGACCCTCCGAACCTGGCCCAGGTCATTCTGGGTAGGGAGATCGGTCATCACTCGAGCTGTTGCGCCCTGCCCGGGACTCCGCCAGGGGTCCCGGGCAGGGCCGCGTCTCTTCCTGGTCACCCCCAGGAGGAATCAAGTGGGCATCACCAAGAAGGTCACGGTCCTGGCCGTCGGGCTGGGGCTGGTCACGGCGTCCGCGTGCGGGTCGTCCGACGGGGACGGCGGCAGCGGCGACGGCGGCGGGTCCAAGACCGTCACCCTCGTCAGCCACAACTCGTGGGCCGTGTCCGAGGACGTCGTCGCCGCCTTCGAGAAGCAGTCCGGCTACGAGCTCAAGGTCCTGGAGGACGGCGACGCGGGACAGGCCGTGAACAAGGCCATCCTGACCAAGGACAACCCCCAGGGCGATGTCTTCTTCGGCGTCGACAACACCCTGCTCTCCCGCGCCCTCGACAACGGGCTGTTCCAGCCGTACGAGGCCAAGGGCCTGGACAAGGTCCTGCCCGAGTACCGGGCCGACGAGGACGAACACCGGGTCACCCCCGTCGACACCGGTGACATCTGCGTCAACTACGACAAGGCGTGGTTCGCCGAGCACGACCTTAACCCGCCCAAGACCTTCGACGACCTGATCAAGCCCGAGTACAAGGACCTCCTCGTCGTCGAGAACGCCTCCACCTCCTCGCCCGGCCTGGGCTTCCTGCTCGGCACGGCCGCCCAGTACGGCGACGAGGGCTGGCCGGACTACTGGAAGAAGCTCCGGGCCAACGGCGTCAAGGTGGTCGACGGCTGGGAGCAGGCCTACAACGAGGAGTTCTCCGGCTCGGCCGGCGGCAGGAAGGCCAAGGCCGACCGTCCGCTCGTCGTGTCGTACGCCTCCTCGCCGCCCGCCGAGGTCATCTACACCGAGCCCCGGCCGGAGACCGCGCCCACCGGCGTCGCCGAGGGCACCTGCTTCCGCCAGGTCGAGTACGCCGGACTGCTGAGCAACGCGAAGAACCCCGAGGGCGGAAAGGCGCTGCTCGACTTCCTGATCGGCAAGCGGTTCCAGGAGGACATGCCGCTCAACATGTTCGTGTACCCGGTGGTGGAGGGCGCCGAGGTGCCCGAGGAGTTCAAGCAGTTCGGGCCGCAGGCCAAGGATCCGGAGACCATGGACCCGGCGAAGATCGCCGAGAACCGTGACCAGTGGGTCAAGTCGTGGACCTCGCTCGTACTGAAGTGACGCGAGCGGCGGCAAGGCGGCGCGGGAGCGCGGCGCGGCTCGGTCTCATGGCCGTGCCCGTCGCGTTCTTCGCCGTCTTCTTCGCCTATCCCGTCACCGCGATCGTCGCGCGCGGACTCAAGACGGACGGGACCTGGCAGCTCGGGCGGATCGGGGACGTACTGGCCCAGTCCGACGTCCGGCAGGTGCTGTGGTTCACCACCTGGCAGGCTCTCGTCTCCACTGTCCTCACCCTGCTGATCGCCCTGCCCGGCGCCTATGTCTTCGCCCGCTTCGACTTCCCCGGCAAGCAGGTGCTGCGGGCCGTGGTCACGGTGCCGTTCGTGCTGCCCACGGTCGTCGTCGGTACGGCGTTCATGGCGCTGGTCGGACGCGGCGGACTCCTCGACGAACTGTGGGGGGTGCGCCTGGACACCACCGTGTGGGCGATTCTGCTCGCGCATGTCTTCTTCAACTACGCCGTCGTCGTGCGCACGGTGGGCGGCCTCTGGTCCCAGCTCGACCCGCGGCAGGAGGAGGCCGCGCGGGTGCTCGGCGCCTCACGGTTCGCGGCCTGGCGGACCGTCACTCTGCCCGCGCTCGCGCCCGCCGTGGCCGCGGCCGCGCTGATGGTCTTCCTGTTCACCTTCACCTCCTTCGGTGTGGTGCAGATCCTGGGCGGGCCGGCCTTCTCCACGCTGGAAGTGGAGATCTACCGGCAGACCTCCGAGATCTTCGACCTGTCCACGGCCGCCGTCCTGACGATGATCCAGTTCGTCGCCGTGGGCTCCATCCTCGCCCTGCACGCCTGGACCGTCCGGCGGCGGGAGACCGCCCTGCGGCTCGTGGACGCCTCGGTGACCGCCCGCCGGCCGCGCGGCACCGGGCAGTGGGCGCTGCTGGGCGGAGTCGTCGCCGGTGTCGCCGTACTGCTTCTGCTGCCCCTCGCGGTGCTGGTGCAGCGTTCCTTCGACGGCGCCGGCCTCGGCTACTACCGGGCGCTGACCGAGGACGACGGAGGAGTGTTCCTGGTCGCGCCGATCGAGGCGGTCGGCAACTCGCTGCGGTACGCCCTCGCCGCCACCGCCATCGCCGTGGTGATCGGCGGCCTCGCGGCCGTCGCGCTGACCCGGCGGGACGCGGGACGGCTGGTGCGCGGGTTCGACGCCCTGCTGATGCTGCCGCTCGGGGTGTCGGCGGTGACCGTCGGCTTCGGCTTCCTGATCGCCCTCGACGAGCCGCCGCTGGACCTCAGGGCCTCCTGGATCCTGGTCCCGCTCGCGCAGGCGCTCGTGGGCGTGCCGTTCGTCGTACGGACCATGCTGCCGGTGCTGCGGGCGGTGGACGTACGGCTGCGGGAGGCGGCGGCGGTGCTCGGGGCGTCGCCGTGGCGGGCCTGGCGTGAGGTTGACCTGCCGATGGTGCGGCGGGCGCTGCTGATCGCGGCCGGGTTCGCCTTCGCGGTGTCGCTGGGGGAGTTCGGGGCGACGGTGTTCATCGCCCGGCCGGAGAACCCCACGCTGCCGGTGGCCGTGGCGCGGCTGCTCGGGCGGCCCGGAGACCTCAACTACGGCCAGGCCATGGCCCTGTCGACGATTTTGATGATCGTGTGCGCGGTGGCGCTGCTGGTGCTGGAGCGGCTGCGGACCGACCGGACCGGGGAGTTCTAGATGCTGCTGAGCCTTCGGGCCGCAACCGTCCGCTTCGGCGGGCGCGCGGTGCTGGACGCCGTCGACCTGGAGGTCGCCGAGCAGGAGATCGTGTGTGTGCTCGGGCCCAGCGGCAGCGGCAAGTCGACCCTGCTGCGGGCGGTCGCGGGTCTGCAGCCCCTCGACTCCGGGCAGGTCCTGCTCGACGGGCACGACCAGTCGGGCGTGCCCGCGCACAGGCGCGGGGTGGGGCTGATGTTCCAGGACCACCAGCTCTTCCCGCAGCGGGACGTGGGCGGCAACGTGGCGTTCGGGCTGCGGATGCGCGGCGCGTCACGCGCCCGGCAGGCGGAGCGGGTGGGGGAGTTGCTGGACCTGGTCGGTCTGCCCGGGGCGTCCGGGCGGGCCGTCGCCTCGCTGTCCGGGGGCGAGCAGCAGCGTGTCGCGCTGGCCCGCGCCCTCGCTCCCAGCCCCCGGCTGCTGATGCTGGACGAGCCGCTCGGACAGCTCGACCGGTCGCTCAGGGAGCGGCTCGTCGTCGAACTGCGCGAGCTGTTCGGCCGGCTGGGCACCACCGTGCTCGCCGTGACCCACGACCAGGGCGAGGCGTTCGCGCTGGCCGACCGGGTGGTGGTGATGCGGGACGGGCGGATCGCCCAGTCCGGAACGCCGCTCGAGGTGTGGCAGCGGCCGGCCGACGCCTTCGTGGCGCGTTTCCTCGGTTTCGAGAACGTCGTCGAGGCAGCCGTCGGGGACGGGGTCGCCGTGACCCCCTGGGGCAAGGTCCCCGTCCCGGACGGCGCCCCACAGGGCACGCGGACGCTGCTGGTCCGGCCCGCCGGTGTCCGTCTGGTCCCCGTCGAGGAGGGACTGCGCTGCACCGTGGCCGCACGCACCTTTCGGGGCACCCATGTCGCCGTGCACCTCCAGCCCGAGGACGCGCCCCGGCTGGAGGCGGCCTGCGCGCTCAGGGCCGCGCCGGACGTCGGGGACGAGGTCGGAGTGGAGTTCGACGAGGCGGAAATCGCCGTGCTGGGGTGACCGCTGCTGTCTACGGTCTGCGTCATGATTCGACTCGGGTACGGCCGTTACTGCGCGATCGCGGCGCGCTGGACGGGTGGCCGTCGGAGTCCGGCCGGCTGATCGTCGGCGACCTGCGGACGGCGGGGCCGGGCGCGCAGTTGTGAAGCTGGGCGGA
The DNA here is from genome assembly GCF_040680275.1 of Streptomyces sp. NPDC052079. Classification (NCBI taxonomy): domain Bacteria; kingdom Bacillati; phylum Actinomycetota; class Actinomycetes; order Kitasatosporales; family Streptomycetaceae; genus Streptomyces; species Streptomyces sp. NPDC052079. The sequence goes on from NZ_JBFAWL010000006.1 coordinate 201,546, forward strand.
CATCCGCAATGCCGGGTTCTGGGCCCGCCGTATGACGCACGAGCTGATCGTCCACCGCGCGGACGCGGCCCTCGCCGCCGGACTGCCCTTCGAGGTCGCGCCCGATGCCGCCGCCGACGCGAGGAGGGCGTCCCCTGGCACCGGGGCCATGACAAGGCCACGGTCGCCCCGCGCGGACCGCTCACCGAGGTGCTCCAGGACGCCCCGGAACTGCAGGTGCTCGGCGACCGGAAGCTGCTGGAGTTCTGGCTGGAGCGGGTGACGTTCGGCTGAGCGTTCGGAACGACGAAGCGGCCCGCTCCCGAGGGGGCGGGCCGCTTCTGTGTCCGTGCGGGGTCAGCGGTTGCTGTTCGCCCCGCGGCGGCGCATGCCGAAGAAGATCGCGCCACCGCCGACCGCGACCAGGGCGGCCGCGATGCCGGCGATCAGGCCGGTGTTGGAGCCGGCGCCGGTCTCGGCGAGGTTGGACTCACCGGCCGGGGACGGCGCGTTGTTCGACGTGTCCGCCGGAGGGGTGCTCTCGCTTTCCGACGCCGACGGGGTCGGGGAGCCGGGCTCCTCGGCCGGGGTCGAAGGGTTCTCCGAGGGGGTCGAGGGCGCCGGAGCCGGGGACTTCTCCGTCTTCTTGCAGGACGTCGCCGGGGTGGTCAGGTTCGGCTTGATGTCCTCGTCGACGTAGGGCGTCGCCTTGACGTGGACGCGGTACTCGGCGTTGGGCTTCCAGTCCTCCTCGAAGGTGATGGTGGTGCCCTCACGGGTGCCCTTGACCACCTGCTCGCCGACCTTCTTGATGTCGGCGCCGTTGTTCAGCAGGAACACGGTGACGGTGGCGGGGACGCCGGCCGGGTCGACGTCGGTGACGGTGATGACACCGCTGTCACCGACGCACGTGGCCTCGGCCGAGAACTCGGTGATGTCGCAGGCCGCCGCGCTGCCGGCGACGCCGAGCGCGAGCGCGGCGGACGCGGAGGCGACACCGAGGGCGCGCACGGAGCGCGCGACGGTACGGCGGGATACGGACAGAACTGCCACGTTTGTCCTTTACGGGGATGTGTAAATGCGGGGGGTTGAGGGAGTGTTGACGGAGCATCAGCACTCCCAGGTAGCTCCCAGGTCTATAAGCGCCGCATAAGTAGTGTCAACGCATATGCCGACCGCGGGCCCGGGCTTTGCCTTTTCATTAACCGCCCAGACGTTTCAACGCCTCCGGGGCCTCTTCGATCCGGTCCACCAGGGTGATCCGCGTGTCCATCGAACGCTCTCGGGCGAGCGACCGCAGCAGCGGCCAGGCCGGCAGCTTCTCCGTCCAGTGCGCCCGGTTCACCAGCACCATGGGCGTGGGTTCACCGCGCGACTCGTAGTAGTTCGGCGTCGCGTTGTCGAAGATCTCCTGGACGGTGCCGGCGGCGCCCGGCAGGAAGACCACGCCCGCGTTGCAGCGGGCCAGCAGTCCGTCCTCGCGCGTGGCGTTGGCGAAGTACTTCGCGATGTGGGAGGCGAAGGCGTTGGGCGGCTCGTGGCCGTAGAACCAGGTGGGAATCCCGACCGAGTGGTTGCCCTTCGGCCAGCGGGTGCGCACCTCGAAGGCGGCCCGCGCCCAGTCGGTGATCGACGGCGTGAACGAGGGTGCCGCCGCCAGCAGTTGGCAGGCCTCGTCCAGCACTGCCTCGTCGTAGGGGGCCGCGTAGGCGCCGAGGTTCGCCGCCTCCATCGCGCCCGGGCCGCCGCCCGTCGCCACCGTGAAACCGGCGTGGGTCAGCGCCCGTCCGAGCCGGGCGGCACCCAGGTACTGCTCGGTGCCGCGGGCCATCGCGTGACCGCCCATCACCCCCACGACCCGTGCCCCGCGCAGGAGTTCGTCGAGGGCGTCGGACATGGAGTCGTCGTGGACCGCGCGCAGCATGGAGGCGAAGATGTCGCCGTCCGCCTTGGTCCGCTGGAACCAGGTGTAGGTCAGCGCGTCCGGAGTCGCCTCATAGCCCTTGTCGAGCGAGGCGAACAGGTCACCGGGTGTGTAGAGATGCCCCCGATAGGGATCGAAGGGCAGGCCCGGGACCGGCGGCAGGACCAGGGCGCCGTCGGCACGGAGTTTCTCCGCCGCCTCTGGACGCATCCGGCAGCCGAGGAACACCGCCTCGGCGGTGTCGGTGGTGAGCAACTCCCGGGTCCGGTCGGTCAGATCGACGGCCTGGACACGGAACCCGGCGAGCGTGCCGCGCGAGGAGACGATCGCGTCGAACTCCTCGAGCGTCTCGATCTCGCGGTCCCCGTGATGGACGGCATGGGCGGGACTGGTCTGCACCCGCCCATGCTAGGTCGCTCAGCCCTCCAGGGCTGCCGGGTCCATCCACACGACCTCCCAGGTGTGGCCGTCGAGGTCGTCGAAGGAGCGGCCGTACATGAGGCCGTGGTCCAGGGTCTCGCCGGCGACCGTCCCGCCCGCCGCCAGGGCCTTGTCCACCAGCTCGTCGACCTTCTCGCGGCTCTCGGCGCTCAGCGCGATCAGCACCTCGCTGCTCTTCCTCGCGTCCACGATCTCCTTCTTCGTGAACTCCGCGTACTTCTGCCGGGTCAGCAGCATCGCCACGATGGTGTCGCTGATCACGACCGAGGCGGCGGTCTCGTCGCTGAACTGCGGGTTGATCGAGTAGCCCAGCTCCGTGAAGAACTTCTTCGAGGCGTCGAGGTCGTTGACGGGAAGGTTCACGAAGATCATCTGCTGGTACATAACGGGGGCCTCCGCCAATCGGTTCCGTAGCGTTCGTAGGGGTGGACAGGCCGCCCGCGCGAAACTCATCGGTGCACGCAGATTTCAGTTCAGCGGCCACGCCGACAGTTCGGCGACGACCAGCGACAACGGGCCGAACAGGGCGAGCAGCGTGCCCGCGCGGAGCACGGCCGCCCGGCGCAGCGTGGTCGCGGGCGCACCGAGGCGCCGTAGCGCGGCGGTGGTGTCGGAGCGGGCCTGCTTCGACTCGACCGCTGCCGTGAGCAGGGTCGCCAGCGTGCAGCCCGTCACCAGCAGCACCCCGAGCGCGACGAGCGGACCGGAGGACGCGTCCTCCCGGTCGTACAGCGAGGCCATGGCGTACGCGGCCGACATGACCGCACAGACCACGCCCAGCGGACGGCCGATGCGCGTGGCCTCCGTCATCAGCACCCGCCCGGCGAGCAGCCGCAGCGCGCCGGGGCGGATCGTCTGGAGCAGCCGGCCGCACAGATGGGTGAGACCCGGGCCGGCGAGCGCGAGCCCGACGCAGGCCAGGGCCAGCCCGAGCAGCGCGGCCGGCCGGTCGCCCGGTCCGCCTCCCGCGCCCGTACGGCTCGCGAAGGCCTCCACGGCCAGCCCGACCGCCAGCACCGCGATGCCCCAGGGCAGCCCGGACGGCGGTGCGTGCGGAACGGCGGGCGGCACCTCGGCGGACACCGCGGACTCAACGGACTGCGCGGACTCGGCTGACTCAGCGGACTCGCCATCCGGCCCCGCGAAGCTCCCGGCGGCCTCCGCCGCGCCCTCCTGCTCCGGCTGCTCCGGCGTCGCCCCGGCAGTACGCCGACTGCGTGCCGGAGTGCCCAGCTGCCTGCCGAAGCGTCCGTACGCCCCGAACGACTCGCGTGCCGCCGTACGCCGGTACGCGCCGAACCTGCCGTACGTCCGTGCCGCGCGGGGCGCGCCCGAAACCGGCTCGCGTGGCCGCAGCGTCACCGCCACCGCCCCCGACGCGCTCAGCGGCACCAGGGCCAGCAGCGTCAGCGCGGCCGGCAGTGGAAGCGGCCGCCCGGCGGCGAGGAAGTCCGTCGCGGCGCCGTCGAGGGGCATGCCGGTGAGGTCGCCGCGCAGCTGGAGGAAGACCAGCAGGGCCAGCGCCGAGCCCAGCAGGCAGGACAGGGCCGTGGTGGTCGCGGAGATCACCATCAGACGGACGGGACCCAGGCCGATCGCCGACAGACCGGGCCGGGGCCGGGTCGCCGGATCGGTGCGGGCGACCGCGACCGCGAAGTACACCGTGGCGGCCAGCGGGGCCGCGCACCAGGCCAGCCGGAGCGCCGAGACGGACGGGTCCGGGTTGCCCAGGGCATGGCCGAGGGCGCTCAGCAGCAGGAAGCCGGTGCCCGCCGACGCGGCCGCGACCAGCAGCCGGCGCAGCTGGACGGCCGGATGGGCGCCGAGGCTCAGACGGAGAGCGAGCACGCCGCTCGGCCTTCCGTGTCGGCCGTCCCGGAGACCGGCGGCAGGTGGAGGGTGTGCACGCGCCGCCCGTCGAGCAGCGACACGGTGCGGTCGGCGAGCGCGGCGGTCTGCGTGTCGTGGGTGGCGAGGACGACGGTGATGCCGTGCGAGCGCGCCGCGGTGATGAGTGTGCGCAGGACGTGGGCACGGTCGACGCCGTGCAGGGGCGCGGTCGGCTCGTCGGCGAACACCACCGTGGGCGCCGGGGTGAGGGCGCGGGCGACGCACACCCGCTGCCGCTCCGCATGCGTCAGTTCGACGGGGTGCTTGCGAGCCTTGTCACCGACGTCGAGGCGTTCCAGCCACTCCACGGCCGCCGTCTTGGCGCGGCGCCGGCCGGTGCCGCGCAGCATCAGCGGCAGGGCGGCGTTCTCCCAGACGTTCAGCTCGGGGACGAGCACCGGGGCCGGGTCGACCCAGCCGAAGCGGTCCCGGCGCAGCCGCTCGCGGGCCGCCCGGGTCATGGTGTGCACGGGCACGCTGTTGAACCAGATCTCGCCGCTGCGCGCGGGCAGCAGGCCGGACAGGCAGCGCAGCAGGGTGGTCTTGCCGCTGCCGCGCGGGCCGCCGACGGCGAGGATCTCGCTCTCCCGGACGCCGAGCGAGACCCCGCTCAGTCCGGGTGAGCCGTCGTCATGCCGGAAGTGCAGGGATCGCGCCCAGAGCACGTCGTTGTCCGGTGGGGCCACCATGGCGTACACCTCGGTTCGGATCGGAAATGCCGTGCGCTATTCGGGTAAGTCCCCCGTCCGGGGGAACGAAGGCGCGGCCGATCGGTCACTGGGCACGCTAGGCAGGCCATGGCGGCGGGCCGGACAGCACGCGGCCCCGGGCCGCCGTTTCTCACTCGAACGGGCGGCTCCGGGGCTGGTGTTGATCATCCAGAAGGAAGATCGGAACCTCGGATGGCGTAACGGACTACAGCTTGGTCCACGCCTCGGAGAGGGTCGCGCGCAGGATCTGCTCGATCTCGTCGAAGGTCTCCTGGTTGGAGATCAGCGGCGGCGCGAGCTGGATCACCGGGTCGCCGCGGTCGTCGGCACGGCAGTACAGGCCGTTCTCGAAGAGCTTCTTCGACAGGAAGCCGTACAGGACCCGCTCGGTCTCGTCGGCGTCGAAGGACTCCTTGGTGTTCTTGTCCTTGACCAGTTCGATGCCGTAGAAGAACCCGTTGCCGCGGACGTCGCCGACGATCGGCAGGTCGTGCAGCTTCTCCAGGGTGGCGCGGAAGGCACCCTCGTTGTCCAGCACGTGCTGGTTCAGGCCCTCGCGCTCGAACAGGTCGAGGTTGGCGATGCCGACCGCGGCGGAGACCGGGTGGCCGCCGAAGGTGTAGCCGTGCAGGAAGGTGTTGTCGCCCTTGTAGAACGGCTCGGCGAGGCGGTCGGAGATGATGCAGGCCCCGATCGGGGAGTAGCCCGAGGTCATGCCCTTGGCGCAGGTGATCATGTCCGGGACGTAGCCGAACTTGTCGCAGGCGAATGTCGTGCCGAGGCGGCCGAAGGCGCAGATGACCTCGTCGGAGACGAGCAGCACGTCGTACTGGTCGCAGATCTCGCGCACCCGTTGGAAATAGCCGGGCGGGGGCGGGAAGCAGCCGCCGGCGTTCTGCACCGGCTCCAGGAAGACGGCCGCGACCGTGTCCGGGCCCTCGAAGAGGATCTGCTGCTCGATCTGGTCGGCGGCCCAGCGGCCGAACGCCTCCGGGTCGTCACCGAAGAGCGGCGCACGGTAGATGTTGGTGTTCGGCACCTTGTGCGCGCCCGGCACCAGCGGCTCGAACGGGGCCTTCAGCCCCGGCAGTCCGGTGATGGACAGGGCGCCCTGCGGGGTGCCGTGGTAGGCCACCGCGCGGGAGATCACCTTGTACTTGGTCGGCTTGCCGACGAGCTTGAAGTACTGCTTGGCGAGCTTCCAGGCGGTCTCCACCGCCTCACCGCCGCCGGTGGTGAAGAAGACCTTGTTGAGGTCGCCCGGGGCCTCGTTCGCCAGCCGCTCCGCGAGCTCCACGGCCTTGGGGTGGGCGTAGGACCACACCGGGAAGAAGGCCAGCTCCTGAGCCTGCTTGGAGGCCGTCTCCGCGAGTTCCTGACGGCCGTGGCCCGCCTGCACCACGAACAGGCCCGCGAGGCCGTCGAGGTAGCGCTTGCCCTTGTCGTCGTAGATGTGGGTGCCCTCACCCCGGACGATGGTGGGGACGGGGGCGTTCTCGTACGACGACATGCGGGTGAAGTGCATCCACAGGTGGTCGTACGCGGACTTGCTGAGGTCCTTGGGGCTGTCGGTACTCACGATTATCGGGTTCCCCACATATAGGTCTGCTTCTTGAGCTTGAGGTAGACGAAGCTCTCGGTGGAGCGCACTCCGGGAACGGCCCGGATGCGTTTGTTGATGACCTCCAGAAGGTGGTCGTCGTCCTCGCAGACGATCTCGACCATCAGGTCGAAGGAGCCCGCGGTCATCACCACGTACTCGCATTCGGCCATGGCGGCCAGCGCGTCGGCCACGGACTCCACGTCGCCCTCGACGTTGACCCCGACCATCGCCTGCCGGCGGAAGCCCACGGTGAGCGGGTCCGTGACGGCGACGATCTGCATCACGCCCTGGTCCAGCAGCTTCTGGACGCGCTGGCGCACGGCCGCTTCCGACAGGCCCACGGCCTTGCCGATGGCGGCGTACGGCCGGCGGCCGTCCTCCTGGAGCTGCTCGATGATGGCGAGAGAGACGGCGTCCAACTGGGGACCGCCGCCGTTCCTGGACTCGCGCGAGTCCTTCGGGTCTGCGCTTCGACTGGCCACGCGGCCACTCTGCACCACGTATCGACAGTTTTGCAAGGTTCGATCGATGAAATCCGTTGTCTTCAGGGGTTGGTCCTGCGGATTTCGCAGATGCCGAGTGGGCGGGGGTGTTGAAAACGTCAGCCGTCGGTCTAGGGTGGGTGTCTCAGAGCTTGGACAGCTCGACAGTTTCGAGCCGACACCTCGGACACCCACAAGGAACACCAGGAGGGCCTGCAGTGAGCACCGAGCTGCGTCGTCTGCGCAACTACATCGGCGGGGAGTTCCGGGACGCCGCCGACGGACGGACCACCGAGGTGGTCAACCCCGCGACCGGCGAGGCGTACGCGACCGCTCCGCTGTCCGGGCCGGCGGATGTGGACGCCGCGATGGCGGCAGCCGCCGAGGCGTTTCCCGGCTGGCGCGACACCACCCCGGCGGAGCGGCAGAAGGCCCTGCTGAAGATCGCGGACGCCTTCGAGGAGCGCGCCGAGGAACTCATCGCGGCGGAGGTGGAGAACACGGGCAAGCCCGTCGGGCTGACCCGCACCGAGGAGATCCCGCCGATGGTGGACCAGATCCGCTTCTTCGCGGGCGCGGCGCGGATGCTCGAGGGCAAGGGCGCGGGCGAGTACATGGAGGGGCTGACCTCCTTCGTACGCCGCGAGCCGGTCGGCGTCTGCGCGCAGGTCGCCCCCTGGAACTACCCGATGATGATGGCCGTGTGGAAGTTCGCCCCGGCCATCGCGGCGGGCAACACCGTGGTCCTCAAGCCCTCGGACACCACCCCGGCCTCCACGGTCCTGCTCGCCGAGATCCTCGGCTCGGTCCTGCCCAAGGGTGTCTTCAACGTCGTCTGCGGCGACCGTGACACGGGCCGTCTGATGGTCGAGCACCCCACCCCGGCGATGGCCTCCATCACCGGCTCGGTGCGCGCCGGCATGTCGGTCGCCGAGTCCGCGGCCAAGGACCTCAAGCGGGTCCACCTGGAGCTGGGCGGCAAGGCCCCGGTCGTCGTCTTCGAGGACACCGACATCGCCAAGGCCGTCGAGGACATCTCGGTGGCGGGCTTCTTCAACGCCGGCCAGGACTGCACGGCCGCCACGCGCGTCCTCGTCCACGAGGCGATCCACGACGACTTCGTCGCGGCGCTCGCCAAGGCGGCCGGCGACACCAAGACCGGTATGCCCGACGACGAGGACGTTCTCTTCGGCCCGCTCAACAACCCCAACCAGCTCAAGCAGGTCGAGGGCTTCATCGAGCGGCTGCCCGCGCACGCGCGCGTGGTGGCGGGCGGCAAGCGGGTCGGCGACAAGGGCTACTTCTACGCGCCGACCGTGGTCTCCGGTCTCAAGCAGGACGACGAGATCATCCAGAAGGAGGTCTTCGGACCGGTCATCACCGTCCAGTCCTTCACGGACGAGGACCAGGCCGTCGAGTACGCCAACGGCGTCGAGTACGCGCTGGCCTCCTCGGTGTGGACCAAGGACCACGGGCGTGCGATGCGGATGTCCAAGAAGCTCGACTTCGGGTGCGTCTGGATCAACACCCACATCCCGCTGGTCGCCGAGATGCCGCACGGCGGCTTCAAGAAGTCCGGCTACGGCAAGGACCTCTCGGCGTACGGCTTCGAGGACTACACCCGCATCAAGCACGTGATGACGTCCCTGGACGCGTAGGCGTCACGGCGTCGGCCCCCGGACGGTGGTGCACCGTCCGGGGCCGGCGTGTGTCCGGGCGCCGGACCATTTTTGAACATGTTCAACTTCCGGCGTACGCTGCCGCCATGAGCGACGAAGCCGCCCTGCTCCGGGGCATCCGTGTCTGGCTGGTGTTCTTCATCGTCTGCCTGGTGCTCAGCGGAGCCACGGCCTTCCCCCTGGTGCACGAGCTGCGCTGGAGCGAGGACCTGCTGCGGGCGCTGTCGGTGCCGGAGCACCTGCCCGCCCTCATGGAGTGGATCGAGCGCGTGCGGGAAGGGCTCGACACCGCCGACGCCGACTATCCCTTCCTCCTCTACGGCACCGACTGGCTCGCCTTCGCCCATCTCGTGATCGCGGTCGCCCTCTACGGCCCCTACCGCGACCCGGTCCGCAACATCTGGGTCGTCGAGTTCGGCATGATCGCCTGCGCCGGCATCGTCCCGCTCGCCCTCGTCTGCGGCCCGATCCGCGGCATCCCGTTCTGGTGGAGCGTCATCGACATCGCGTTCGGGGTGTTCGGCGTCCTCCCGCTGTACGTCGTACGCCGGAAGATCAAGCGGCTGGAGGCACTCAGCCCGCAGGCCGGCGCCCGCCCCGTTCCCGTGCCGCAGTGAGACGCCGGCCGGGCGAGGAGGAGGCGCCGGAGCGTGCCCGGCGGTCGCGCAGGGCGCACAGGACGTCGATGCGGTTGGTGGTGATCGAGTCGACGCCCATCGCCAGCAGGCGGCGCATGGAACGGCGGGTGTCCGGGGTCCACACGGAGAGCAGATGGCCGCCGCGGTGGACGCGGTCGGCGAGCGCCCGGTCCACCAGGCCGAAGCGGTAGTTCAGCCAGCGGGGCCGGATCGCCTCCAGGAGACCGGCGCGCGGCGGGGCCAGCGTGGTCCGCGTGAGCGCGATCTCGGCGGACGGGTCGGCCGCGCGCACGGCGAGCATGGCGGGGGCGCCCGCGCAGTAGTAGACGCGGTCCTCGGCGCCGCTCTCGCGCACGACGTCCACGACCCGGCGCGCGGCGCGCACGTCCGGTGTCCCGGGCAGGTCGATCATCACCCGGCTGCCGTCCGTCGCCGCCAGCGCCTCGGAGAGCGTGGGCACCCCGCCGTCCGTCACCCCGCGCACCTCCTCCCACGACAGCGACGCCAGCGGGCGGTCGTGCTCCCACAGCCGCTTCAGGGTGTCGTCGTGGAGCAGCACCGGGACGCCGTCCCGGGTGAGACGTACGTCGATCTCCACCGCGTCCGCGCCCCGCCGCAGCGCGGACCGCAGCGAGGGGAGGGTGTTCTCGCGGAAGCGGTAGGGGTCGCCGCGGTGGGCCACGGCGGTCACGTTGTGCATGGCGGACCTTCGCGGGGCGGTCAGGGGGCGAGCCAGGACGCGGTGTAGGTGTCGATCTCGGCGGCCAGCCGCTTCTTGCCGGCGGCGTCCAGGAACGACGCCTCGACCGCGTTCTTCGCGAGACCGGCCAGGCCCCGCTCGTCGAGGCCGAGGAGCCGGGCGGCGACCGCGTACTCGTTGTTGAGGTCGGTGCCGAACATCGGCGGGTCGTCGGAGTTGATCGTCACCAGGACACCGGCCCGGGTGAACTCCTTGATCGGGTGCTCGTCGAGCGTTCTCACCGCGCGGGTGGCGATGTTGGAGGTGGGGCACACTTCCAGCGCGATGCGCTGCTCGGCCAGGTGCTGGAGCAGTTTGGGGTCCCGCGCGGAGCTGGTGCCGTGCCCGATGCGCTCGGCGCCCAGTTCGTTGAGCGCGTCCCACACGGTCTCCGGCCCCGTCGTCTCGCCCGCGTGCGGTACGGAGTGCAGTCCGGCGGCGATGGCACGGTCGAAGTACGGCTTGAACTGGGGGCGGGGCACGCCGATCTCCGGGCCGCCGAGGCCGAAGGAGACCAGGCCCTCAGGGCGCAGCCGGTCGTCGGTGGCCAGGCGCGCGGTCTCCTCGGCGGACTCCAGCCCGGCCTCGCCCGGGATGTCGAAGCACCAGCGCAGCACCGTGCCGAACTCGGACTCGGCCGCCTTGCGCGCGTCCTCGATGGCGTCCATGAAGGCACGCTCGTCGATCCCGCGGCGGGTGGAGGAGAACGGGGTGATCGTCAGCTCGGCGTACCGCACCTGCTGCCGGGCCAGCTCACGGGCCACCTCGTAGGTCAGCAGCCGGACGTCCTCGGGGGTGCGGATCAGATCGACGACGGACAGGTACACCTCGATGAAGTGGGCGAAGTCCGTGAAGGTGAAGTAGTCGGCCAGGGCCTGGGGGTCGGTGGGGACCTTGGAGTCGGGGTGGCGGGCGGCCAGCTCCGAGACGATACGGGGGGAGGCGGAGCCGACGTGGTGCACATGCAGTTCGGCCTTGGGCAGTCCGGCGATGAAGGCGTGCAGGTCGCGGACCGGCCCGGCGGTGGCTGCGTCCAGGTGGTCGGTCAATGTTCCTCCCCGGGAACGGCGTACCCCCGGCCGTGCTGGGGCGGCACGCAGATGATCGGCTGATCGGTGTTCGGGTCATCGTAGGCCGGGCGCGCGCGGTGCGGGCACGGGCCGTAGCATGGCGGGACGTCCGACGGAGGGGGCCCAGAACATGGGCGACGACGCGCAGACGCCTCAGGCGCGGGAACAGGCCACGGGGGGCACGCCGTCCGGTGACACGCATGCAGGTGCCGTGTGGCCGGCACCGGCCGACGGCGGTGCGCGGGACGCGGCGGCGCAGGACGGTTCCCTGGTGGACGTGCGGACCACCGACACGTCGCCCTCGAGCACCTGGCCGCCGCCCGCGGACGGTGCCGCGGCGCCGGGCCCCGGATCCGACGGCCCGCGCTCCGAGGGCGGGGGAGCAGGCGGCCCGGGCGAGACCGTCGTGGCCGGCGACCCCCCGCCGTGGTCCGCGCCATCCGTGCCTTCGGTGCCCTCCGGGCCTGCCGCCCCTGCTGGACCTGCCGCGCCGTCCGTGCCCTCCGGGCCTGCCGCCCCTGCTGGACCTGCCGCGCCGTCCGTGCCCTCCTCCGCCCCGCCCCCTTCCGTGCACGACCAGCAGACGGTGACGTCCTTCCCGGCGATGGGCGGCGCCCCCGCGCAGCCCCAGCCGTGGGCGGGCCCGTCCGCTCCGGTGCCGCCCTCCGCCCCCACCCCCGCGGCCAACCCGTTCGCACCCCCGGCCGGGAGCGAGCCCGTTCCGCCGCCGCCCATCGGCCCCGAGGGCCCGGGCCGGGTCCCGTACGGCTATCCGGGCACCCCGTACGGCGGCGCCCCGGCACCGGGGTACGCCGGATGGTCCGGCACGGCACCGATGCCGAGCAACGGGCCGGGCGTCACCGGACTCGTGCTCGGCATCATCTCGGCCGCCGTCTTCTGCCTCTGGCCGGTGGCCATCCTGCTGGGGGTGCTGGCCCTGATCTTCGGCGGAATCGGCCGGAGCAAGGCCCACCGGGGCAAGGCCACGAACGCGGGGCAGGCCATGGCCGGGATCATCTGCGGCGCGGTCGGGATCGCC
>NZ_JBFAWL010000006.1:213836-298347 GCF_040680275.1 Streptomyces sp. NPDC052079
GCCCTGGGCATCGCCTTCGGCGCCCTCGTGCTGCTCAGCTAGCCGCGGACGCCCGGAGCCGACGGCGCGTCTCCATCAGCGCGAAGCCCAGCAGGTTGGAGCCCCGCCACCGCCCGGGCGCCTCCGCCCGCTCGTCTGCCGCCGTCTTCTGCCTCTGGCCGGTGGCCATCCTGCTGGGGGTGCTGGCCCTGATCTTCGGCGGAATCGGCCGGAGCAAGGCCCACCGGGGCAAGGCCACGAACGCGGGGCAGGCCATGGCCGGGATCATCTGCGGCGCGGTCGGGATCGCCCTGGGCATCGCCTTCGGCGCCCTCGTGCTGCTCAGCTAGCCGCGGACGCCCGGAGCCGACGGCGCGTCTCCATCAGCGCGAAGCCCAGCAGGTTCGAGCCCCGCCACCGCTCAGGAGCTTCCGCCCGCTCATCGTCCGCCGTGAGGCCTATGCCCCACACCCGGTCCATCGGGCTCGCCTCGACCAGCACCCGGTCGCCGGTGTTCAGCAGGAACTCCCGCAGATCGTCCTGGGCCGCGAACTTGTGCACGCCGCCCTCGACCACGATGCCGAACCGCTCCCGGCGCCACACGGCCTCGTCGAAGCCGCGCACCAGCCGCCTCGCCTTCTTCGCCTGCGCGGGGTGCTCCGCGGCCAGCACCCGCCGCTCCCCCTCGGAATCCTCGAACAGCCGGGCCTTGGCCGCCATCATCCAGTGCTCGGCGGTCGCGTACTCCACGCCGTCCACCGTGAACGGCGACGGCCACCACTGGCTCAGACAGCTCGCCCCGATCCGGCCGTCGGTCAGCGGCCGGTGCCCCCAGAAATGCAGGTACTTCACCCGCGTCCCGGTCGCCAGCGCCTCGATCAGCGCCTCCCGGGAACCGATCGTCTCCGTCGTGCCGCTCATGGCCACCCCCTTGATGCACGCGAGTCTGGCAGGGACCACTGACAGTGCGTCCTGCCTTTTCCGTGGCCGCTCGACACCTGGTCGACAGATTCCGTTGCGTAACCAAAATTAAACAACGGAATCCCTTGTTGCAGTCTCGTTGCTCTGTCAGGATCGCAACTCAAATCGAGCTGGAGCCACGCCGCCCCCCTCGGGGACACGGAGGAGAGCGACATGCACAACCCGGGCAACACCACCCCGGAACGATTTCCCGCCCAGGAACGGTTCGCGGACGGTGCGCAGTTCATCGCGGGCCGTCCGGCGAAGGGCACCTCCGGCCGTACGCACGCGGTCGTCGACCCGGCCACCGGTACGGAGGTGTACACCTACGAGCTCGCCGGTACCGATGACGTCGACGCGGCCGTCGCCGCCGCCCGGGAGGCTTTTCCAGCCTGGGCCGGTGCCACCCCGGGCGAGCGTTCCGACGCCCTGCACCGGTTCGCCGCCGTGGTCGCCGACCGCGCGGAGGACTTCGCCCGCGCGGAGTCGCTGCAGTGCGGCAAGCCGCTGAAGCTGAGCCGCGAGTTCGACGTCCCGGGCACGATCGACAACATCGCCTTCTTCGCCGGTGCCGCCCGCCATCTACAGGGCCAGTCGGCCGGCGAGTACTCGGGCGACCACACCTCGTACGTCCGCCGGGAGCCCATCGGGGTCGTCGGCTCCATCGCTCCCTGGAACTACCCGCTCCAGATGGCCGCCTGGAAGATCCTCCCGGCGATCGCCGCGGGCAACACCATCGTGCTCAAGCCCGCCGAGCTCACCCCGCTGACCTCCCTTCTCTTCGCGCAGGCCGCCACCGACGCGGGAATCCCGGACGGTGTGATCAACATCGTCACCGGGACCGGTAAGGAGGCCGGTGAGCACCTGGTCGGCCACCCCGACGTGGCCATGACCTCCTTCACGGGCTCCACCGCCGTCGGCAGGCGGGTCGCCGAGATCGCCACCGCCACCGTCAAGCGCATCCACCTCGAGCTCGGCGGCAAGGCCCCCTTCGTCGTCTTCGACGACGCCGACCTCGACGCCGCCGTCAACGGCGCGGTCGCGGGCGCGCTCATCAACACCGGCCAGGACTGCACGGCCGCCACGCGCGCGTACGTGCAGCGACCGCTCTACGAAGCCTTCGTCGAGCGCACGGCCGCCCTGATGGACACCGTCCGGCTCGGCGACCCCTTCGCCCCCGGCACCGACCTCGGCCCGCTGATCTCGCACGCCCAGCGCGACCGGGTGGCCGGATTCGTCGACCGGGCGCGCACCCACGCGCGTGTGGTGACCGGCGGTGAAACACCCCTGGGCGAACTCGCGAACGGCGCGTACTATCGCCCCACGCTCATCGCCGACGCGGCGCAGGACAGCGAGGTCGTGCAGTCCGAGATCTTCGGTCCGGTGCTGGTCGTCCTGCCCTTCGACACCGACGACGAGGGCATCGCGCTGGCCAACGACACGCCGTACGGACTCGCCGCGTCCGCCTGGAGCCGGGACGTGTACCGCACGGGCCGGGCCACTCGCGAGATCAAGGCGGGGTGTGTGTGGATCAACGACCACATCCCGATCATCAGCGAGATGCCCCACGGCGGCTACAAGGCGTCCGGCTTCGGCAAGGACATGTCCGCGTACTCGTTCGAGGAGTACACCCAGATCAAGCACGTCATGTTCGATAACACGGCGGTGGTCCGCAAGGACTGGCACCGCACCATCTTCGGGGACCGATAGCAACCAGGCCGCCCGACCGCGGCCACCTCCCGAAAGGGCACCACGCGCATGGAGCAGTACGAGCCCGACCGCCTTTCGCCGGCCCAGGAAGCCGCGATACGGCGCAGTTTCCGCAGCGGCAGGGCGGCCCTGACCCGCCGTTCCCTGCTGCGCGCCTCCGCGGGCGGCGCGCTCGCGGTGGGCGGACTCGGCGCGCTGAGCGGCTGCGGCATCCCCGCCGCCGGGAACACCCAGGGCGGCGTCTCGGCGGAGGACCACTCGAAGGAGGAGAAGACCGTCAACTTCTCCAACTGGACCGAGTACATGGACGTCGACGAGAGCGGGCGGAAGCACCCCACGCTGGAGGCGTTCACGAAACGCACCGGTATCAGGGTCAAGTACACCGAGGACATCAACGACAACACCGAGTTCTTCGGCAAGATCAAGCCGCAGCTCGCCGCCGGCCAGGACACCGGCCGCGACATCATCGTCCTCACCGACTGGCTCGCCGCCCGGCTGATCCGGTTCGGCTGGGTGCAGAAGCTGGACCAGGCCAACCTCCCGAACGCCTTCGCCAACCTGTCGGCGCAGTTCCGCAGCCCCGACTGGGACCCCGGCCGCGCCTACTCCTACCCCTGGCAGGGCATCTCCACGGTCATCGCCTACAACAAGAAGGCGCTCGACGGCGTCGAGGTGAGCACCCTCTCCGACCTGCTGGACAACCCCAAGCTCAAGGGGCGCGTCGGTCTGCTCACCGAGATGCGCGACACCGTCGGCATGACCCTGCTCGACCTGGGCAAGGACCCGGCGGATTTCTCCGCCGACGACTACGACGCGGCGATGGCCCGGCTGCAGAAGGCCGTCGACAAGGGGCAGATCCGCCGCTTCACCGGCAACGACTACACCGCCGACCTCGCCAAGGGCGACTTCGCCGCCTGCCTCGCGTGGGCCGGTGACGTTGTCCAGCTCAAGGCGGACAACCCGGACATCGACTTCCTGATCCCGGACAGCGGCTACATGACCTCCAGCGACGCCATGCTGATCCCCAACAAGGCGCGGCACAAGGCGAACGCCGAGCGGCTGATCGACTACTACTTCGAGCCGCAGCCCGCCGCTCAGCTCGCCGCCTACATCAACTTCGTCTGTCCGGTCGACGGGGTGAAGGACGAGCTCGCGAAGCTCGACGAGGACGCGGCGAACAACCCGCTGATCCTCCCCGACAAGGCCATGCAGGCCAAGTCCCGTGCCTTCCGCTCCCTGAGCTCCAAGGAAGAGACGGAATTCGAAGTGAAGTTTTCGAAGCTCACTGGGGCGTGACGAGATGAAGACCACCACAGACACCACCGCGGCCGGCAACGGCGGGGACGTCCGCCTCACCGGCATCAGCAAGACCTACGGCTCCTTCACCGCCGTGCACCCGCTCGACCTGACCGTCCCGCAGGGCTCCTTCTTCGCCCTGCTCGGCGCGTCCGGCTGCGGGAAGACCACCACCCTGCGCATGATCGCCGGCCTGGAGGAGCCCACCGAGGGCACCGTCCACCTCGGCGACCAGGACGTCACCGCGCTCCCGCCGTACAAGCGGCCGGTGAACACGGTCTTCCAGTCCTACGCCCTCTTCCCGCACCTCGACATCTTCGAAAACGTCGCCTTCGGTCTGCGCCGGCGCGGCATCAAGAGCGTGAAGAAGCAGGTCGAGGAGATGCTGGAGCTCGTCCAGCTCGGCGAGCAGGCCCGCAAGAAGCCGCACCAGCTCTCCGGCGGCCAGCAGCAGCGCGTCGCGGTCGCCCGCGCGCTGATCAACCACCCCAAGGTGCTGCTGCTGGACGAGCCGCTCGGCGCGCTCGACCTGAAACTGCGCCGCCAGATGCAGCTGGAGCTCAAGCGCATCCAGACCGAGGTGGGCATCACCTTCGTGCATGTCACGCACGACCAGGAGGAGGCCATGACCATGGCCGACACGGTCGCGGTGATGAACGCCGGCCGGGTCGAGCAGCTCGGCTCACCCTCCGACCTCTACGAGAACCCGCGCACCACCTTCGTCGCCAACTTCCTCGGCACCTCCAACTTCATCGAGGCCGAGGTCGACTCCGCGTCCGGCGACGAGGTCGTGCTGAAGGCGGGCGGCGGCAAGCTGGTGCTCCCCGGGGCCCGCAACAGCGCGCCCACGACGACGGGCGGCAAGGTCCTCGTCGGGGTGCGCCCGGAGAAGATCGCCCTCACCCACGCCGACGACGCCGGCGAGATACCGGCGGGCCGCAACCGGATCACCGGCCGGATCGCCGACTCCAGCTTCATCGGCGTGTCCACGCAGTTCGTCGTCGACAGCCCGGTCTGCTCCGAGTTCGAGGTCTACGTCCAGAACGTCGACCGCGACCCCCGGCTGGCGCCCGGCGCCGAGGTCGTCCTGCACTGGAACCCGGCGCACACCTTCGGCCTGGACGCGGCGCAGGACATCGACGCAGGTGTGGAGAGCCTCGAGGAAGAGGTCGCCTGATGACCACGGTCACCGAGGCGCCACCCGTGGCGCCCGCCCCGGAGACGAAACCCCCGCGGCAAGCCCGCAAGCGGGGCCACTGGACGCCGTACTGGCTGCTGCTGCCCGGCCTGCTGTGGCTGGTGGTGTTCTTCGCGCTGCCGGTCATCTACCAGGCCTCCACGTCCGTGCAGACGGGCTCCCTGGAGGAGGGCTACCAGGTCACCTGGCACTTCGCCACCTACTGGGACGCGCTGTCCGAGTACTGGCCGCAGTTCGTCCGCTCGGTGCTCTACGCGGCCTCCGCGACGGTGCTGTGCCTGCTGCTCGGCTATCCGCTGGCGTATCTGATCGCCTTCCGCGCGGGACGCTGGCGGAACCTGATCATGATCCTGGTGATCGCGCCGTTCTTCACCAGCTTCCTGATCCGCACCCTCGCCTGGAAGACGATCCTGGCGGACGGCAGCCCGGTGGTCGACGCGCTGAACACGCTGCACGTCCTGGACGTCACGGCGTGGCTCGGCTGGACCGCCGGCGACCGGGTGCTCGCCACCCCGCTCGCGGTGGTGTGCGGTCTGACGTACAACTTCCTGCCGTTCATGATCCTTCCGCTCTACACCTCGCTGGAGCGCATCGATCCGCGGCTGCACGAGGCGGCGAACGACCTCTACGCCAAACCGTCGACCACCTTCCGGCGGGTCACCTTCCCGCTGTCGATGCCGGGCGTGGTCTCCGGCACGCTGCTGACCTTCATCCCGGCATCCGGCGACTACATCAACTCGGATCTGCTCGGCTCCACCGACACCCGCATGGTCGGCAACGTCATCCAGTCCCAATTCCTGCGGATTCTCGACTATCCGACGGCCGCGGCACTCTCGTTCATCCTGATGGCCGCGATCCTGGTCATCGTCACGCTCTACATCCGCAAATCCGGCACGGAGGATCTGGTTTAAATGGCCTTCGTCAACTGGCTCAAGCGCCATCTCGTCGTCCTCGCGGGACTGCTGACCCTCGCGTATCTCCTCCTGCCGAACATCGTCGTCACCGTGTTCTCCTTCAACAATCCGAAGGGGCGGTTCAATTACACGTGGCAGGAATTCTCCACCGAGGCGTGGAAGGACCCCTGCGGCGTCTCCGGGCTGTGCACCTCCCTGGGGCTCAGCCTCCAGATCGCCCTGTGGGCGACGCTCGGCGCCACCCTGCTCGGCACGATGATCGCCTTCGCGCTGGTCCGCTACCGCTTCCGCGCCCGCGGCGCCGTGAACTCGCTGATCTTCCTGCCGATGGCGATGCCCGAGGTGGTCATGGCGGCCTCGCTGCTCACCCTGTTCCTCAACATGGGCGCCCAGCTGGGCTTCTGGACGATCCTGATCGCCCACATCATGTTCTGCCTCAGCTTCGTCGTGGTCGCCGTGAAGGCGCGCGTGATGTCGATGGACCCCCGGCTGGAACAGGCCGCACAGGACCTGTACGCCGGCCCGGTCCAGACGTTCCTGCGGGTCACCCTGCCGATCGCCGCCCCCGGAATCGCGGCGGGCGCGCTGCTCGCCTTCGCGCTCTCCTTCGACGATTTCATCATCACCAATTTCAACGCCGGCTCGACCGTCACCTTCCCGATGTTCGTCTGGGGCTCCGCCCAGCGCGGAACACCCGTGCAGGTCAACGTCATCGGTACGGCCATGTTCGTCGTCGCCGTGCTGCTGGTCGTGGCCTCCTTGCTCATCGGGAATCGCCGGGGCCGGCAGAAGGCATAGAAAGCGCACCGCAGTCCCCTGTAGGGAGTTGAAAATCATGGCCCCGAGCGCCATGAGCCGTTGGACGAAATCCCTTTCCGAGGCCCGGCCGGTCTCCTACTGGCTGGACGACCCCGGCAGGCCCGGACCCGAACCCGCCCTCACCGGCACCCAGACCTGCGACCTGCTGGTCGTCGGGGGCGGCTACAGCGGACTGTGGACCGCGCTGATCGCCAAGGAGCGCGACCCCTCCCGGGATGTCGTGCTGGTGGAGGGCCGCGAGGTGGGCTGGGCCGCCTCCGGCCGCAACGGCGGATTCTGCGCCGCCTCCCTCACTCACGGCCTGGCCAACGGACTGACCCGCTGGCCCGACGAGATCCACACCCTGGAGCGGCTGGGCGCCCGCAACCTCGACGCCATCGAGGAGACGGTCGCCCGCCACTCCATCGACTGCGACTTCGAACGCACCGGCGAGATCGACGTCGCCACCGAGCCGTACCAGGCCCGCGAGATCAGGGACTGGTACGAGGATCTCCGGGCCAAGGGCCTCGACGAGGGCATCGAGTACCTGGACACGGACGCCGTACGGGAGCAGGTGAACTCCCCGACCTTCCAGGCGGGCCTGTACGACCGCCGGGGCGTGGCGATGCTCCACCCGGCCAAGCTCGCCTGGGGACTGAAGCGTGCCTGCCTCGACCTGGGCGTGCGCGTTTACGAGCACACCCCCGCCCTCAGCCTCAAGCCGTACGGCGCAGGTATGGCCGTCCGCACCCCGTACGGGGCGATCCGCGCCCGTACGGTGGCGCTCGGCACCAACGTCTTCCCCAGCCTGGTCCGCCGGGTCCGCGCCTACACCGTGCCGGTGTACGACTACGCCCTGATGACGGAGCCGCTGACCGCCGGACAGCTGGCCTCGATCGGCTGGAAGAACCGCCAGGGGCTCGGGGACAGCGCCAACCAGTTCCACTACTTCCGGCTGTCCGCCGACAACCGGATCCTGTGGGGCGGCTACGACGCGGTCTATCCGTACGGCGGCCGGGTGCGCGCCGAGTACGACGACCGGCCGGAGACGTACGCCAAGCTCGCCGGGCACTTCTTCACCTGCTTCCCGCAGCTGGAGGGCGTCCGCTTCACCCATGCGTGGGGCGGCGCGATCGACACCTGTTCCCGCTTCTCGGCGTTCTTCGGCACGGCCCATGCGGGCAGGGTGGCGTACGCGGCCGGCTGCACGGGGCTGGGCGTGGGCGCCACCCGGTTCGGGGCCGAGGTGATGCTGGATCTGTTGGCGGGGGAGCGGACCGAGCGTACGGAGCTGGAGATGGTGCGCAAGAAGCCGCTGCCGTTCCCGCCCGAGCCCTTCGCCTGGACCGGTATCGCGCTCACCAAGTGGTCGCTGGCCAGGGCGGACGCCCAGGGCGGCCGGCGCAACCTGTGGCTGCGGACGATGGACCGGCTGGGGCTGGGCTTCGACAGCTGAGTCGCGCCGGGGCTTGACAAACCGAATTGGAACCATGGCCCCGGAGACCTTCTTCGTCCAGCTCGGCCACCAGTACTACGGCACCGGCAAGTGGGGCGGCCAGGACCCGAGGGCGGGCGCCTACCTCCCGGTCATCCACGCGATGCGCGACGACCTGACCCTGCTGCACGTCCAGGACTACAACTCCGGGCCGATCCTGGGCCTGGACCACCAGTACCACTCCATGGGCGGCGCCGACTTCCACATCGCCATGACGGACATGCTGCTCACCGGCTTCCCGGTCGCGGGCGACGCGAACAACGTCTTCCCGCCGCTGCGCGCCGACCAGGTCGCCATCGGCATGCCGGCCACGACCAACGCCGGCAACGGGTATGTGTCGCCGGCCGAGGTCACCAAGGCACTGGACTGTCTGACGAAGCGGACGAACTGCGGCTCCTACGCGACCCACGGGACCTGGCCCGCCCTGCGCGGGCTGATGACCTGGTCGATCAACTGGGACCGGTTCGGCGGCTGGGAGTTCCAGCGGACCTTCGACGGCTACTTCGGCTGACCAGCAGCCACAGACCGCTCAGCAGCACCGCGCCGAGGCACCAGCTCGCCGCCACGTCCAGCGGCCAGTGGTAGCCCCGGCGCACCAGCCCGTACGAGGCGCCCAGCACCAGGGCGAGGCAGAGCACGACCAGCCCGCGGCGTACGGCCGGCGACCGCAGCAGCCGCAGGAGCAGCAGCGTCGCCGCGCCGTACGCCACGACCGCGGTGGCGGTGTGCCCGGAGGGGTAGTAGCCGACCGCCGGCGGCACGGCCGGGGTGCCCGGGCGGTCGGTCCACTCCTTCAGCGGCGCCACCAGCGCCGGCACCAGCGCCATCGCCGAGGCCCCGGCAAGGGGCGGCAGCCACCACCGGTCACCCTCCTCGGCGCGTCCCTGCCAGGCGACGTACGCCAGCGCGACCACCAGGACCGGCACGGCCACCGGCACATTGCCGAGGTCGGCGAGGAGTTCGGAGGCCCGGTCCGGACGGATCAGGGCCTCGCTCAGCCGCTCGTCGAGATCCACCAGCGGTCCGTCGACGACGACTTGCCAGGTGATCAGCACGAAGAGGAGCAGGGGCGGTGCGAGCAGGAGCATGCCGACCAGCTTCGCAGGCCGGCGGGTCCCGTAGTCTCACCGCCCGTGAAGCCGATACGAACGACACGGGACAGCACACGCCGCAAGATCTTCTCCCGGCTCGAAGACCTCTTCAAGCAGGGGGAGTACGAGGAGGTCGAGGCCACGGCACGCGCGCTCGCCGAGGGCGCCCGGACCGGATGGCGGAAGCAGCCACTGGCCGAGTGGCAGGCGCGGACGCTGGCCACGATGGCGGCCGTCGCGCACGGACGCCAGGCCGAGGTGCTGGGCGAGTTGGAGACGCTGATCGCCGAACTGGCGCCGGTGGACGCCGAGATGCACGTACTGCGGCTGGTGGCGCGCAGGAACCGCGCGGTGGTCCTCGCCGGCCAGGGCCGGAACGCGGACGCCGAGAGCGAGGCGCTGGCCGTCCTGGGTGACATCGCCCGCCTCGCCCACCTCCTCCCCCTGACCGGGCTCGAGGTGAGCGCTCTGGAGGTGCTGGTCGGCGCGCTGTGCGGGCAGGGCCGTTTCGAGGAGGCGGAGGCCACCGCCCGCGGCAATCTCCCGCGCGCGGCCGACGCCGCCGCCACCGCCCTGCGCGCCACGCTGGTGCGCAGCCTGAACGGCCAGGGCAAGTACGAGGAGGCCCTGGCCGAGTCGCGGGGCTTCGCGCCGCCACTGGCCCGCAAGGACAGCGGACGCACGGATCTGGTGACGGCCGAGGCCCTGCTCGGTCTGGGGCGCCGCGAGGAGGCGGAGGCCGGGGTTCGCCGGGCGCTGTCCGACTGCGAGCGGCGTCTGCATCCCGCCCATCCCCGCTTCGGGGAGGCCCGGGCGCTGCTGGCCCGTATCACCGGGGAGCGGCCCGGCCCGTGAACGCCGAAGGGCCGGCGCAAGGGGGGGATGCGTCGGCCCTTCGGGGAACGGCTTGCCGTATGAGGTGCCGGGAGGCCGTCCGGACCGGAACGTCGCGCGCCCCGGGGGGTGTGGGGCGGGCGACCGTCCGATCGTGAGGAGACCCGGAGCCTTCAGGCCCCGGTTGTGTGCGCGAGGGCACGACCAGGTCGAAGCTGGGGTGGCCCCGGCCTGAGCCGCCCACAGTCCCCTGTGGGCGGTGTGTATCTCTCATCCGGGTGCAAAGCTACGGCAGGGGGTGGCCCGGCGACAGGGCCAACGGGCTCCTGTCATCCACCCCGCACACGTTCTTCACACGCTCTGCCTCTCGCCGGGCCCGGAGGCCCGGGGCAGGCGGTTCACCTGCCCCGATGCCGGCTCAGATGCGGGCGAACCCCTGCTCGATGATGTCCAGGCCCTCGTTCAGCAGGTCCTCGCCGATGACCAGCGGGGGCAGGAAACGGAGCACGTTGCCGTAGGTGCCACAGGTCAGGACCAGCAGGCCCTCCTGGTGGCAGGCCTTGGCCAGCGCGGCCGCCGCCTGCGGGTTCGGCTCCTTGGTGCCGCGGTCCTTCACCAGCTCGATGGCGATCATCGCGCCCCGGCCGCGCACGTCGCCGATGATGTCGAACTTCTCCGCCATGGCGGAGAGGCGGGCCTTCATGATCGCCTCGATGTTCTTCGCCTTGGCGTTGAGGTCGAGCTCCTTCATCGTCTCGATGGCGCCGAGCGCGCCGGCGCAGGCGACCGGGTTGCCGCCGTAGGTGCCGCCCAGGCCGCCCGCGTGCGCGGCGTCCATGATCTCCGCGCGGCCGGTGACGGCGGCCAGCGGCAGACCGCCGGCGATGCCCTTCGCCGTCGTGATCAGGTCCGGGACGATGCCCTCGTCCTCGCAGGCGAACCACTGGCCGGTGCGGCAGAAGCCGGACTGGATCTCGTCGGCGACGAAGACGATGCCGTTGTCCCGGGCGAACTGGCTGATCGCGGGCAGGAAGCCCTTGGCCGGCTCGATGAAGCCGCCCTCGCCGAGCACCGGCTCGATGACGATCGCGGCCACGTTGTCGGCGCCGACCTGCTTGGTGATCTGGTCGATGGCCTGCGCGGCGGCCTCCGGGCCCGCGTTCTCCGGGCCGGTCGGCCAGCGGTAGCCGTAGGCGACCGGCACGCGGTACACCTCGGGCGCGAAGGGACCGAAGCCGTGCTTGTACGGCATGTTCTTCGCGGTCAGCGCCATGGTGAGGTTGGTGCGGCCGTGGTAGCCGTGGTCGAACACGACGACCGCCTGCCGCTTGGTGTACGCACGCGCGATCTTGACGGCGTTCTCGACGGCCTCGGCGCCGCTGTTGAACAGCGCGGACTTCTTGGCGTGGTCGCCCGGGGTCAGCTCGGCGAGCGCCTCGGCGACGGCCACATAGCCCTCGTACGGCGTGACCATGAAGCAGGTGTGCGTGAAGTCGGCGAGCTGGGCGGAGGCACGGCGGACGACGGCCTCGGCGGAGGCGCCGACGGAGGTCACGGCGATGCCGGAGCCGAAGTCGATCAGACGGTTGCCGTCGACGTCCTCGATGATCCCGCCGCCCGCGCGCGTGGTGAACACGGGCAGTACGGAGCCCACGCCCTGCGCGACCGCGGCGGTGCGGCGGGCCTGCAGCTCCTGCGACTTCGGGCCGGGGATGGCGGTGACGACGCGGCGCTCCTGCGGAAGTGCGGTCATGCGGGGCTCCTGGGGGGGATGTATCGGACGCTTTTGCGTTCTTTTCTCGCAGGCTAGGGCTGCCGGCGGGGGCTGGGCATGCTCCATGTGGGCGTTGTCCGGGGGGCCGGGTTGTCCGTGGTGGACATAGCGGGGCTGACGGCCCGCGGCTCGGCCGGGCAATCGATGGACTCTACCTGTCGGGGCGTTAGATTGACTCGCTGATGGCGGATGGCGCGGCTGCTCAGGGGGCAAGGGCGATGGACAGCGACGGTACCCAGGACGCACGGAGCACGCAGGCCGGTCCCGTGCCGCGCCCGGCGGGGCCACCGGACGTACCGAGGACGCCGCCCCGGCCGGACCGGGCGCCGGGTGTACCGCCCGTCCCCGCGCAGGCGCCCCGCTCCCCGTCCACCGTCGCCGGCTGGCTCGACGCGGCGCGCCCCGCCGCACGGCCGGGGATCTGGCGGTACGGCCACCAACCGCCGAAGCAGGAACCGGAGCGCCTTGCTCCGGTGACGGTCGCCGGGATGGTGATCCCGCTCCTCCTGGCGGTCGGGGTGTGGTCGCTCTGGAGCAGCGGCGCCTTCCCGTACAAGGGTGCTCTCCTGCGGATGTTCACACCGAACGAATGGTGGTACGAGCTCACGCTGGTGCCCCGGCCGGTCGAGGGCTGGGAGGTGGGACGCCCCGCGGAGCACGCCCTCCTGCTCGCCGACGGCATCTTCTTCGGCACCCTCGTGCTCGCGGTCGGCGTGCTCGGCAGCTGGCGCGCCATCGTCCGCCACTACATGAACCGCATGCCTGCGCCCGTACGGGTCCTGGCATCGGCCGGCCTCGCCCTCGTCACCCTGAGTTTCGTCTTCCCCGACGCCTTCCCGGTCGTCGGATGGGCCCCGGCGCCGGTCGTCCATCCGCTGCTCTCCCTGACCGTGCTGATCACGGACAGCTACGAACCGATGGCCTCGCCCCTCTTCACGAACACGCTCTACACGGTCGTCACGCTGCTCGTGCTCTGGCCGTTCGCCCGCCTCGGCGACTGGTGGCCGTACGTGAGGACGCTGTTGGCCCCTCGCGGGCCGGCCGCCGTCGCCCCGGACGCACCCCACCGGCCGCGTTCCCAGTGGCCCGCTCTCCGCGACGCCGGCCAGCACGAACCCGCGGACCTGCTCACCGCCGAGGTCGCCGGCGGACGTATGAACGACGTCGACTGTGCCCGCGTCGAGCACGCGTTCGTCACCGCTCGGCGCACCGCCGCACTGGGCTCCTTCCGCGACACCGTCCTGAGCCAGGGCGGCGCGGCGTGGACGCACCCCTCCGGTGCCCGGGACGTGCCGCACCGCAGGTCCCGGCACGACCTGCTCGCCAGGCAGGTGCGCATCGGCCGCTGGGTGGAGCAGGAACACGCGCCGCAGCCGTACCACGGCGCCGGTGCGGCTGTCGGCCCTGACGTACTCGGCACCTCGCTGCTGGCCGTCGGCCCCTCCGGGTCCGGCAAGACCCGCACCCTCGTCGAGCCGGTGACCGAGGCGCTCGCGCTCCAGGCGCTCACCGGAGGCTGTGCCGTCGTGGCCGTCTCCGCCGCCGGGAGCCCGCTCGGCACGGACGACGCCTTCGACGTGATCGTGCGGATCGGGGACGCCTCCTCGGTGCACGACCTCGACCCCTACGCCGAGTCCGAGGACCCGGACGAAGCGGCCGAGATCCTCGCCGAGGCGCTGGCGGGCGACCTGGACACCGGCGGCGCGCAGGGCGCCGCCACCGCGCTCGCGCAGCTGCTCGGCCCCTTTCGGGCGGTGCACGGACGCTTCCCGGGCCTGTCGGAGCTCCGCGACCTGCTGGAGGGCGAGGAGCGGGCGCTGACGCCGCTGCGGGAGGCGCTCGCCGCGAGCGGGGACGACGTCATGCGCCGTGAATTGGACGCACGCGCCCGGCAGACGGGTACGCCGGGTGACGTGGGCCGGGCCCTCGCCGACCGGCTGGCCCTGCTGGACCGGCCGGTGTTCGCGGGCTTCTTCGGCAGGGGCGGCCCGGGCCGCCCTTTCTCCCTGCGTGCCATCGCCCACCACCCCCTGCGGGTACGGATCGACCTGCCCGCGCACGGTCACGAGGAGGCCGGCCGGCTGATCACGCGGCTGGTGCTCGCACAGTTCCACGCTGTCGTCCGAGCGGGTGGACGCGCGCACTTCGCCGGCCTGGTCCTGGACGACGCGACCGGCACGGTCACCGCGGAGTCGGTGCGCCGCATCCAGCGGCTGCGTGCGCAGAACGCGGGCGTGCTGCTCGCCCTGCGCACCATCGGCGACGTTCCCGAGGCGCTGCACGGCCCGCTCTATGGGGCGGTGGGCTGCCGTATGGCGTTCTGCGGTGTCACCACCTGGGACGGCAGCCGGTTCGCGCAGGCCTGGGGCACCGAGTGGGTGGAGACGACGGAGGTCGCCAGGCACACCGTCTTCGCCGACCAGCCGATGACGCGGTTCATTCACGCGGTGCGCAAGCGGCTGACGGGCAAGGACGTGACGACGGAAGCGGTCACCTCCCGCCGGGTCGAGCGGGAGCGCTGGTCCGCCTCCGAGCTGGCCCACGCGGTGCCGCCCGGGCACGCGGTGCTGTCGCTGACGACCGTCGAGGGAGAGCACGCGCCCCCGATGCTCGTGGACCTGCGGGGGTGAGCCACCCGTCGGGGCAGCCGGCGACCGTACGGTGAGGCAGAATCGACACAGGCCGTTCATACGCCGCGGCCAAAAGATCACCACGTTCTCACACACCCGCCGCAGACCCGAAGGCTCAAGGCCCCGATGCCCCCGACGCTCGCCTCGCTCGTCCATCACTCCGCGCTCAAGCTGACCGTGCGCGCGGGCGAGGACCACCTCGACGCGCCCGTCCGCTGGGCGCACGCCAGCGAACTCGCCGACCCCGTGCCGTACATGGAAGGCGGGGAGCTGCTGCTCATCACCGCGCTCAAACTCGACGCGGAGGACCGGGAAGCCATGCGCCGCTATGTGAAGCGGCTGGTGGGGGCGGGCGTCGTCGGGCTCGGATTCGCCGTCGGCGTCCACTACGAGGACATTCCCGACGCCCTCGTCGACGCCGCGCGGGAGGAGGGCCTGCCGCTGCTGGAGGTGCCGCGCCGCACCCCCTTCCTCGCGATCAGCAAGGCGGTCTCCGCCGCCATCGCCGCCGACCAGTACCGCGCGGTGACCGCGGGGTTCGCCGCCCAGCGGGAACTGACCAAGCAGACGCTGACCGCAGGCCCGGAGGGGCTGCTGGCCGCGCTCGCCGGGCAGGTCGACGGTTGGGCCGCGCTCTACGACGCGTCGGGCGCCGTCGTCGCCACGGCACCGGACTGGGCCGTCCGGCGTGCCGCGCGGCTCACGCCGGACGTGACCCGGCTGCGGGAGCGTCCCGCGCCCGCCTCCTCGGTCGTGGCCGGCCCGGAGAACGAGGACCGGGTCGAACTGCACTCCCTCGGCACCGGCCGGCGCCCCCGCGCGGCGCTCGCCGTCGGCACGGCGGCGCCCCTCGGCACCGCCGAGCGATACGCCGTCCACTCCGCCATCGCCCTGCTCACCCTCACCACCGAACGCTCCCGCTCCCTGCACGCCGCCGAGCAGCGGATCGGCGCCGCCGTCCTGCGGATGCTGCTCGCCGGGGAGCCGGACCACGCCCGCGCGGTGGCCGGAGACCTGTACGGCGGCCTCCTCGACGCGCCCTTCCGGATCATCGTCGCCGTCGGCGGCGGGGAGGCGGGCGGCGAGGCACTCGGGACCCTCGCCGAGACCGCCGAGGCCGCCGCCGCCCGCTCCGGCGAGGCCGTTCTGATCGTGCCGGAGGGGGACCGGCTGGTCGTGCTGGCCGCCGACGGCGGTGCCGCCGTGGCCGCCTGCTGCGACCACGCCGCCGCGCGGGAGGCGGCCCGCAAGGCCGATGACGACGGCCTGGTGATCGGCATGTCCGCGCCCGCCGGGCCGATCGCCGCGTCCGCCGCCTACAAGCAGGCCGAACAGGCGCTCTCGGTGGCCCGGCGGCGGGGCCGGATCCTGGTCGAGCACGAGCACATGGCCGCCGGATCCGTGCTGCCGCTGCTCGCCGACGACGCGGTGCGGGCGTTCGCCGACGGGCTGCTGCGCGCGCTGCACGAACACGACGCCACCGGCCGCGGCGACCTCGTCGCCTCCCTGCGCGCCTGGCTCTCCCGGCACGGCCAGTGGGACGCGGCAGCGGCCGAGCTCGGCGTCCACCGCCACACCCTGCGGTACCGGATGCGCCGCGTCGAGGAGATCCTCGGCCGCTCCCTCGACGACCCGGACGTCCGCATGGAACTGTGGCTCGCCCTGAAGGCCACGGCATCCGAGAACGGCTGAGCGGCGGCTGAACAGCACCGGCGCCGAGCCTGTCCCCCGTCCGAGGCCGCGGGCGGCGCTCCCGCCCAGTTCACGCGTCCGATCCGACCGCGGAGGAAGGCGGCTGACCGGCGCGGGCCGGTTGTTTGCGCCGATGCGGCACACTGCCGTCCGGCACCCGTACGTGCCGGACAAACCCCCGCCGGGCGGCGCGCCCCTACCGTGGGACCCAGAAACCCATGGACACCCCTACGCGGAAGGGCCGGGACTCCATATGACTTCCACCCACGCCTTCTGGCTCGCCGGCCGCCAGGCCACCGGCGAGGCCGCCTTCGACGTCACCTCCCCCTGGGACGGCCGGGTGGTCGGCACGGTGAGCGTGCCGACCGACGCCCAGATCGAGGAGGCCGTGGCCGCCGCGTACGCCGTACGGGACGAGTTCGCCGCCACCCCCGCCCACGTCCGCGCCGCCGCACTGGACCACGTGAGTCGGCGCCTCGTCGAGCGCACCGAGGAGATCGCCCGGCTGATCTCCGCCGAGAACGGCAAGCCGATCAAGTGGGCCCGCGGTGAGGTCGGCCGTGCCGTCTCCGTGTTCCGCTTCGCGTCCGAGGAGGCCCGGCGCTTCAACGGCGGCGAGGCGCAGCGTCTGGACACCGACGCCGGCGGCCAGGGCCGGCTGGCGATCACGCGCCGCTTCCCCAAGGGTGTCGTCCTCGGCATCGCGCCGTTCAACTTCCCGCTCAACCTGTGCGCCCACAAGATCGCCCCGGCGATCGCCGCCGGTGCCCCGATCGTCCTGAAGCCGGCGCCCGCCACACCCCTGTCCGGGCTGATCCTCGGCGAGCTGCTCGCCGAGACCGAGCTGCCCGCCGGTTCCTGGAGCATCCTCCCGGTCCCCAACGACCGCATGCCCGCCCTCGTCCAGGACGAGCGGCTGCCGGTGATCTCCTTCACCGGCTCGGAGAAGGTCGGCTACGCCATCATGGACTCGGTGCCGCGCAAGCACTGCACCCTGGAACTGGGCGGCAACGGCGCGGCCGTCGTCCTCGCCGACTTCGCGAGCGACGAGGACCTCGACCGGGCCGCGCAGCGCATCGCCACCTTCTCCAACTACCAGGGCGGCCAGTCCTGCATCTCGGTGCAGCGGGTGATCGCCGACGCGTCCGTGTACGACCGGCTGCTGCCGCGCATCGTCGCCGCCGTCGAGGCGCAGGTCACCGGCGACCCGAACGACGACGCCACCGACGTCGGCCCGCTGGTCAGCGAGGAGGCCGCGCAGCGCGTCGAGGCGTGGGTGCAGGAGGCCGTGGACGCGGGCGCCACCCTCCTCACCGGCGGCAAGCGCGACGGCGCCTCCTACGCGCCGACCGTGCTCACCGACGTACCGGCCGATGCGACGATTGCCTGCGAGGAGATCTTCGGGCCCGTCCTGACCGTGCAGAAGGTGGACGGCGAGGCCGAGGCCTTCGCCGCCGTCAACGACTCCAAGTACGGCCTCCAGGCGGGTGTGTTCACCCACGACCTGCAGACCGCCTTCCGGGCCCACCGCGCCCTGGAGGTCGGCGGCGTGGTGATCGGCGACGTGCCCTCCTACCGTGCCGACCAGATGCCCTACGGCGGCGCCAAGCAGTCCGGCGTGGGCCGCGAGGGCGTGCGGTACGCGATGGACGACTACACCTACGAGCGCGTGCTGGTCCTCACCGGTCTCGCACTCTAGGCGGACGGGACCGTCCAGTCCGACGCGAAGGGGCCCGGCACCGATGTTCTCGGTGCCGGGCCCCTCGTCGTGCCGCCGGCCGCGCTGTCACCGGAGGTGCCCACATCGGGTCCCTACGACTACACCGCGCTCCGCGCGCCCTTCGCCGCCGTCGCCGGCGTGCACGACTTGCGCCTACGCCGGGCTCAGGAAGGGACCGCGCCGGAAGCGGCGTATCGCCCGAACGGACGCACAAAGGGTGGTGGGGCCGCTACGAATCGGGTAGATACGAACGAGTAGCACCCGTCAGTAACGAAGGACTCCCACCTATTCGCGGCGAGGTGAGCCTCATGTCCGCAGTATCCGAGTCACCCCCGTCCCCGTCTCGGCCCACGGTCACCGAACGGGAGGCCCGTCAGGTCGCGGAGGCCGCCCGGGAGCAGGACTGGCGCAAGCCCAGCTTCGCCAAGGAACTGTTCCTCGGCCGCTTCCGGCTCGACCTGATCCACCCCCATCCCCTCCCCGCGGACGAGGACGTCCAGCGCGGTGAGGAGTTCCTCGCCAAGCTCCGCGACTTCTGCGAGACGAAGATCGACGGAGCCACGATCGAACGCGAGGCGCGCATCCCCGACGAGGTGATCACCGGGCTCAAGGAGCTCGGCGCCTTCGGCATGAAGATCGACACCAAGTACGGCGGCCTCGGCCTCACCCAGGTCTACTACAACAAGGCCCTCGCCCTGGTCGGCTCCGCCAACCCCGCGATCGG
Organism: Streptomyces sp. NPDC052079; assembly: GCF_040680275.1. Lineage (NCBI taxonomy): Bacteria > Bacillati > Actinomycetota > Actinomycetes > Kitasatosporales > Streptomycetaceae > Streptomyces > Streptomyces sp. NPDC052079. The sequence continues at coordinate 232,652 of NZ_JBFAWL010000006.1, forward strand.
CGCGCTGCTCTCCGCCCACCAGTCCATCGGCGTTCCGCAGCCACTGAAGATCTTCGGCACCCGGGAGCAGAAGGAGACGTTCCTCCCGCGCTGCGCCCGCACCGACATCTCCGCCTTCCTGCTCACCGAGCCGGACGTGGGCTCCGACCCCGCCCGGCTGGCCACCACCGCCGTCCCCGACGGCGACGACTACGTCCTCGACGGCGTGAAGCTGTGGACCACCAACGGCGTGGTCGCCGACCTGCTCGTGGTCATGGCGCGGGTCCCGAAGTCCGAGGGCCACCGGGGCGGCATCACCGCGTTCGTCGTGGAGTCCTCCTCCGAGGGCGTCACCGTCGAGAACCGCAACGCCTTCATGGGCCTGCGCGGCCTCGAGAACGGCGTCACCCGCTTCCACCGGGTCCGCGTCCCGGCCGCCCACCGCATCGGCGAGGAGGGCCAGGGGCTCAAGATCGCCCTCACCACGCTCAACACCGGACGGCTGTCGCTGCCCGCCATGTGCGTCGGCTCCGGCAAGTGGTGCCTGAAGATCGCGCGCGAGTGGTCGGCGGCGCGTGAGCAGTGGGGCAAGCCGGTGGCGCTGCACGAGGCCGTCGGCTCCAAGATCGCGTTCATCGCGGCGACCACCTTCGCCCTGGAGGCCCTACTCGACCTGTCCTCCCAGATGGCCGACGAGGACCGCAACGACATCCGCATCGAGGCCGCCCTCGCCAAGCTGTACGGCTCCGAGATGGCCTGGCAGATGGCCGACGAACTGGTGCAGATCCGCGGCGGACGCGGCTTCGAGACCGCCGACTCCCTCCGCGCGCGCGGCGAACGCGCGGTCCCCGCCGAACAGATCCTGCGCGACCTGCGCATCAACCGGATCTTCGAGGGCTCCACCGAGATCATGCACCTGCTGATCGCGCGCGAGGCCGTCGACGCCCACCTCTCGGTCGCCGGCGACCTGATCGACCCGGAGAAGTCCCTCGGCGACAAGGCGAGGGCGGGCGCCAACGCGGGCGTGTTCTACGCCAAGTGGCTGCCGAAGCTCGTCGCCGGACCTGGACAGCTTCCCGGCTCCTACCGCGAGTTCACGCACGGCGTCGACCTGTCCCCGCATCTGCGCTACGTCGAACGCACCTCGCGCAAGCTGGCCCGCTCCACCTTCTACGCCATGTCCCGCTGGCAGGGGAAGATGGAGACCAAGCAGGGCTTCCTCGGCCGGATCGTCGACATCGCCGCCGAACTGTTCGCCATGAGCGCCGCCTGCGTCCGCGCCGAACTGCTGCGTGGCCGCGGCGACCACGGCCGCGAGGCCTACCAGCTCGCCGACGCCTTCTGCCGCCAGGCCCGCATCCGCGTCGAGGAGCTCTTCGGCCGGCTGTGGAGCAACACCGACGACCTCGACCGCAAGGTCGTCAAGGGCGTGCTCTCCGGCACCTACGCGTGGCTCGAGCAGGGCGTCATCGACCCCTCGGACGACGGCCCGTGGATCGCCGACGCCACCCCGGGACCGTCGCAGCGGGAGAACGTGCACCGTCCGATCCGCTGACCCGCCGGGACGCGGGGGCGCGGCCGGTCCCGGTCACGCCCCCGTGCACCCAAGAACACACGTCCCGGCGCCGGGGCGGGGCCCCGGCGGCCGGTGCGACCCGACACAATGGGTCCATGACCGACGCTCCAGCCCCGCTCGCCGATCCGCACCTGGTGTACGACCCCCTGGTGGGAGACGGCCCGAAGGACGTGGTGATCCTCGGCTCCACCGGGTCGATCGGCACCCAGGCCATCGACCTCGTACTGCGCAACCCCGACCGCTTCCGGGTCACCGCCCTGTCCGCCAACGGCGGCCGGGTCGCCCTCCTCGCCGAGCAGGCCCGCCTGCTGCGGGTGCGCACGGTCGCCGTCGCCCGCGAGGACGTCGTACCGGCGCTGCGCGAGGCGCTGTCCGCGCAGTACGACGCGGGGGAGCTGCTGCCCGAGATCCTGGCCGGGCCCGACGCGGCCACCCAGGTCGCCGCCTCCGACTGCCACACCGTCCTCAACGGCATCACCGGCTCCATCGGGCTCGCCCCGACCCTCGCCGCCCTGGAGGCGGGCCGCACCCTCGCACTCGCCAACAAGGAGTCGCTCATCGTCGGCGGCCCGCTGGTCAAGGCGCTCGCCGGGCCGGGGCAGATCATCCCGGTCGACTCCGAGCACGCCGCCCTCTTCCAGGCGCTGGCCGCCGGCACCCGCGCCGATGTGCGCAAGCTCGTCATCACCGCCTCGGGCGGCCCCTTCCGCGGGCGCACCAAGGAGCAGCTGGCGGACGTCACCGTCGAGGACGCCCTCGCCCACCCCACCTGGGCCATGGGCCCGGTCATCACGATCAACTCCGCGACCCTCGTCAACAAGGGCCTGGAGGTCATCGAGGCACACCTGCTGTACGACATTCCCTTCGACCGCATTGAGGTCGTCGTGCACCCGCAGTCGTATGTCCACTCGATGGTTGAGTTCACGGACGGATCGACACTGGCCCAGGCGACGCCCCCCGATATGCGCGGGCCCATCGCCATCGGCCTCGGCTGGCCCGAAAGGGTCCCCGACGCCGCCCCGGTCTTCGACTGGAGCAAGGCGTCCACCTGGGAGTTCTTCCCCCTCGACACCGAGGCCTTCCCCTCGGTCGACCTCGCCCGGCACGTCGGCGAGCTCGCGGGAACCGCGCCGGCGGTGTTCAATGCCGCGAACGAGGAGTGCGTCGAGGCCTTTCGCGCCGGCGCACTGCCGTTCAACGGGATCATGGAGACGGTCACCCGGGTGGTCGAGGAACACGGCACCCCGGCGACGGGAACCTCACTGACCGTGCCGGACGTCCTCGAAGCGGAGACCTGGGCCCGCGAGAGAGCCCGGGAACTGACAGTCCGGACGGCGAGCGCGGAGGCGCGTGCATGACGACCCTGATGTTCATCCTCGGCATAGTCGTCTTCGCGGCCGGCCTGCTGTTCTCGATCGCCTGGCACGAGCTGGGACACCTCTCCACCGCCAAGATGTTCGGCATCCGTGTGCCGCAGTACATGGTCGGCTTCGGCCCGACCCTCTGGTCGCGGAACCGGGGGGAGACCGAGTACGGCGTCAAGGCGATCCCGTTCGGCGGTTACATCCGCATGATCGGCATGTTCCCGCCCGGCCCGGACGGCCGGCTCGAGGCCCGCTCCACCTCACCGTGGCGCGGCATGATCGAGGACGCCCGCTCCGCCGCCTTCGAGGAGCTGAAACCCGGCGACGAGAAGCGCCTGTTCTACACGCGCAAGCCGTGGAAACGGGTCGTCGTGATGTTCGCGGGCCCGTTCATGAACCTGATCCTCGCGGTCGTGCTGTTCCTCATCGTGCTGATGGGCTTCGGCATCCAGCAGCAGACCACCACCGTGGGCTCGGTCTCGCAGTGTGTGATCTCACAGACCGAGAACCGCGACGAGTGCAAGGCGTCGGACCCCCGGTCCCCGGCCGCGGCCGCCGGAATGAAGGCCGAGGACAAGATCGTCGCCTTCGCCGGAGTCCGCACCGACGACTGGGCCACCCTCTCCGACCTCATCCGCGACAGTGCGGGCAAGAGCGTGCCGATCGTCGTCGAGCGCGACGGCCAGGAGGTCACCCTCCAGGCGAAGATCGCCACCAATATGGTCGCCAAGAAGGACGGCAACGGCGCCTACGTCGAGGGCGAGTACGTCAAGGCCGGCTTCCTCGGCTTCAGCGCCGCCACCGGCGTCGTCAAACAGGACTTCGGCGACTCCGTGACCTGGATGACCGACCGGGTCGGCGACGCCGTCGACTCCCTCGCCGCCCTGCCCTCCAAGGTCCCCGCCCTGTGGGACGCCGCCTTCGGGGACGGCCCGCGCGAACCCGACTCCCCGATGGGCGTCGTCGGCGCGGCCCGGGTCGGCGGTGAGATCGCCACCCTCGACATCCCGGCCTCGCAGCAGCTCGCCATGTTCGTGATGCTGCTCGCGGGCTTCAACCTCTCCCTGTTCCTGTTCAACATGCTGCCGCTGCTGCCGCTCGACGGCGGACACATCGCGGGAGCCCTGTGGGAGTCGCTGCGCCGCAACCTCGCCAGAGTGCTGCGCAGGCCCGACCCCGGGCCGTTCGACGTGGCGAAACTGATGCCGGTGGCCTACGTGGTGGCCGGGATCTTCGTCTGCTTCACCCTCCTCGTCCTCATCGCGGACGTGGTGAACCCGGTACGGATCTCGTAGCGCTCCCCGCTTCCGAACCCGCCGTTTCACGACGGCCCGGAACCGTTTCGTTCCGGGCCGTCGTCCTTTGGGTGGGTTTACCGACGCGATGTGCTCGGGCGTTGGCCCTTGCCGTAATCTCGAAGCCCGGAGCCCGCTGCTCACGGGGAGCCGGACCTTGATCCACGACTTGGGGTTGCACAGCAGATGACTGCGATTTCTCTCGGCATGCCGTCCGTTCCGACCAGGCTCGCCGAGCGCCGGAAGAGCCGGCAGATCCAGGTCGGGCCGGTGGCCGTCGGCGGCGACGCCCCCGTCTCCGTGCAGTCGATGACGACCACGCGCACCTCCGACATCGGGGCGACCCTCCAGCAGATCGCCGAGCTGACCGCGTCCGGCTGCCAGATCGTCCGTGTGGCCTGCCCCACCCAGGACGACGCCGACGCCCTCCCCGTGATCGCGAAGAAGTCGCAGATCCCGGTCATCGCCGACATCCACTTCCAGCCCAAGTACGTCTTCGCCGCGATCGAGGCGGGCTGTGCGGCGGTCCGCGTGAACCCGGGCAACATCAAGAAGTTCGACGACCAGGTCAAGGAGATCGCCAAGGCGGCCAGGGACCACGGCACCCCGATCCGCATCGGCGTGAACGCCGGCTCGCTGGACCGGCGCCTGCTCCAGAAGTACGGCAAGGCCACCCCCGAGGCGCTGGCGGAGTCCGCCCTGTGGGAGGCGTCCCTCTTCGAGGAGCACGACTTCCGGGACATCAAGATCTCCGTCAAGCACAACGACCCGGTCGTCATGGTCGAGGCCTACCGCCAGCTCGCCGAGCGCTGCGACTACCCGCTGCACCTCGGCGTCACCGAGGCCGGCCCCGCCTTCCAGGGCACCATCAAGTCGGCCGTCGCCTTCGGCGCGCTGCTCTCCCAGGGCATCGGCGACACCATCCGCGTCTCCCTGTCCGCCCCGCCGGTCGAGGAGATCAAGGTCGGCATCCAGATCCTGGAGTCGCTCAACCTGCGCCAGCGCGGCCTGGAGATCGTCTCCTGCCCCTCCTGTGGCCGCGCCCAGGTCGATGTGTACAAGCTCGCCGAGGAGGTCACCGCCGGCCTCACCGGCATGGACGTCCCGCTGCGCGTCGCCGTCATGGGCTGCGTCGTCAACGGCCCCGGCGAGGCCCGCGAGGCCGACCTCGGCGTCGCCTCCGGCAACGGCAAGGGCCAGATCTTCGTGAAGGGCGAGGTCATCAAGACCGTCCCCGAGTCGAAGATCGTGGAGACGCTGATCGAGGAGGCGATGAAGATCGCCGAGCAGATGGAGAAGGACGGCGTGACCTCCGGCGAGCCCCAGGTCGCGGTCGCCGGCTGACGGAACGCCCCGGGAACCGGACGGGACGACCCGGCCCGTCCGGCGTCCGGACGGGCCGGACCGGGGGCGCCACCACCGGGGCTCCGCAGGTACAGTGCGGAAATCAGGCAGACCCCTTTGTGTGAGGCCCCCGCATTTGTTGACGCAGACGACTTCCCGGGTCCTCGAACCGAGCGACCTGGATGCCGCGCTCGCCGTACTCGACCGCGAGCCGGTCGCGAACGCCTTTGTGACGGCACGGGTCCGGATCGCCGGCCTCGACCCCTGGCGGCTGGGCGGCGAGATGTGGGGCTGGTACGAGGGCGGCGTCCTGACGTCCCTGTGCTACGCGGGAGCCAACCTGGTGCCCGTCTGCGCCACCCCCCGGGCCGTGCGTGCCTTCGCCGACCGCGCCCGGCGGGCCGGCCGCCGCTGCTCCTCCATAGTCGGCCCGGCCGGCCCCACCTCCGGCCTGTGGCGGCTGCTCGAACCCCAGTGGGGCCCGGCCCGCGAGGTCCGCGCCCACCAGCCGCTCATGGTCACCGACCGCCTGCCCGACACCGTCGCCCCGGACCCGTATGTGCGCCGCGTCCGCAAGGACGAACTCGAGACGATCATGCCGGCCTGTGTGGCGATGTTCACCGAGGAGGTCGGCGTCTCCCCGCTGGCCGGCGACGGAGGACTGCTCTACCAGGCCCGGGTCGCCGAACTCGTGGGCGCCGGACGCTCGTTCGCCCGCTTCGACGACGACGGCAAGGTCGTCTTCAAGGCCGAGATCGGCGCCGCGACCGACCGTGCCTGCCAGATCCAGGGCGTCTGGGTCGCCCCCGAACACCGGGGCAAGGGCATCGCCGCCCCCGGCATGGCGGCCGTCCTGCGCTACGCCCTGGCGGACATCGCCCCCGTGGTCAGCCTCTACGTCAACGACTTCAACCTCCCCGCCCGCAGGACGTACGAGAGGGTCGGCTTCCACGAAGTCGGGGCCTTCATGAGCGTGCTGTTCTGACCGGCACCGCCCTGTAGTCTCCCCGGCATGCTGCGCTTTCCCGGTCACGGCCGTTCCCAGCCCGACGACATCGTGATCGGCCCCCTCGACCTCCCCCGCCACGTCGACGAGGCGCTGGCGGTACAGGCGGTGGCGTTCGGCCTCGGACCCGACGAGGTGGCGGTGCGCCGGCAGATCGTGCTCCGCCACATGACCTTCCCCGGCGCCCGGGCCTTCGGCGCCACCATCCGGGGCCGCCTGGTCGGCTTCGTCTACGGCATGCCCAACGACCGCACCCACTGGTGGTCCACCGTCGTCGAGCCCTATCTGCGCGCCCAGCGCCACGACGACTGGCTCGACGACTCCTTCGTCATCACCGAACTGCACGTCCACCCCCGGCACCAGAAGCACGGCATCGGCCGCGCCCTGATCACCACGATCACCGACGGCGCCGAACAGCCCCGCTCGATCCTCTCCGCGATCGACACCGACAGCCCCGCCCGCCATCTGTACCGCTCGCTCGGCTACCGGGATCTCGCCCGCCAGGTCCACTTCCCCAGCGCTCCCATGCCGTACGCCGTGATGGGCGCCCCGTTGCCCCTCCTGCGCCGATAGGGACAATCGATTTCCGCCGCCCCCGCCCGCCCGGCTAACCTCCTTGCATCACCCAGACGCAGCAGGAGTACGAGAACCATGGCGAACGCACCGGTCCAGCGCATGTCCCAGTTGATGGCGAAGACGCTGCGCGACGACCCGGCGGACGCCGAGGTCCTCAGCCACAAGCTGCTGGTCCGCGCCGCCTATGTGCGCCGTACCGCCGCCGGCATCTGGACGTGGCTGCCCCTCGGCAAGAAGGTCCTCGCCAACGTCGAGCGGATCGTCCGCGAGGAGATGGACGCCATCGGCGCCCAGGAGGTGCTGCTCCCCGCACTGCTGCCCCGTGAGCCCTACGACGCCACCGGCCGCTGGGACGAGTACGGCCCCGAGCTGTTCCGCCTCCAGGACCGCAAGGGCGGCGACTACCTCCTCGGCCCCACCCACGAGGAGATCTTCACCCTGATGGTGAAGGACCAGGCGTCCTCCTACAAGGACCTGCCGGTGATCCTCTACCAGATCCAGTCCAAGTTCCGGGACGAGGCCCGCCCGCGGGCCGGCATCCTGCGCGGCCGCGAGTTCCTGATGAAGGACTCCTACTCCTTCGACCTGGACGACGAGGGCCTCGCGCAGTCCTACGCCCTGCACCGCCAGGCGTACCAGAGGATCTTCGAGCGCCTCGGCCTCGACTACCGGATCTGCGCGGCCACCGCGGGCGCCATGGGCGGCTCCAAGTCGGAGGAGTTCCTCGCCCCGGCCGAGGCCGGCGAGGACACCTTCGCGGACTGCCCGAACTGCGACTTCGCCGCCAACACCGAGGCGATCACCTACGAGCCGAAGCCGGTCGACGCCACCGGTGTCCCGGCCGCGGAGGACATCCCCACCCCCGACACCCCGACCATCGAGACGCTCGCCGCCTCGCTGGGCGTTCCCGCCTCGGCGACGCTGAAGAACCTGCTGATCAAGGTCGACGGCGAGATCGTCGCCGTGGGCGTGCCCGGTGACCGCGAGGTCGACATGGACAAGGTCGAGGCGCACTTCGCCCCGGCTGCGGTGGAGCTGGTCACCGAGGCCGACTTCATCGCCCGCCCCGACCTGGTGCGCGGCTACGTCGGACCGCAGGGCCTCGGCAAGGTGACGTACCTGGCCGACCCGCGTGTCGCGCCCGGCACCGCCTGGATCACGGGCGCCAACAAGACCGACACGCACGCGAAGAACGTCGTCGCCGGGCGCGACTTCGAGGTCGACGCGTACGTGGACGTCGTGGTGGTGCAGGAGGGCGACCCCTGCCCCAAGTGCGGCACCGGCCTGCGCCTGGACCGCGCCATCGAGATCGGCCACATCTTTCAGCTGGGCCGCAAGTACGCCGACGCCCTCAAGCTCGACGTCCTCGGCCAGAACGGCAAGCCGGTCCGCGTGACCATGGGCTCGTACGGCATCGGCGTCTCCCGTGCGGTGGCCGCCCTTGCCGAGCAGACCGCCGACGACAAGGGCCTGTGCTGGCCCGCGGAGGTCGCCCCGGCCGACGTCCACGTGGTCGCCGCGGGCAAGGCCCTGCAGACGGAGGTCGCCCTCGACGTCTCCGAGAAGCTGTCCGCCGCCGGCGTCCGCGTCCTGGTCGACGACCGCGCGGGCGTCTCGCCGGGCGTGAAGTTCACCGACTCGGAGCTGATCGGGGTCCCCCGGATCCTGGTCGCGGGCCGCCGCGCCGGCGAGGGCATCGTCGAACTCAAGGACCGCCGCACCGGCGAACGCGAGGAACTCACCATCGACGAGGCCGTCACCCGCCTCACGGCCTGAGGCCCTCCTCAGCCAACCTGCCCGCAGCCGCAGCCGCAGCCGCAGCCGCAGCCGCAGCCGCAGCCGCAGCCGCAGCCGCAGCCGCACCGCCGTAGCTGCGGGCAGTCGTGCCGCTGGGGCGGCACGGGTGGGCGCAGGCGGCACCCCGCAAGCGCCGGGCTGTGCCACCCCCCGGCCCGCGCCAAACGCCCTGCTGCTCACGAGCCGACGTCGGCAGAACCAGGCCCCGCAGGGACCCAGGCGCAGATCTGACACCGACGCGTGGGTCTGGGCCGGGACGGGTTGCACAGCCCGGCATTCGCCGGTTGCCGCCGCGCCCACCCGTGCCGCCCTGCGGCACGACTGCCCGCAGTCGGTTTGCAAGTGCCGTGCCGTGCCTTGGCACGACTGCTCGCGGTTGCAGCGCGGGGGCTTGCGGGGTGTCCCACGGTGCGGCTGCAGCGGAAGGGGGCGTGGGGTACACCCAGAGGCAAGGCTGCCGCCACCCCCCGGCTGAGGCGGAGCCTTATAGCCAGCTTGCGAACTCCAGCAGGAGTTCCGCGTCCTGTTCGCGGCCCACGCGGCGGGCCCGTACTCCCGATTCCACCGCGCGGAACAGGGTCCAGCCGCGCAGGCGTTCGCGGTCAACCTCCAGGGACTCCGCCAGGCGCTTCACCCGGCGGCGCGTCGTCGCGGCGCCGGACGCCTGGGCGATGAGGTCCTCCACCCGGTCGCGGACCAGCCGGGCCAGGTCGAACGCGTGCTCGCCGACCACCGGGTCCGGTCCCACCGCCAGCCACGGACTGCGCTCCCCGGACAGTACCTTGCTCTGCCGGAACGTCCCGTGCAGCAGCCGGTGCTCCGGCGGAGCCGCCAGCAGTTCCTCACGCACCGCCAGTGCCGCCTCCACCAGCGGAGCCACCTCCGGGTCGGCCGCCGCGCTCGCCCGCATCGCCCGCGCCTGCCGCTCCGTGCGCTCGGCCACCGTCTCGAAGCCGTGCCCCTCCGGCGGGTCCACCCACAGCCGGCGCAGCGTCCCCGCCGCCTCCAGCAGCGCCTTCGCCTCCGGCAGCGACCGCACCGACACGTCCGGATGGAGCCGCTCCAGCAGCAGCACCCCCTCGGCCGCGGCCGACGTCGGCTCCAGCAGCCGGACCGCCCCCCGCCCACCCCAGTGCGCCAGCGCGGCTCGTTCGCGCTCCGGGCGGGCCCGGCGCGGCGCCAGCTTCAGCACGGCGGGTGTGCCGTCGGCCGTCCGCACCAGCACGACCAGGCTGCTGCGCCCGCCCGGCACCTGCACCCGCTCCACCGTCAACTCGCGCTGTGCGACGGCCTCGTGCGCCGTCTCCGGCAGCTTCTCCAGCCAGTCGTCACCCTCGGGCGCCGTCTCACCGAGCGCCCTCACCAGACGCTGCGGCGGTTCGAAAACCATGCGCGAGTTGTTCCCTTCCTGCTGTACGCGGTGCCTGCCGCCCCCACGCCGTGCCCGTGTCACGTCACGCGGTCGGCGCCGGGGTCCGTGAAGCCGTGGCGCCCCGCTCGGCGAGCCCAGGGAAGGCTACGCTCTCCCCACTCCAGCGCACCGACCGCACCGCCGCCTCCCGCATCGCCTCGGCGGCCCCCCGGCGCCGCTCACCGGTGCTCGCGCGCACCAGGTCGGCGTACACCCCGGCCACCCGGTCCTCCAGCTCGGCCGCCAGCCGGACCGCCGCGGCCGCGTCCGGCACCGGGAACGGCAGCGCGTATCCCGCCGCGGCGGCGACGGGCGCGCCGCCCGCGTCCTTCACCGCGCGCACCAGTGCGTCCCTGCGCGACCGGTGCGCGTCGTACGCCGTGCGTGCCTCGGTGCGCCGCTTCTTGCCGATCCGCCCGCCGACCACCCCATAGCCGTACACCGCCGCGTGCTCCGCGGCCAGCGCCGCCTGGAGAGCCCGCAGAAGCTCCTTGTCCTCCGCCTCGCGCGCCTGGTTCACCGTTTCGCCTCCGTCAGCAGATACACATGGGCCGCTCCCGCCGCCGCCACCGAGGCCAGCAGCCGGGCCAGCTCACCCGGCGCGTCCAGCAGCGCCTCCGCCCGCCGGCCGGCGAGCTCCCGCTCGGCGGCGGCCAGTTCCGCCAGGGCGTCCTTCTGCTTCGCGGGTACCGGGGGAGGGGGAGCCGCGGCCGCCGCGCCGGAACCGGACGGCGAAGGTGAAGACGAAGACGCCGTATTTCCGAACGCCTCCGCGTGCCGCAGCACCTCCGCACGCAGCGGACGCAGCCGCTCCGCCAGCTTCGGATGCGCGGCGGCGACCGCCTCGTACCGCGCGGCCAGCGCCGCACTGTCCCGGGCCGCACGCGCGCGTGCCCGGTCGGCGGCGGAGGGACGGCCGCCGTCGGCCGTGCCGGACTGGTCCGAGCCGGCGGAACAGCCCGCCACCAGCAGGGCCGCCGGGGCGACGGCGAGTAGGCTCCTTCTGTGCGGCCCCGAACGGGCGCGCGGAGACGAGGGGAACGGCACGGCAGACGTCCTCGGGGGCTCGTACGAACGGGGCGACGAAGCGAAGCGGGCCGCTGGCCCGCGATCACGGTACCCGGGAGCCGCCCCCGCGGCGATCAGCGGCACCCTCCGTGTGAGCCGGGGTGTACGGCACCACCCCCCGCGACCGGATACCCTTTGTGCAGACACGCGCACCGTCCCACAACAGCACACGCGGCCGAGGAGTCACCCGGATGAGCACCACCCAGAGCGAGAGGCTTCGAGAACTTCTGGAACCGCTCGTCAGCTCTCAGGGCCTGGATCTCGAAGAGATCGCTGTGGACTCGGTCGGCCGCAGGCGTGTGCTGCGCGTCGTCGTCGACTCCGACACCGGTGCGGACCTCGACCGGATCGCCGATGTGAGCCGCGCGCTCTCGGCGAAGCTCGACGAGACGGACGCGATGGGGAGCGCCGAGTACACCCTCGAGGTCGGCACCCCGGGCGCGGAGCGCCTCCTCACCGAGCACCGCCATTACGTGCGCGCCACCGGCCGCCTGGTGCGGTTCCAGCTCGCCGAGGGCGGCGAACTGGTCGCCAGGATCCTCAGGGCCGACGACGAGGGACTCGATCTCGAAGTGCCCGGAGTGAAGGGCCGCAAGGCCACCGCGCGCAGACTCGCCTTCGACGACATCGCCAGGGCGCGCGTCCAGGTCGAGTTCAACCGCAAGGACGACGCGTCCGACAAGAAGGACGACAACGACGACACGAAGGAAGAGGAGGCGTAGCCGTGGACATCGACATGAGCGCCCTGCGGGGCTTGGTACGGGAGAAGGAGATCTCCTTCGACCTGCTGGTCGAGGCGATCGAGTCGGCCCTCCTCATCGCCTACCACCGCACCGAGGGAAGCCGCCGGCACGCGCGAGTGGAGCTCAACCGGGAGACCGGACATGTGACCGTGTGGGCGAAGGAGGACCCCGAGGACCTCGAGGAGGGCCAGGAGCCCCGCGAGTTCGACGACACCCCGTCCGGCTTCGGCCGTATCGCCGCCACCACGGCCAAACAGGTCATCCTGCAGCGCCTGCGCGACGCCGAGGACGACGCGACGCTCGGCGAGTACGCCGGCCGCGAGGGCGACATCGTCACGGGCGTGGTCCAGCAGGGCCGCGACCCCAAGAACGTGCTGGTCGACATCGGCAAGCTGGAGGCCATCCTGCCGGTGCAGGAGCAGGTCCCCGGCGAGACCTACCCGCACGGCACGCGGCTGCGCTCGTACGTCGTCCGGGTGGCCAAGGGCGTCCGGGGCCCCTCCGTGACCCTCTCGCGCACGCACCCCAACCTGGTGAAGAAGCTGTTCGCCCTGGAGGTGCCCGAGATCGCCGACGGCTCCGTGGAGATCGCCGCGATCGCCCGTGAGGCAGGTCACCGTACGAAGATCGCCGTCCGGTCCACCCGTTCCGGTCTGAACGCCAAGGGCGCCTGCATCGGCCCGATGGGCGGCCGGGTGCGCAATGTCATGGGCGAGCTGAACGGTGAGAAGATCGACATCGTCGACTGGTCCGACGACCCGGCCGAGATGGTGGCGAACGCGCTGTCGCCCGCCCGGGTCTCCAAGGTGGAGGTCGTCGACATGGCGGCCCGGTCCGCCCGGGTCACCGTGCCGGACTACCAGCTGTCCCTGGCGATCGGCAAGGAGGGGCAGAACGCCCGTCTCGCCGCGCGTCTGACCGGCTGGCGGATCGACATCCGGCCGGACACGGAGCAGCCCGCGGAACGGGCCGGGGAACGGGCCGGGGAATAGATCCAAGCCGCGGTTCGCTGAGATCACGACAGCTTTGCCCGCGGCGGTGTTCGATTCTTGCCCCGTAGGGGTGAGGTCGGTCCGGGGAGGTAGACTGAGAAGTGTCTGGCCGGACACGTACTGGCGTATGCCCTGAGCGCACTTGCGTGGGGTGCCGGGAGCGAGCGGTCAAGAGCGAGCTGCTGCGGGTCGTGATGACCGAGGACGCGTGCGTCCCTGATCCTCGCGGTACGCTGCCCGGCCGGGGTGCTTATGTGCATCCCGTCCCGGTCTGTCTCGACCAGGCGGTGCGCCGAAGGGCGTTTCCGAGGGCGCTGCGCGTCCCGGGACCGCTCGACGTAAAGGCGTTGCGCCACTACGTCGAGCAGGCGCAAGGTTGCCGAGCGGCGGCTGACAAGCCCGCCGGAGAGGCGACACGGTAAGAAACATGCCGTACGGAAACCCCCGTGCGGTCTGGTACCTCGCGAGTCGAAAGCAGGTCGAGATTGCGATGAGCACTCGATGAGTACGCGATGAGTACGCCCATGAACTAGCGACGGTCCGGACGCAACCCGGACCTCAGAGGAGCGAAGTGGCTAAGGTCCGGGTCTACGAACTCGCCAAGGAGTTCGGTGTGGAGAGCAAGGTCGTCATGGCCAAGCTCCAGGAACTCGGTGAATTCGTCCGTTCGGCGTCTTCGACCATCGAAGCGCCCGTAGTACGCAAACTGACAGATGCCTTCCAGCAGGGCGGGGGCAACGGCAAGCCCGCCGCGAAGCCCGGTGCGCCCCGGAAGGCGGCCCCCAGGCCGGCCGCGCCGTCCCCGGCGCAGTCGGCCCGTCCGGCTGCCCCGAAGCCGCCGGCCGCACCCAAGCCGTCCGCGGCCCAGCAGCCCGCAGCCCCGTCGACGCCCTCGCCGGCGACGCCCGGCCCGCGTCCGACGCCCGGCCCGCGCCCCGCGCCGCGTCCGGCTCCGGCCGCCCCGGAGTTCCAGGCCCCGCCCGCGGCGGCCCCGGCTCCGTCCGGTCCGAAGCCCGGCGGCGCGCGTCCCGGTGCCCCCAAGCCCGGCGGTCGTCCCGCCGGTCCCGGGCAGGGACAGGGCGGCCAGGGCCGTCCGGCGGGTCAGGGTCAGCGCCCCGGTGGCGGCGCACGTCCGGGTGCACGCCCGGCCGGTCCCCGTCCCGGTAACAACCCGTTCACATCCGGTGGCTCCACCGGCATGGCCCGTCCGCAGGCCCCGCGCCCGCAGGGCCAGCGTCCCGGCGGTCCCGGTGCCCCCGGTGCCGGTCCGCGTCCCCAGGCCCCCGGCCAGGGTGGCGGTCCGCGTCCGCAGGCTCCGGGCGGGCAGCGCCCGACCCCGGGCTCGATGCCGCGTCCGCAGGGCGGTCCCCGTCCCGGCGGCGGCCCCGGCGGCCCGCGTCCGAACCCCGGCATGATGCCGCAGCGTCCCGCTGCCGGCCCGCGTCCCGGCCCCGGCGGCCGCGGTCCGGGCGGTGCGGGTCGTCCCGGCGGCGGCGGTCGTCCCGGCGGCGGCTTCGCCGGTCGTCCCGGTGGCGGTGGCGGTGCCGGTCGTCCCGGTGGCGGCGGCGGTTTCGCAGGTCGTCCCGGTGGTGGCGGCTTCGGCGGCGGCGGTGGCCGTCCCGGCTTCGGTGGCCGTCCCGGCGGTCCCGGTGGCCGCGGTGGCACGCAGGGCGCCTTCGGCCGTCCCGGCGGTCCCGCGCGTCGTGGCCGCAAGTCGAAGCGGCAGAGGCGCCAGGAGTACGAGGCCATGCAGGCCCCGTCGGTCGGCGGCGTGATGCTGCCTCGCGGCAACGGCGAGACCATTCGCCTGTCGCGCGGTGCGTCGCTCACCGACTTCGCGGAGAAGATCAACGCCAACCCGGCGTCGCTCGTCGCGGTCATGATGAACCTCGGCGAGATGGTCACCGCGACCCAGTCCGTCTCCGACGAGACGCTCCAGCTCCTCGCGGACGAGATGAACTACACGGTTCAGATCGTCAGCCCGGAGGAGGAGGACCGCGAGCTGCTCGAGTCCTTCGACCTGGAGTTCGGCGAGGACGAGGGCGACGAGGAGGACCTGGTGGTCCGCCCGCCGGTCGTCACCGTCATGGGTCATGTCGACCACGGCAAGACCCGCCTCCTCGACGCCATCCGCAAGACGAACGTCATCGCGGGCGAGGCCGGCGGCATCACCCAGCACATCGGTGCCTACCAGGTCACGACCGAGGTCAACGACGAGGATCGCAAGATTACCTTCATCGACACCCCGGGTCACGAGGCGTTCACCGCCATGCGTGCCCGCGGTGCCAAGTCGACCGACATCGCGATCCTGGTCGTCGCGGCCAACGACGGCGTCATGCCGCAGACGGTCGAGGCGCTCAACCACGCCAAGGCGGCCGAGGTCCCGATCGTCGTCGCGGTCAACAAGATCGACGTCGAGGGTGCCGACCCGACCAAGGTGCGCGGTCAGCTGACCGAGTACGGTCTGGTGGCCGAGGAGTACGGCGGCGACACCATGTTCGTCGACATCTCCGCCAAGCAGGGTCTGCACATCGACAGCCTCCTCGAGGCCGTCGTCCTCACCGCGGACGCCTCGCTCGACCTGCGGGCCAACCCCACGCAGGACGCGCAGGGCATCTCGATCGAGTCCCGGCTCGACCGCGGCCGCGGTGCCGTGGCGACCGTCCTCGTCCAGCGAGGCACGCTGCGGGTCGGCGACACGATGGTGGTGGGCGACGCCTACGGCCGCGTGCGCGCCATGCTCGACGACACCGGCAACAACGTCGCCGAGGCCGGCCCGTCGACGCCGGTGCAGGTCCTGGGCCTGACCAACGTCCCGGGTGCGGGCGACAACTTCATCGTCGTGGACGAGGACCGTACGGCCCGTCAGATCGCCGAGAAGCGCGCCGCCCGTGAGCGCAACGCCGCGTTCGCCAAGCGCACGCGCCGCGTGTCGCTGGAGGACCTGGACAAGGTGCTCAAGGCCGGCGAGGTCCAGCAGCTGAACCTGATCATCAAGGGTGACGCGTCCGGATCGGTGGAGGCCCTCGAGTCCTCCCTGCTCCAGCTGGACGTCGGCGAAGAGGTCGACATCCGCGTCCTGCACCGCGGCGTCGGTGCGGTCACGGAGTCCGACATCGACCTGGCGATGGGCTCGGACGCCATCGTGATCGGCTTCAATGTGCGCGCCGCCGGGCGTGCGCAGCAGATGGCCGAGCGCGAGGGTGTGGACGTCCGGTACTACTCGGTCATCTACCAGGCGATCGAGGAGATCGAGGCGGCCCTCAAGGGCATGCTCAAGCCGGAGTACGAAGAGGTCGAGCTCGGCACGGCGGAGATCCGCGAGGTCTTCAAGTCGTCCAAGCTGGGCAACATCGCGGGTGTGCTCATCCGCTCCGGCGAGGTCAGGCGGAACACCAAGGCCCGCCTCATCCGCGACGGCAAGGTGGTCGCGGAGAACCTCAACATCGAGGGTCTGCGTCGCTTCAAGGACGACGTCACCGAGATCCGCGAAGGCTTCGAGGGCGGTATCAACCTCGGAAACTTCAACGACATCAAGGTCGACGACGTCATCGCGACGTACGAGATGCGCGAGAAGCCGCGGGCGTAACACCCCACGGTGCGTACCGGCCGGCGGGACCGTGGTCCCGCCGGCCGGCTCGTGTGTGCGGGGCCGGCGGCCCGCTCCCGGGAGCCCGGCGGGTCCTCGGCGGGCTCCCGGCGAGCGAATATCCGTCGATCGCCGCGCCCCCTTCGTTGTACGGTTCTGATGTCCCTGCCCGTTCCGATGGCGGGGCCATCGATCCCGGACCGGCGGGTGAACCGGTTACATACATGTATGTGGGGACGCTGTCCTTCGACCTGCTCCTCGGCGACGTACGGTCGCTGAAGGAGAAGCGCTCCATCGTCCGCCCGATCGTCGCCGATCTCCAGCGCAAGTACGCCGTGAGCGCGGCCGAGGTGGAACACATGGACCTCCATCGCAGGTCCGTCATCGGCCTGGCCATGGTGTCCGGCGACGCGGGGCACCTCAGTGACGTACTGGACCGGTGCGAGCGGCTGGTCGCCGGGCGCCCCGAAGTGGAACTGCTGTCCGTCAGGCGGCGCTTCCACGGTGAAGACGACTGACGACCACAGCCGCAGTAGAACGCAGACAGCAAGGAAGAACGGGAGACGGACCAGTGGCCGACAACGCGCGGGCGAAAAGGCTGGCGGACCTCATCCGAGAGGTGGTGGCCCAGAAGCTGCAGCGCGGGATCAAGGACCCGCGGCTCGGCTCGCACGTCACCATCACGGACACCCGGGTCACGGGTGACCTCAGGGAGGCGACCGTCTTCTACACCGTGTACGGGGACGACGAGGAACGGAAGGCCGCCGCGGCGGGACTGGAGAGCGCCAAGGGCATCCTGCGCTCCGAGGTCGGCCGGGCGGCGGGGGTGAAGTTCACCCCGACCCTGACCTTCGTCATGGACGCCCTGCCGGACACCGCGCGCACCATCGAGGACCTCCTCGACAAGGCGCGCCAGTCCGACGCGAAGGTGCGCGAGGCGTCCGCGGGCGCCACGTACGCCGGTGACGCCGACCCGTACCGCAAGCCGGAAGACGACGAGACGGACGACACCGCCGAATGACGCACAAGCCCACCACGCCCGACGGCCTTGTCATCGTCGACAAGCCGTCGGGCTTCACTTCGCACGACGTGGTCGCCAAGATGCGCGGCATCGCGCGCACCCGGCGCGTCGGCCACGCCGGCACCCTCGACCCGATGGCGACGGGCGTCCTCGTCCTCGGCGTCGAGAAGGCGACCAAGCTCCTCGGCCACCTCGCGCTGACCGAGAAGGAATATCTCGGCACCGTCCGGCTCGGGCAGAACACGCTCACCGACGACGCCGAGGGGGAGATCACCTCCTCCGCCGACGCCTCCGGGATCTCCCGCGAGGCCGTCGACGCCGCGATCGCCGAGCTGACCGGCGACATCATGCAGGTGCCGTCCAGGGTCAGCGCCATCAAGATCGACGGGGTGCGCTCCTACAAGCGCGTACGGGAGGGCGAGGAGTTCGACCTCCCCGCCCGGCCGGTCACCGTCTCGTCCTTCTCCGTGTACGACGTACGCGAGGCCGTCGCCGAGGACGGCACCCCCGTGCTCGACCTGGTGGTGTCGGTCGTCTGCTCCTCCGGCACCTACATCCGCGCCCTCGCCCGCGACCTGGGCGCCGCCCTGGGCGTGGGCGGCCACCTCACCGCGCTGCGCCGCACCCGCGTCGGCCCGTACAAGCTGGACTCCGCGAGGACCCTGGACCAGCTTCAGCAGGAGCTGACCGTGATGCCCATCGCCGAGGCGGCCGCCGCCGCGTTCCCCCGCTGGGACGTCGACGAACGGCGGGCCAGGCTAATCACCAACGGCGTACGGCTGGACATGCCCGAGGAGTACGCGGGCTCGGGCGCCGTGGCCGTGTTCGGCCCCGGGAGCCGGTTCCTGGCGCTCGTCGAGGAACACCGGGGCAAGGCCAAGAGCCTCGCCGTCTTCGGCTGACGGACGGACCGGTCCGCCCGTGGAGCGGCGTCACGGGGATGGACATGCCGCCGCTCCACGGTCCCCCTCGGTTCCCCCACCCCTAGGGTGTATCCACCCACGCCTGCCTGTTCACCCGTAAGTGCGGGCGCTCGGAGTGAACCGGGGGAGCGGAAGGGGGCGCGTTCACCGCCCGAGCTGTCCCGCTGATCATCCCGCCCCTGCGAAGGCACGGATGTACGGCGGGAGGCTCAAGAATGCCGCCACACAACGGGCCACGCCCCGAGCGGGGCTTCCCTGGGCGCCACTCGGCGCCCGCTGCGGGGAGGCCCCGGGGCGCGCGGAGCCGTCAGGGCGCCCGGACCCCACCCCCGTCCCCATCTCCCCGTGGATGACGGCCTGGTCCGCCTGCACGATCTCGCGGGCCGCCCGCGTGGTGCGGGCTTCGTCGCCGACCACCTACGGCACTGTCATCACGAGTCACGAGTCACGAGGCCGTCGACGGGCTGCCCCGGCTGGTGTACGCGGTCGGCCACCGCCACTGTGTGGTGACCGCCGCCGCCGTGACCCTGCTGCCGGAGCTCACCTGGCCCTTGTGCGCAGCGAGGGGCTGGGCGTGGCGCCCCTGCCTGTCTCCGCGCGGGAGGGCGTCGAACGAGGCACCCATGTGCGGATCCCCGCCGGGGGCGCGAGGCGCGGGTGCTGGGGACGGCTCCCGTGACCTACACGGCCACCGACCGCGCGCACCGCATCGGCCACGCGATTGGAACTGGCGGTCGGCACCGTCGGCCGGGACGCGCTGCGCCCGGGCGGCGGTGCCACGGCGGGGCCCATGTTCCCTTCGTGGGCGCATGCGCCCTCCCTGCCCCGGGTCGCCGTCGGCGCTGCGGGCTGCGGGGGACGCTCGGCGGGGTGCGCGGGTGCCCCGGAGGGGTTCGTGGTCATGGCGGCGTGGGTGGGGCGGGCCGGGGTGGCGACGTCGGCGCGACCCGTCGAACGGCTCGCCGTGCTCGCGGAGTTCGCCGCGTTCGAGCGGGGCGGGGCCGCCGTGCCGCCCCCGGGACGTCCGTCTCCCGCTCGCTGCGCCGCGAACTGCTGGACTGCCTGCTCGCCCGCGAGTGCGACCCCGCCGTCCTGGATGCGGTCCTGCGCTCCGCCGCCCGCAACCGCGGCCCCGAGCTGCGGGTGCTCGTCCGCCGCACCGGGCTGCACCTGGTCCGCACCCCGGCGGGAGCCGCCACGTCCCGGGCTTCGCCGCCGCCGCCGTCGCCGGCTGGCCGGCCGAGGCCCCGCGCGAATGGGCCGCGCTGGTGGGAGCCGGCACCCGCCGGACGATCGAGGACCACGCGGGCCTCGGCGTACCCGTCTGACCCCGGCCGGGGCGTGCCCCCGTCGCAGAGCGACCAGGCCGATGCGGGCACCCGGCATGGGGCATGGCACCCTTGGAGCTGCGCAGAGAAGTCCGCGGACCCGGGTCCGTCCGGCAAGGTTTCGACAAGGAGCAGGCACAGTGCAGCGCTGGCGTGGCTTGGAGGACATCCCCCAGGACTGGGGGCGCAGCGTCGTCACCATCGGCTCCTACGACGGAGTGCACCGCGGGCACCAGCTGATCATCCGGCATGCCGTGGACCGCGCCCGCGCCCTGGGCGTCCCGGCGGTGGTCGTCACCTTCGACCCGCACCCCAGCGAGGTCGTCCGCCCCGGCAGCCACCCCCCGCTGCTCGCCCCGCACCACCGGCGCGCCGAACTCATGGCCGACCTGGGCGTGGATGCCGTCCTGATCCTGCCCTTCACCACCGAGTTCTCGAAGCTGTCCGCCGCGGACTTCGTGGTGAAGGTCTTGGTCGACAAGCTGCACGCCAAGGCGGTCGTCGAGGGCCCCAACTTCCGCTTCGGCCACAAGGCCGCGGGCACCGTGGAGTTCCTCGCCGAGCAGGGCCGGATCTACGACTTCGACGTCGAGGTCGTCGACCTGTACGTGACCGGTGAGGCGGGCGGCGGCGAGCCGTTCTCCTCGACGCTCACCCGCCGCCTCGTCGCCGAGGGCGACGTGGAGGGCGCCGCCGAGATCCTCGGCCGGCCGCACCGGGTGGAGGGCGTCGTCGTCCGGGGCGCCCAGCGCGGCCGCGACCTGGGCTTCCCCACGGCCAACGTCGAGACCCTCCCGCACACCGCGATCCCCGCCGACGGCGTCTACGCCGGCTGGCTGCACGCCCAGGGCGAGGCCATGCCGGCCGCGATCTCCGTCGGCACCAACCCGCAGTTCGACGGCACCGAGCGCACGGTCGAGGCGTACGCCATCGACCGCGTCGGGCTCGAGCTGTACGGCCTCCATGTCGCCGTCGACTTCCTGGCCTTCGTGCGCGGCCAGGCGAAGTACGACACCCTGGACGCGCTGCTGGAGCAGATGGCAGCGGACGTCGAGCGGTGCAGGGAGCTGGTGGCGGCGGCCGAGAAGGCCTGATCAGCCCGGCGTCCCCGCCCGCCCTGCCGTCACGGCATGCGCCCAGTGGCACGCCACCTGGGCCGCGCCGCTCCCCCCGAGGATCCCGGGGTCCCTGCCCCGACACGCCTGAGCCACCCCCGCCCGCTCCGCCTCGCCGCTCGCAAGGACCGGACAGCGGGCGTGGAAACGGCAGCCGGAGGGGATGCGGGACGGGTCCGGCGTCTCGCCGGTGAGGATCACCGGTTCGCCCGGCGCCTCGGGCAGGACCGACAGCAGGGACCGGGTGTACGGGTGCCGGGGCGCCGTCAGGACCTGCTCCACCGCCCCGGTCTCCACGATCCTGCCGAGATACATCACCGCCACCCGGTCGGCGATGTTCCACGCCAGCCCGAGGTCGTGCGTCACCACCAGCGCGGACAGGCCCAGTTCGGCGCGCAGCCGCAGGAGCAGGGCCAGGATCTCCCCGCGCACGGACGCGTCCAGCGAGGCGACCGGTTCGTCGGCGACGAGGAGCTCGGGCTCCAGCACCAGCGCGCCCGCGATCACCACCCGCTGCCGCTGGCCACCGGACAGCTCGTGCGGATACCGCAGGAAGAAGCGCTCCGGCGGCCGCAGCCCGGCACGGGCCAGCGCTCCCGCGACAGCGGCCCGCTCGTCACCGCCGTACCCGTGGATCCGCAGCCCCTCGGCCACCGCGTCGTACACCGTGTGCCGCGGGTTGAGCGAGCCGCTCGGGTCCTGCAGCACCAGTTGCACACGTCTGCGGTGCGCCTTCAGCGAGCGCCCCGAGTACGCCAGGGGCCGCCCGTCGAACTCCACCCGGCCCGCGGTCGGCTCGACCAGGCCCAGCAGGGCGCGGGCCAGCGTCGTCTTGCCGCAGCCCGACTCACCGACCAGGGCGACGATCTCGCCCGCCCCGATGTCCAGGTCGACACCGTCGACGGCACGGGCCTCCGTCGCACCGTGCCGCCCCGGGAAGGTGACGTGGACCCCCTGCACGGTCAGAAGCGCAGACGTACTCATGAGCCGCTCCCCCTCGCTTCCCCCAACGCACCCGACCCACCCACCGCCGCGCCCGGCGGCAGCCCCGGCTGCCTGCCTACGGCGTCCGGCGGCGGCTCCGGTTGTCGGCCCACCGGGCCCGGCGGCGGCCCCGGTTGCCGGACCACCGCGTCCGGCGGGGCCTCCGGCAGTCGGCCAACTGCGGCCAGCAGGACGTCTGGCTGCCCGTCCACCGGGTCCGGCGGGGCCTCCGGCAGTCGGCCCACTGCGTTCGGCTGGGTGTCTGGCTGCCCGTCCACTGCGTCCGGCGGCCCAGGCTGCCCGCCTGCCGCGTCCGGCGGGGCCGCAGGCAGTCGGTCCACTGCGTCCGGCGGGGCGTCTGGCTGCCCGTCCACCGGGTCCGGCGGCCCCGGCTGTCGGCCCACTGCGTCCGGCGGGGCGTCTGGCTGCCCGTCCACCGGGCGCGGCGGCCCCGGCAGTCGGCCCACTGCGTCCGGCAGGGCGCCTGGCTGCCCGCCCACCGCGTCCGGCGGGGCCTCTGGCTGCCGGTCCACCGCGTCCGGCAGGGCG
The DNA here is from genome assembly GCF_040680275.1 of Streptomyces sp. NPDC052079. Classification (NCBI taxonomy): domain Bacteria; kingdom Bacillati; phylum Actinomycetota; class Actinomycetes; order Kitasatosporales; family Streptomycetaceae; genus Streptomyces; species Streptomyces sp. NPDC052079. The sequence continues at coordinate 255,312 of NZ_JBFAWL010000006.1, forward strand.
CCTGGCTGCCCGCCCACCGCGTCCGGCGGGGCCTCTGGCTGCCTGACCACCGGGTCCGGCGGCCCCGGTTGTCGGCCCACTGCGTCGGGCGGGGCGTCTGGCTGCCCGTCCACCGGGTCGGGCGGCCCAGGCTGCCCGCCTCCCGCGTCCGGGCGGGCCTCTGGCTGCCCGTCCACCGGGTCCGGCGGCCCAAGCTGCCCGCCCACCGCGTCCGGCGGGGCCTCCGGTAGTCGGCCCACTGCGTCCGGCGGGGCCTCCGGTTGCCCGACTACCGCGTCCGGCGGCGGCCCAGGCTGCCCGGGCCGGGAGTCCGGAAGGCCGCCCGCCGTGGGCTCCGTGGCCACCCGTACGCACGCCGCCCGGTGTTCCGGGCTCGCGTCGCGTAGCGGCTGGTCCTCCGTCGCGCAGGAATTCAGCGCGACCGGGCACCGTGGATGGAACGTGCAGCCCGCCGGCAGCGCCGTCGGGTCCGGCGGATCACCCGGCAGACCGCGCGGCGCGAAGCGGGAAGCCGGGTCGCCGATGCGGGGGAACGCCGCCGACAGCGCCCGGGCGTACGGATGACGGGCGGCCTCGTACACCCGTCCCGCCGGGCCCTCCTCGACCACCCGCCCCGCGTACATCACCGCGAGCCGGTCACAGGTGCCGGCGAGCACCGCCAGATCGTGGCTGATCATGATCAGGCCGACGTCCTGGTCAGCCACCAGCTGTTCGATCAGCCGCAGGATCTGCGCCTGGATCATCACATCCAGGGCGGTCGTCGGCTCGTCGGCGATGATGAGCCGCGGATCGCAGGCCAGCGCCATGGCGATCATGACGCGCTGCCGCTGACCGCCGGACAGCTCGTGCGGGTACGCCGCCGCACGCGCGGCCGGAAGACCGACGTGCTCCAGCAGCTCCCCGGTCTTCCTCCGCGCCCCCGCCGGGGTGGCCTTCCGGTGCAGCAGCACCGGCTCGGCGATCTGGTCACCGACGCGCCGCACGGGGTTGAGGGAGTGCATCGCCCCCTGGAACACGATGGAGGCCCCGGCCCAGCGGACCGCCCGTACCCGGCCCCACTTCATGGACAGCACGTCCTCGCCGTCCAGCAGGACCTCGCCGCCCACCCGGGTCCCCGCGGGCAACAGCCGCAGCAGGGCCAGCGCCAGCGTGGACTTGCCACAGCCCGACTCGCCCGCGATGCCCAGTTTCCGCCCCGCGTCCAGCCGTAGATCCACCCCGCGCACGGCGTCCGCCCCGCCCGCGTACGTGACCGTCAGCCCCCTGACGTCCAGCAGACTCAACGCGCCACCCCCAGCCTGGGGTTGAGAACGGACTCCACGGCCCGCCCGCACAGCGTGAACGCCAGCGCCACCAGGGCGATGGCGATGCCCGGGGGCACCAGGTACCACCAGTGCCCGGCACTGACCGCACCCGCCTCCCGGGCGTCCTGCAGCAGCCCGCCCCACGACACCACCGTCGGGTCACCGAGCCCCAGGAAGGCCAGCGTCGCCTCCGCCAGGATCGCCGAGGAGATGATCAGCGTCGTCTGCGCCAGCACCAGCGGCATCACATTGGGCAGCACATGCCGGGACATGATGTGCCAGTGCCCGCCGCCGAGCGCCCGCGCCCGCTCGATGTACGGGCGGGTCTCCACCGCCAGCGTCTGCGCCCGCACCAGCCGGGCCGTCGTCGGCCACGTCGTCACCCCGATCGCCACGACGATGGTGAGCAGCGAGCGGGACATCACCGTGGCCAGCGCGATAGCGAGCACCAGCGTCGGCATCACCAGGAACCAGTCGGTGATCCGCATCATCACCGTCGCGTACCACCCGCGGAAGTGACCGGCCGTCACCCCGATCAGCATGCCGATCGCCACCGACAGCACGGCCGCGAACAGCCCCACCAGCAGCGACACCCGGGCACCCCAGATCACCAGGCCGAGCAGATCGCGCCCGAACCGGTCGGCGCCGAAAGGAAGGTCGGCGCTCGGCCGCTCCAGGGGACTGCCCGGGGCGCCCGTCACGTCGTCCACGTCCGAGCCGACGAGCAGCGGAGCGGCCACGGCGAGCAGCACGAACAGCACCAGCGTCGCCAGACCGAGGACACCGGCCCGGTGCGCGCGGTACTGACGCCAGAAACGCGCGGCCGAGGCCCGGCGCCGCTGCCACGCCAGGCCGCGAGGACGCGCGGTCGTGATCTTCTCGGTCGTCATCGGCCCACCCGGGGATCGAACAGCGGATAGATCAGATCGGCGAGCGTGTTCATCACGATCACCGCGGCGGCGAACACCAGGAACAGCCCCTGCACCAGCGGCAGATCGGGCACGCTCAGCCCCTGGTAGAACAGCCCGCCCAGCCCCGGCCAGGAGAAGACCGTCTCCACCAGGATGACTCCCGCCGCCGTCCGTCCGAGGTTGATGAAGATCAGCGTCACGGTCGGCAGCAGCGCGTTGGGAACGGCGTGCCGGCGTCGTACGAGGTCGTCGCGCAGCCCCTTGGCCCGCGCCGTCGTCAGATAGTCGCTGCCCATCTCGTCCAGCAGCGCCGACCGCGTCACCAGCAGCGTCTGCCCGTACTCCACGGCCACCAGCGTCGCCACCGGCAGCACGAGGTGATGCGCCACGTCCACGGCGTACGCGAAGCCTTCCTCACCGCCGCCCGACTCCATGCCGCCGGTCGGGAACAGCCCCGGCAGCGGGCCGATACCGACCGACAGGGTGACGATGAGCAGCAGCCCCAGCCAGAAGGACGGCAGGGAGTACAGCGTGAGCGCCAGCCCCGTGTGGAACCGGTCCCCGAACCGCCCGTTCCGCCATGCCGACCGGGTGCCGAGGACGATGCCGAGCACCGTGTACAGCGCGAAGGCGGTGCCGGTGAGCAGCAGCGTGTTCGGCAACGCCTCCATGATCTTGTCGACCACGGGCGCGTTGAACTGGTACGACGTCCCCAGATCACCGGTGAGCGCCTTGCCGCAGTAGTCGGTGAACTGCTGCCACAGCGGCAGATCCAGCCCGAACTGTTCCCGGTACACCGCGAGTTGCTCGGCCGACACCTGACGGCCCCCCGTCATGAACTTCACCGGGTCGCCGGGGATCAGCCGGAACAGGAAGAAGCTGGTGACGAGGACGGCGAGCAGGGACACGGCCGCGCCCGCCACCTTGCCCGCCACATACCGCGGATAGGCGGTGGCCGTACGGCGACCGCGGGGCGCGCGGCCGGCCGCCGGCCCGTCCTTCACCGGGCCGGCGGCGGCCCCCGTGGTCCCGCCGGCGGATGCCGGTGTCGCGTCGGAGGTCATGGGTCCCCGTCCGCCGCCTACTCGCGGTCCTCGGCCGTGGCCCGTCGCCGCATCGCGACGAACGCCCCCAGCCCCGCGAGGACGACGGCACCGGCGACGATCCCGACGACCACACCCGTCGACGACGAACCGCCGCCCGTATCACCGGAGTCCGCCGGCACCGCCGACCACCAGCTCCAGTAGCCGTCCTGTCCGTAGATGTTGCCCGCCTTCGCGGGCATGGTGGTGATCGACTCGATGTGGTCCGTGCGGTACGCCTCGACCGCGTTCGGGTACGCCATGACGTTCATGTACCCGAGGTCGTACAGCCGCGACTCCATCTGCTTGACGAGGTCCGCCCGCTTCTCGGCGTCGTACTCGGCGAGCTGCCGGGCGTAGAGCTGGTCGTACTTCTTGTCGCAGATGAAGTTGTCGGTCGCGCCGGTCTCCTCCGGTGTCGCCGGGAGCGCGGCGCAGGTGTGGATGGACAGGACGAAGTCGGGGTCCGGGTTGACCGACCAGCCGTCGAAGGCGAGGTCGTACTCGCCGGCGAGCCAGGGATCGGTCACGTTGTCCAGGCAGTTGAGCGTGACCCCGATACCGAGGTCGCCCCACCACTCCTCCAGATACTGGCCGATCGCCTTGTCGTTCGGGTCGGTGGCATGGCACAGCACGCGGTAGTCGATCGCCTTGCCGTCCTTGCCGACCCGCTTGCCGTCCCCGTTCTTCGGGTAACCGGCCTCGTCGAGCAGCCGGGCCGCCTCCGCCGGGTCGTACGCCAGCTCCTGGTCGGCGGACGGCTCCCAGAAGTACTGCGAGTAACGCGGCGGGATATAGCCCGCCCCCTCCACGGCGTGCCCCTGGAACACCTTGTCGATGATGGTCTTCCGGTCCACCGCCATGAACAGCGCGTTGCGCACCCGCTGGTCGAGCAGCGAGGGGTGCCCGTCACCCATCTTCTCGCCGTTCTTCGCCTTCGCCCCCGGGTTGGTGGCCAGAGCGTAGAAGCGGCGGCCCGGGGCGTCGTTGACGCGGATGTTCTCGGCGCCCTTCAGCGACTCCGCCTGAGCGGGCGTCAGGGACGGCGACCCGGCCACGAACGACACCTCGCCCTTGCGCAGCGCCGACACCGCCGCGTCCTGGTCCTTGTAGTAGCGGAAGACGAGCTCGTCGAACTTCGGCGCGCCGCGCCAGAAGTCCTTGTTCGCCTTCAGTCGCACATGGCTGTCCGCCTTGTAGTCGGTGAGGACGAACGGCCCGTTGCCGACGATCGGGAAGTCCTTGTCGTTGTTGAACTTCGCGTAGTCGTCGACCTTCTCCCACACATGACGCGGCACGATCGGCACGTCCAGTGCCGTCATCGTGGCCTGCGGCTTCTTCAGCTCGATGACCAGCTCGGTGGGGCTCGGCGCGGTCACCTTCTCGAAGTTGGCGACGAAGCTGCCGTTCGCGGTGGCGGCGCCCGGGTCGGACATCATCGTGTTGAACGTCCAGGCCGCGTCTTCGGCGGTGGCCTGCTCACCGTCCGACCACTGGGAGTCGGAACGGATGGTGTACGGCCAGGTCAGCTTGTCCGGCGACGACTTCCACGCGGTGGCGAGGCCCGGGACGACATGGTTGTCCTTGGGGTCGTAGTTCGTCAGATACTCGTAGGTGAGCCGGTGGATGCTCGTACTGAGTAGCCGCACCGCCAGGAACGGGCTGAGCGAGTCGACGCTCTGCGCCACGGCGACGGTCAGCACCTTGCTGTCGTCGTCGGCCGCCCGGGCCTCCTGCGGCGCCGGGTTGAGGGGCGTGGCGAGTCCCGCGCAGAGGGTGAGCGCGGCCGCGCCGGCCGCCAGGACGAGCCGGGCGCGGCCCCGGATGCGGCCGCCGTGCTGATCGTTCGTTTCCATGGTCGCTGACCTCGTGTCATCGCTCGCACGGGAAGGAGGGGTTGATCAGATGAGTGATGAGTGTGTCTATCAGCGACCACAGCGAGCGTCAACGGCGCATGCACCCCATGTGGCCTGCGCAAACATCGAATTGATGTGGGGTTTGATGCGGGGTTTCCCGCCCATTGGTCGACACCACTGACGCCCTCCTGGCCAGGGCCTGACGGCGGGTGCGCCCACATGCGGAAGCGGCCCCTCGGAAGGGGCCGCTCCGGCGGACGGGGTGGGGACCTTACTGGCCGGGGTGACCGGGCTGGGGAGGGTAGGGCCCGCTGGGGGGCTGCGGGTAAGCCGTCTGCCCGGGCTGCATGGGCGGCTGGCCCGGCTGGCCGTACGGCTGTCCGGGCTGGGGCTGGGGCTGCTGGGGATACGGCCCTGGCTGACCGGGGATTGGCGGCTGACCGGGGACGTGCTGCCCGGGCAGCGGCGGCGCGGCGACCGGCGGCGGGTTGCCGTCGGACGTCCACAGACCGTGCGACTGCTGGTGCCGGACGAAGTCCTCCGCGACCAGCGCCGCGAGGTTGAAGTACGCCTCCCGCACCTTGGGCCGCATCATGTCGAGGTCGACCTCCGCACCGGCGGCCAGATGCTCGTCGAACGGTACGACGAGCACGCCCCGGCACCGGGTCCGGAAGTGCGCCACGATGTCGTCGACCTTGATCATCTTGCCGGTCTCGCGCACTCCCGAGATGACGGTGAGGGAGCGCGAGACCAGGTCCGCGTACCCGTGCGCGGACAGCCAGTCCAGCGTCGTACTGGCACTGCTCGCACCGTCCACGGACGGCGTGGAGATGATGATCAGCTGGTCGGCGAGGTCCAGCACACCGCGCATGGCGCTGTAGAGCAGGCCCGTACCCGAGTCCGTCAGGATGATCGGGTACTGCTTGCCGAGTACGTCGATCGCGCGCCGGTAGTCCTCGTCGTTGAACGTGGTGGACACGGCCGGGTCCACGTCGTTCGCGATGATCTCCAGACCGGACGACGCCTGCGAGGTGAACCGCCGAATGTCCATGTAGGAGTTGAGGTACGGGATCGCCTGGACCAGGTCACGGATGGTGGCCCCGGTCTCGCGCCGCACACGGCGGCCGAGCGTACCGGCATCCGGGTTGGCGTCGATCGCGAGGATCTTGTCCTGCCGTTCGGTGGCGAGGGTGGAGCCGAGGGCGGTGGTGGTGGTCGTCTTGCCGACACCGCCCTTGAGGCTGATGACGGCGATGCGGTAGCAGGACAGCACCGGCGTACGGATCAGCTCCAGCTTCCGCTGGCGCTCGGCCTCCTCCTTCTTGCCGCCCAGCTTGAAACGCGAACCGCCGGACGCGGGGCGGCTGCTCTTCGCCTTCTGCTTCTTGCTGTTGAGTAGCCGGTCGGACGACAGTTCCACGGCCGCGGTGTAACCGAGGGGGGCGGCACCGGGGTTGGTCGGCTGCCGCTGGTCGTGCTGAACGGGCTGCGGCCAGGCGGCCCCGGCGCGCGGATCGACGGGCTGCTGAGGCACCGGCCCGGCGTGCGGGGGCTGCGCCTGCGGCGGCACACCAGGGTGCTGTGGTTGCTGGGCGGGGGGAGTCGGGGAGGCCGGGAAGCCGTATGCGGCGGGCGGGGCGGCCGGTGTCTCGGCGGGCGGCTGGGCCGTGGTGGCCGGGCCGGGCTGCGGGAGACCGTGACCGCCCTGCGGGCCGGGCGCGGGCGGCTGGTGGGGCCGAGGGGGTTGCTGCGGGAAGCCGTAGCCGGCCTGCGGGCCGGGCACGGGCGGAGTCCCGGGCTGCTGCGGCTGCTGCTGCGGTGCAGGGGTCTGCTGGTCGGCCGGACCGGCCGGCGGGAAGCCGTACCCCGCCGGCGGAGCGGACGGTGCAGGCTGCTGCTGGGCGGCAGGGGCCGGCGCGCCCGGCTGCGGGAAGCCGTATCCGGCGTGCGGGCCGGGCACGGGCGGAGTCCCGGGCTGCTGCGGCTGCTGCTGTGGTGCAGGGGTCTGCTGGTCGGCGGGACCGGCCGGCGGGAAGCCGTATCCCGCCGGCGGGGCGGACGGTGCAGGCTGCTGCTGGGCGGCAGGGGCCGGCGCGCCCGGCTGCGGGAAGCCGTATCCGGCGTGCGGGCCGGGCACGGGCGGCGGGTTCCAGGCGGCGGGCGCGGGCTGGGGCGCCTGCGGCTGGAACTGTGGCTGCTGGGCAGGGGCGGGCGCCTGATGGTCCTGGGCCGCCGCCGGCTGCTGCGCGGGCGCCTGCGGCGGGTGTGCCGGCCACTCGCTCGCGGGCGCCGGGGCTGCGGGGTACGCCGCCGGAGCCGGGGGTGCCTGCGGTGCCGGGGGAGTCCAGGCGGGCGGGGCAGGGACTGCGTCGCGGGGTGTGTCGTCCTCCGGCTCGGCGGGAGGTTCGTCGGCGGGCACGGCGTCGTTCACCGGCTTGGCGTCCTCGGGCTCGGCCACCGCCGTGACGTCCTCGGCGGGCACCGCGTCCTCGGGCTCGGCCTCGGGCTCCGCCGACGCGGCGTCGGCCTCCGCGTCGGCCGCCGGGGGCCCGGCCTCCTCGGGGTCCTCGTCCGCGGCCGGGTCGTCCTCTCCGATGGCGGTGTCGTCGGAGCCGGAAACTCGGTCCGGTTCGCCCTCGCCGGACAGGCCCGACGCGTCCTCGGCGTCGGCCGCGTCCGACGGTTCCGTGCCATCTGCGGAGGGATCGGCAGCGGTCTCGCCGGCCTCGGCAGCAGCCTCGTCCTCGGCGGACTCTGCCGCTGCCCGCGCCTCGAGGTCGGCCGCACCCTCGGTGTCAGCGGATGCTTCGCCATCAGCTGTGACGTCGGCCCCGGCCGCCTCCGACTCCGCCTCGCGCTCCGCGATCTCCCGCTTCAACGCGACGGCGGAGAACCGCATCGTGGCCCCGCTCTCCAGATCACCGTTGTCGGCCGGTTCCGACGACTCGGGCGCGGACCACGGCGACGAAAAGCCCCCGACCGGACCGTTCGGCACGTCCGCGGCCGAAGCCGCGCCGGCGTCCGAGCGCTCCTCGTCCGCCTCCACCTCCGGGCGCTGCGGCTCGAACCCGCTGCCCACCGGAAGCCGGGGCACGGCCACCGGTGGCCCGGAAGGCGGCGTCGGCGGCATGAACGGAGCAGGCGACGCACCCGAGGCCCCCACCGCGTGCGGCGGCGGCGTCAGCCCGGGCAGCGGCGGGACCGGCCCCCCGGCGGAAGGAGCCGCGGGAGGCGAGGAGGGCGACGGAGGCGTGACTCCGGAAGACGACGAAGCGGAAGGACCGGAGGAAGAGGACGACGTGCCCGAGTCCGAACTCCCCGAGGCGTTCTGCGTGTACCAGGCCGGAGGCGCGTAGTCGATAGTGAACTCGCCCGTCGTCTCGATGGCGGACTCCGCGTCGGGCTGGTCATCGCCGGGTGTCGCCCAGCCCCCGCGCGTCCCGTCCCGATCGCTGCTCACAGTTCCTCCTGGTTGGTCATGCACCCTCATGTCACGCTGGGGCGACCGTGTTTGTCGTCCTAAGTGCTTCGCAGTGGTCCGAAGCCGCTCAAGGTCGCGCGGGATCTCTCCGGTTGCACCGGTTTCCCCCGCTCTCCCCCGGGACGCCGCCGCCCGGTTCATGGGTTCCGACGTCACGCCCACACCCAGCCTAATCACCACCCGCCCCACATCGGCAGGCCCGTCCGCCCACCACCCTCGGCCCTCCCGGCCGTACAACGGAAGACAACGGACCGTCAGTCGCGCGATATCCGCCCGCAAACCGGGCAAGAACGACCGTCATGTGACCGCGAAGTGAACCCGGCGTGAGGAAACAGCGTGCGTCGCCTTCCCTCCCGCTCAGTCCATCCTTCGGGGCATGCCCAGCAGCCCGGTCTCCGCGTCGGTGGGCAGGGTCGTCACGTACTGCCGGTCGCCGTCGGCGCACCAGAGCGTCACCCCGTCGGCGAGGGTGGGCAGTGAGTCCATCTCGTCCCGTGACAGGCCCATGGTGCGGCCCAGTTCCGCCGCCTCGTCCGGGGAGACCCGCTGGATGCCCGCCAGCCGGGCCCGCCTGAGCAGCCCGGGAGCGACGGGACTCAAGTACGGCAGCAGCGTCAGCAGCGACTGCCAGGGCCCCGAGACGACCCGCCCCCGGGGTGGCCGCATGCCGCAGTCCCGCACCACCAGCACGGGCGTCCCCGAGGACGCGCCCTGCGGGGGCACGCGTCCCACGTCGTACACCGCCAGTCCGTTCTGCCCGCCCCCCATGGCGTGGACCATCTGCAGCCAGGCCTGCGGGCGTCCCGTCTCCACCGCCACCCGCGCTCCCGTCGCGGCCGCCCGCAGCGCGAGCACCTGCGCCGTCCAGAGCCCGCCGATCAGGACCACGTCGTACGGCGTCGGCCGGTTGAGGCCGAGCACCGCGGGCCGGCCGTCGGCGTCCACACCGGCGATGACGCCGTCGTCGCCGATCGGCAGCGCGAGCGCGTCCACCTGGTCCACCGGCAGCGTATGCCGCCCGTGCCGCGGCCCGATCAGGCCGAAGCCGCTGAGCAGCCGGCTGCCCGGTGTCCGCCGGTTCCCGGACGGCGTGTCCCCGTCGGCGGAGCCGTGCGCGGACGCGCCGTCGGCCGCTCCCGTGATGGACGTCGTCACCGAGCACCTCCCAGGGGCAGCGTGGCCAGCACGGCGGGGAGTTGCTCCCGGTCCAGGCGCGCCAGCTCCGCCCCGGCCTGCCGCGCGGAGTCCTCCAGCGCACGGCGCGCCGCCACCAGTTCATCGTCACTGCGTCCGGTCACCCGCAGATGCCCGCACAGGGACACCTCCTGTCCCTCCCCGCGCGCCAGCGTGAGACTGAAGGTGGTGGCCAGCGCCGGGACGGCGGTGACCCGCGCGACGAACTGGGGGAGCGAGGGGCCGTTGCCGCCACCGGCTCCAGGCCACCGGCGTATCCAGTACGTCGTGTGTCTGCGGTTGTCGCAGCGCCAGCTGCGGCCGGACTCCTCGGTCCGCCGCTCCCTCGCCTCGGTCCGCCCCGCCTCCGCCGTCACCAGCGGATTGGCGCACGCCGACGTGGCGAGGGCGGCGATCAGCTCCTCCTCGTCCAGCACGGTCGCCCGGAAGCCCGCACCCGTCAGCCGGCTGGCGAGATGACGGGCCGCGCGGGCGACGCACTTCTGCGCCCCGGTCAGCCCGCCACCCCGTGCGGCCACGGCCTCGGGGCGCAGCTCCGGGTCGAGCTTCAGCGCGATCCACGTGATGCGCACCGCCGGCGCCTCGATCTGCTCCTGCAGCGGCGCGTAGTTGGCGACGGCCACCGACTGCCGGGGCAGATGCAGCGCGGGAGCGGGCTGGGTGTGCAGCACGATCTGCGCCGACTCCAGCCGGATCCCGTCCACCTCCAGGGCGTCCCGCACCAGACCCAGCGGCAGCGGCTGCCGGCTCCGCTCCGCGCGCAGTGCGGTGAAGTCGGCCTCCACATGCACGACGGCGGTGACGAAGGTGCCGTCCCCGACGATCCCCACCGGACGCCGGTCCCGCACACCGTGCGAGTAGGTCCGCAGGGCGGGGGCGCACTCGAGCACCGGAACCAGCCCCGGCTCGGTCCCCGGCGGCACCTCGAGAGCCGCCGCCCGCTTCCGCCGCGCCCGCAACGCCCGTGCCGTGGCCAGCCATTCGGGCAGGGAGCGCCCCCGGCGACGTACGAGGGCGAGCGCCAGCAGCACGACGGCGACGACCGCGGCCGGCACCAGCGCCACCGGACCTGTCGCCCACCCGACGAGCAGGGCCGCCGCGGCGATCTCCAGCAGCACAAGTCGTTGCAACCGGAACGAACCACCCTGCCCCGGACGTGCTCTGAGGTGCAGCGGTCGCTGAGCGGGCTGCCCGCCCGCCGGCGGCCGTCCAGCGCCTTCAGGCTCGCCCGCCGACGCCCCTCGCGCCCCCGCCGGGCCACGCACCCGCGTCCCCGAAGCCCTCACTCCATCCCCCGCTCTGGTCACAACAGCCCGAGCAACTGCACTGCTGTGGCTCGCAAAGAGCCCGTACCCTACCTGCTCCACGCGCGCCGACGATCACCAGGCATAGTAGGGGGCCGGTCCGACAACGGACGGCCCGGGATGGTCAACCCCGGGGCGGTAAGGGGGAGCTGCGGTCACTCATGGCATCACGGCGCGACGAACTCAACGCCTACACGTTCGCGAAGCGGCGCATGCTGGCCGCTTTCCTCCAGCCCTCGCCGTCGGGATCGGAGGAGGGAGCCCCCCGCCCCCTGCGGGCGGTCCTGCCGAGCCTGATCGTCGGCGTGCTGGTGCTGGGCGTCTTCGGGGCCTGGGGCATGTTCAAACCCACCGCCCCGCCCGGCTGGGACGAACCGGGAACACGGGTGATCGTCGGCAAACAGTCCACGACCCGCTACGTCGTCCTGAAGACGGACGGCGCCACCCGGCTGCATCCGGTGCTCAACCTCGCCTCCGCGCGGCTGCTGATGAAGGACGCCGGCTACAAGGTCGTCCAGGTCGACGACAAGATCCTCGACTCCGGCAAGCTGTCGCGTGGACCGATCCTCGGCATCCCCTACGCCCCCGACCGGCTGCCGTCCGCGGACGAGGCCGGCCGGGCCAAACGCTGGGCGGTCTGCGCCCAGCCAGGCGGCAAGGACGGCAACGGCACCGTGCAGGAAGCCACCTTCGTGCTCGCCGGCGGTGACCGGAAGAAGACCGAGGGCGCCGGCCGGCTCTCCGGCGGCGACGTGCTGTACGTGAAGACCCGCACCGGTGAGCGCCACCTGGTCGACGCCCGCGGCACCGCGTACCCGGTCACCGGGGCCGAGAACGACCCGCTGACCGTCGCGCTCGTGGGCTCCCGCCGACCCCAGCCGGTCACCAAGGAATGGCTTGCCACCCTCCACGAGGGCGCCCCGATCCGCTTCCCGCGGCTCCCGTCGGGCGTCGGCGACCCGGCGGGCGTCCCGGGACAGCTGTCGGCGGACGAGAACAGGGTCGGCACGGTGCTCAGGACGGAGACCGGCGAGGGAACCCAGTACTACGTCGTCCTCCCGGGCGAGGTGCGGCCGGTCACCGAGTTCACCGCCTGGCTTCTGATCTCCTCGCCGCAGACGGCCGTACTCAACATGAACGGCAAGGCCCGCACCGTGGGCCTGCAGGACTTCACCGCCGCCCCCGAGCCGTTCGCCGGCCAGCCCGCCGACTGGCCGGACCGGCGGGCCCGCCAGGTCAACTCCGCCGACGGCGGACTGGACACGGTGTGCAGCGTCCTGCGCGACGTCGGCAAGGACAACTCGACCGTCCTCAGTACCTGGGCCGGCAGCGGCTACCCCGTCGAGATCACGGCCGACGGCACGAGCACCTACGTCACCCCCGGAACGGGCCAGCTCTACACCCAGATCCAGGGCACCGCGTCCGACGCAGGTTCCCTCTTCCTGGTTACGGACACCGGACTGCGGTACGCCGTCCAGGCCAACGGGGACAGCGACAGCGAGACCTCGGACATCGGTGCCGACGACACCGGCGAGGAGGAGGACAGCGCCCCCGAGCCCAGCGAGGCCCAGGTCAAGCTCGGCTACCAGAACGTCCGGCCGACGAGGATCCCGCTGGCCTGGTCCGAGTTCCTGGCCAAGGGACCGCGTCTCGACACCAACAGCGCACGCCAGCCCCAGGGTTCGTGACCCGGCGGCCCCGCACCCCCCAACCACGGACGACGGACAAGAAAGGGACCGCACCGGTGTCGCCGACCAAGGCCGCCCTGCTGGCGACCGCCGTACTCCTGACCGCACTCGGCGGCCACCCGCCCGCACCCGCGCAGGACACTCCGCAACGCCCACAGGAGAACCTGCGCCTGGACGGCAGCGGCGAGTGCACCTACCCCAGCACACGGCAGTTCAAGGCCCGCCCCTGGTCGCTGCAGCGCGTCCTGCTCGACGAACTCTGGCAGGGCACGGACAAGGGCAAGGGCGTCCGCGTGGCCGTCATCGACACGGGCGTCGACGACAAGAACCCCCAGCTCACCGCCGCCGTCGACAAGACGGCCGGACTGGATCTGCTCACCAAGGGCAAGGGCGGCGACCCCACCAACGACGAGGTGGGCCACGGCACCAAGGTCGCCGGCATCATCGCGGCCCGGTCCCGCGAAGGAACCGGGTTCGTGGGCCTGGCCCCGAACGCCACCATCATCCCCATCCGCCAGAACGACGCCGACAGCAGCGGCGACTCCGACACCATGGCCCGGGCCATCGACCACGCCGTGGCCCGGGGCGCCGACGTCATCAATATCTCCCAGGACACCACCAAGCCCCTGTCCGCCACCTCCGCCCTCGCCGAAGCGGTCCGCAAGGCCATCGCCCGGAACGTCGTCGTGGTCGCCTCCGCGGGCAACGACGGCCTGGACGGCAAGGTGAAGAACACCTACCCGGCGGCCTTCGACGGCGTACTGGCCGTGGCTTCCTCCGACCGGAACAACGAACGCGCCGCCTTCTCCCAGGCCGGTGACTTCGTGGGAGTGGCCGCCCCCGGAGTCGACATCGTCTCCACGGTCCCCGGCGGCGGCCAGTGCACGGACAGCGGCACCAGCTTCTCGGCCCCCTTCGTCGCGGGGGTGGCCGCCCTGCTCAAGGAGAAGCACCCGGACTGGACCACGGCCCAGATCGTCACCCGGATCGAGCAGACCGCGGAACGCTCGGTCAACGGGCACGACGACTTCGTCGGCTGGGGCGTGGTGGACCCGGTCCGCGCCGTCCAGGAGTCCGACGTGGCCGACCCCCCGTCGTCCCCCACCCCCGACCCGGGGGTGACCAGGGCCCAGGCCCCCGACGTGGCGCCGTTCTCCCTGGCGGAGACCGCGGCGGAACGCGACGAACGCCATGCGGTCTATGTGCTGGGCATCACCGCGGTCCTGGTCACGGTCATCGCCGGTACGGCCGTGGCGCTGCGCGACCTGAGCCGCCGCCGACGGGACCGCGGGGCGTGAGACCCGCCTGAGCCGCCTGAGGCAGCGGCCGGCTCACTCGGCGGCGGCCGCGTCCCCCGGCGCCGGCTCCAGGTCGAACTCCCCGTCCCGCGCCCCCAGGACGAACGCACGCCATTCCGCCTCCGTATAGCGCAGCACCGTCTCCGGGTCCAGCGACGACCGCATCGCCACCGCACCGGCGGGCAGATAGGCGATCTCCACCCGCTCCTCGTGCTCCTCCGTGCCCGGAGCGCAGTGCCACTCGACGCCGGAGATGTCCAGCGCATACAACTCGTCCCGCTCGCGCTCCTTGCGCGCCTTGATTTCCTCGGGCGTCTCGCGCTCCCGGTCCGGCAGATCAGCCATGGCGGAACGGTGTCCTTTCGTGACGTACGAACGATCCACGGTCACAGTACTGGGGCCCCCTGCGGGGAGTGTCGGTCCGGTGACCGGATCAGATGCTTTCCGGCGGACAGTACCCGCCCCGAACTGCCCTGTGACCGCTTTGCAGTTGGAACACCCACACCAAGTGACTAAAGTGGCTGCAGGTGCCACAAGTGTGGTACCGCACGGGGGCGGTGCGGCGCTGCGACCAGGCGTCGCGCAGGGAGGCAGCGGTTCTTGCCCGCCAGGACACCCTGGACACCCGTCCAGCACTTCATGAGGAGGGCAAGAGGCCATGAGCGTCGACTACAGCGACTCCGACCTGACCGATCTCGCCAACAAGATCCGTGACTTCCACCAGGACGTCAGCAGCAGGGTGACGTCCCTCAACGCCGTCGTGGACATGATCCAGGCAGGCTGGCAGGGCGCCGCGGGCAAGGAGTTCGACACCGTCCAGCGCGGGGTCAACCAGCACCTGAAGAAGATCCAGGACGACCTCGTGGACCTGGAGGACGTCATGCGGATGAGCGTCAAGGGCTTCAGCGCCCACGAGCAGGAGCGCGTCTCGGAGATCCGGAAGGTGGACAACTCCTACCAGGTCACCAGCCGCATCACCGACCTCGCCTGACCGACACCGCCGCCACCCGGGAGAGAACACAGTGAGCGTCAACTACGACCGCACCGCCGTCAACTTCGACACCGTCACCCAGGCCGCGCAGGACGTGCGCAAGACGGCCAAGGAGCTGAGCGAACAGCTCGACATCCTCATGCGCAAGGTCAAGGCCGTCGCCGAGACCTGGGAGGGCGAGGCGAAGACCGCCTACACCGAGATCCAGCGCAGCAGCAGCTCGGAGATGGACCAGATGTGCCAGAAACTGGCCCGCATCGCCCAGCTCCTGGACGAGTCCGTCATCGGCTACAAGGACACCGACCACGGCAACGCGGCACGGTTCCGCATGCTGATGGGCTGACTCCGTACGCCACCGCGCCAAACAAAGAGGAGGCGGCCGACCAAACCCGGCCCGCCTCCTCTTCGCATGTGCGCTCCGCCACGTCCCGGCCGGCAAAGGCGCGTTGCGCCCCGCGGAGAACGTGTGTGATCTTTGAGCACATGCGTACGAACGGGGGCGGCGCCGACATCACCACGACCAACAACGCCGGCACAGCCGAACAACAGCAAGCCGACACAGCCGACTTGGCCGAGACCGTACGACGAGCCAAGTGCGACGAGGCGTCCCCGCAGAACGTCTTCGACGCCTTCGTCCGAGCCCGCGTCTACTGCGAACGTCCGCAAAAACCAGGCTTTTTGACGATCACCGCGCCGGAACCTCCGGCCGGGGACGCACCGCCACGCTCCCGCATCCTCGACCTGGCGACCCCCACCGCCGACCCGGCCACCCCCACCCCGGCCCGACTGGTACCGGTGTTCACCTCACTGGAACAGTTCCAGCTCTTCACAGACGGCGGCGCCTGGTTCTCGACGACGGGCGCCGACCTCCTGGACCTCCTGCCACCCGGACTCGACGTCTGGCTGGACCCGGCCGCCGAGCACACCGTGCGCCTCGCCTCGGCCGCCACCGCCAGGGAGCCGGTGCTGCACATCTCGTGGCGACCCCGGGGCGGTGCGGCATGAGCGACACACAGGCATGGCTCATCCCCAAGGGCGCGGACGGCGGCGAATTCAAGTGGGAGGTGCAGTTCCTCCAGTCGATCGCACGGCCTGGAGGAGTCGACGTCCGCCGCCCGGAAGATCTCCGAGGGACGCGCGGACCAGCGCTTCGACAACGTCTTCCAGGTCACCGAGGACAACACCGGAGCCGGCGAAGTCACCGAGGCGGTCAACGATTTCCTCGACAAGTGGTGCCACGGCCTGGGCTGAATCGCGGACGACGCAGACGTGATCGTCACCGCGCTGAGCGCCACGATCAACGACTTCCTGGTGCGGGAGGCGTGCTCGGAATTCGCACGGGGTCTGTGCATTGCGCAGTGTTCTGGGCGGGCTGCGCAAATGTCATGGCCACCTTCAGGAGATCGGCGCGATGGGAGGCGGTGTGGTCGCTCGAGCGAGAGAGGACCAGAATCCTCAGACTGGTCTCGGATATCGTCGACCCTGTTGGAGTGCAATCCAATCTGATTGCGGCTGACTCCGGTGTAGAGATGCCTCGTCCCTTTTTGCCGAGTCGGAAGTACCTGCGATCCTCGGGAGGGCCGATGTCTTCGTTGCTGGAAAGGTGACTCTCCCAGGTTCTCATGTCTCCATGTCGTGCGAGTTCAGCGGTGGCGATGAGCGTCGCCCTCTCACCGGTGTATACGAAGCACGAGGATGTGTACGCGGTCGTGGTTGCGGACTCGGTGGACCTGGCGTTCACCGACCCTTCGGAGCCGACGAGTCGAGTGGCGGCCTCGCGTGCGTTGCCACTTGCGATGACATTTGGGCAGGATGTTTTCCAGGCAGTTGCTTTTGGTTCGTCGTCGTCGAAAAAGTATCCGCCAGCGGCACCCATCGCGAGGGCCAGGACAGAGGCTAGGCTGAGATGCAGAGCAGTGAATCTGTTCTTCATGGATGCAGTCAGTTCCCTTTGTGAGTGTCGGGATTCTGATGTCCTATCAGAGAAGCCCTTGATTCACCTATCCGTTTCGGAAGGATGATGAGGCACTCGCAGTCCAGCGACTTATCGGGCGCATTACGCGCTATGAGCCAGGATGCGCGACGACGGTTTGTTGGACGCGCCTCCAAGGCGTTAAGTGGTACGAGAGCATGACCTCGCCCCACCGGATCGCGACTTGCGACCAGGGAGCCCTTGGCTCAACCTCCCGTTCCGGCAGCAGAGTACGCGTCAGATAGATCCTTTGGCAGTGCTTCAACTTCCCGGCATTTGTTCAGCTTGAATGCCCGTTGCATAATGAAATAGGCGAAATCCGTGATGGCTTGACGCAGCTCTTCTCCTGTGGCGCGAGTTTTACCGATTGTCCTGGATTCCGCGATAAGGCCGTGAGAATCAGCCGTGGCATCAGGATTTTTACCAGCGCGCGTGCAGGGCACGTATAGCGATGCTCGGTTTTCGGATACGGACAGAACGTGAACAGGGCCCTTCCTCGTCCTCACCGGATTTCCGTCAGCTTGCCCCTCGTAGTAGCTGGCCCATGTGTCATGTGCGACATCGGTGGTTTCTACCTCACCCGACATAATCGAGTCGCCACTTGTGTAGACGTGACAAGTGAAGAGGAATCGCCCGCCTGGAGGCTTCACTCTGCTGCCCTCCTGGGCATCCCGTGCTGAGGGAAGGGCCTTAGTGACGATCTCTCTGTCGACAGCCCCTGAGCACACTTTGTCAGGGAGCCGGTCAAGCCCGCCCGTGAAGTAGCGGTAGCTGGCGATTGTCCCGAATACGAGTAGGCAGACCACTCCACCCGTCAGTAGTGCCCTGACGTTCTTCTTCATGAATCTGACCGCCTCAGGTCATGGGCTCGTACGCCCAGTATTTCGTCGTCGTGCATGGCGTCGAGGTGCCAGTGCAATGGACGAAGTGTGCGTCAATTCGACTCCATTCATCACTACTGGTGCGGCGTCAGCAGCAGATGCGGAATGACTCAGAGCTCTGGTGGGAGCGATTTACCGTCTTGGCACCTACCGACTCCATAGGCGTGTCTCGTGAGCGCGTATGGCGAAATCTGTGACGACTTTACGCAGGTCTTCGCCTTTCGCGCGGGTTTCTCCGATCGTCCGTGCTTCGGTGACGAGAGCATAGGACTGGACTGCAGAATCGGGATCAACCCCCGGAGGAGTGCACGGAAAGTAGACGCTCACCAACCCGCCGGACAAGGCTAGCGTTCGAACGGACCCCCGCTTACTCTGCATCACTACTCCGTCGCGCTTGGCATCATAGTATTCTACCCAAGTGTCAACACAGGAGTCGGCGGCTTTGGCTTCGCCGGAAAGAATGGAGTCATCATCCTCCCTCTTCTGCGCTGTGGGAAGGTGGGAGGGCCTCAATAGTAAGCTTTCGGTCGACCGCGCCGGAGCATACCTCCCGTGGTAGGTGCTCCAGCCCGCTCATGAAGAAGTAGCGGTAGCCGAAAATTCCTCCGAAGAGAAGCAAACATGCTGCGCCACTGACCGATACTGCCTTCACAGTTCTCTTCATCGCTGCCATCACCGTTGTAGGTCAGGCGCCGCCGCGTGCGCACTTGGTTCGAGGCCTGATGAAACAGACAGTCTGTCGCCTACGAGGCATGACGGTCCTGTAGGGCGGGGGGAGTACTCGGAATCCCCACAGGGTCTGTACACCGTGCAGTGCTCTGGGCGTGCTGGGCAAATGTGACGGCCAGCTGCAGGAGGTCGGCGCGATGGGATTCGGGGTGATCGCTCGACCGCGAGAGAACCAAAATGCTCAGGCTGGTCTCGGATATTGTCGACCCGGATGGGATGCAATCCAATCGGATTGCAGCTGACTCCAGTGTAGAAACTCCTTCCCCCTTGTCGCCGAGGCGAAAGTACTTGCGATCCTCGGCAGGACCGATGTCCTTATTACTGGAAAGGCGACTCTCCCAAATTTTCATGTCTCCATGACGTCCGAGTTCAGCACTAGCGATGAGCGCCGCCTCTTCACCTGTGTACACGAAGCATGAGGATCTGTACGCAGTAGTGTACGAAGACTCGGTGGACCCGGCGCTCACCGAGCCTTCGGAGCCAACGAGTCGAGTAGCGGCCTCCCGTGCGCTGCTACTTGCGATGACATTTGGGCAGGATGTTTTCCAGGCAGTTGCTTTTGGTTCGTCGTCGAAAAAGTATCCGCCGGCGGCACCTATCGCGAGGGCCAGGACAGAGGCTAGGCTGAGATGCAGAGCAGTGAATCTGTTCTTCATGGATTCAGTTAGTTCCCTTTGTGAGTGTTGGAAGCCTCGCCTCCGATATACTTCCCCACGCCATGCCGTGCAGCACCGAATCCGATGTCCACGCCTGTGGCAGCAGTGGATGAGTACAGGCCGACATCCGTGCTGTTTTTAAGTTCTGTGGCGTTGATGGCTTGCTGAGTGGTGTAGACCGTGTCTTTCTTCAAGGCCTCCCAGTCGTGGCCGTTTCGGTAGATCTGGTCTGGTAGTCCGTCTCGCTGGCCGCCGCTCACGACCCCATTCAAGATATCACCCGTGGCGGTGCCGAGGAGACCGCCGGCTACGATTCCTGTAGGCCCGACGAAGGGAGAAACGCCGATCCCGATGCCGATTCCTACAAGGCCTCCAACCCACGTTGCAGATTTCTGGAGAGACTTGTTGAACTCTTCGTCGTCCTTTACTTTTCCTTCCTCCACAGCGTAGTCACGACCCGCCCCAATAATCCCTTCGATCTCGCCCGCGTCAGTGGAGATACTTTGCACCACCTGTCGCATGCCGTCATGGTGATCGCCAGAGAGGCCGTTAGCGTAAATGTCGGGTTTCTGCGCGTGGAAGTCCAGGATGCTCGTCGTGTATTGATGCTGTCCCAGATTTATAGCAGCGTACCCATCCGGGTCCTGTCCTACCCTGTGCAGGAATCGTGTGACATCGCGTTCACCTAGGCCCGAATCCACGCCATTGTTCGGGAACAACAAGTCGAGGTGGCTGGGGTTGGCATCCACTGCGCGATGGATATCGGACATGTACTCGGCAGAGATTCGCCCCAGGCTGTCCCCCATGCCCTCGCGCATCAACTCAGGATGCTCGGACATGGTACCGACGATCCGGCTCATGATTTCGGCTTGCTCCTTCGAATGGACAGAAGTCGCAGGCGACGGGCCAGTCTCATAACTGTGCCCGGTTGTTGCCGCCTCAAGAGCGTGCCCAAGTGAGTCGAAGCCGGGCAGTTCCTTCGTTTGATCCGGGTGGGAAACGAAGTTGGCGCTGTCCTGAGGCCAGATGCGCGGCTCCGGCCCGTTCTTGGTCTCGACGCCCGTCAGGTAGTTGAAGTGATCCTTGTCGTGGAAGAATTTCTCCGATGCGTTCGGATTGTGGCCAAGGGCCTCCAAGAAGCCGGTCATCGGGTCCTTGCCATCGTCATTCTTCGCAGCGCCGAAGTTCAGAGCGTCGTAATAGCTTCCCCCGTTGGACCACAGTTCGGGTGCGTTGTTGTTCTTCTCAAAGTTGTAAAGCTTTTTCCCGTAGTCGTTCAGGAAATCGGTGTCGAACTTGCCTTCACGCAGTAGGCTGCTGGTGATCTGGAAGCCGTAAGGGCCCGTCGTGTCTTTTGTGCGGTCCACGATGAACTGCTGGTCTCCCAGCGTGATGATGTCTCGCTTCCATTGCTGCATCTGAGGAGTTTTGGAATGCGAGGCTGCGGCCAAGGTTAGGCTGAGGTTCTTCTGCAGGTTCTTAAGTGTGGAGGCTTCATTCTTCGGCAGATTTCCCTGATGGCTGTCCACGACGCCTGCCCAGAACGTCATGGTTCCCTTGGCGCCCATGCCCGTGGCGACCCTTTCTGCGAAGAGCCTGTCCCGGCTGTGTTCTTGCAGAAGGTTGTTTGCGCGGGCGAGTTCTGTGGGGGAGGCGTCGGCTCCCTTCCTTGAGATCGCCACGAACTCCTTGGCATCAGCCACTTGCTGGGCCTTGTCGGCGTCGCTCAAGGACGTGTACTCGGTGCCGGAGAAGTTGTGCTTGTCCTTGCCCACCAGTGTGCGCAGAGCGCGGGATGCGACCTCATCGGCCTCGTTCGCCCTCTTCAGGGCTTCCGTGATATCGGTACGAACCTGTTCGAAGTCAGCTTCCTTCGGCTCTGGCCCTGCGTAGTCCTTTCCGCGACGGTCGGGGTGGATTTGGTAGCTCACGGTGCCGTCCGGATCGACTCTGATCCCCTTCCCAGGGGCGTCCTCGACGACTTTCGAAAGCTGAGCCTTGGCCGCCTTGAACTCCGTAAGGGCTCCCCGAAGGATGTTCCGGATGCTTTCCGCTTCTTTGAGTGCGTCCCCGAATTCTTTGGCGGTCTTCCTCACGAAGGGCAGGGTGACGCCGGCGTTTTCGCCCTCCCAGTCCGCCTTGCCGGCCTTCTTCAACATGCCCTTGCTTGCTTGCTCTTCGAGCTTCTCAAGCTTCTTGACTGTCTCGGTCCAGTCGTCCACAGCGTCGCTGAGGCTGCCCAGTCGGGCGTTGAGGAGGTTCTCGAAGGTCGGCACAGCGCAGCCCCACTACTTGAAGTGCTTGTTGATCTGCTCGACGGACAGGTTGGTGACTAGGACCTCTTCGCGCTTGGCATGCGTCGAGACCGTGTCCTCGAGGTGATTGTGGATGTGGGCGCAGGCACTCAGCAGTGCCTCTGCCTGAGAGCGCCAGGTGTCCCATGCGGTCCACATGGCCGACCCGGTCTTGAAGCCGTCCTCGTCCAGGCTGGTCCCTGCGGTGCCGGTGTTGGCTCCGGCATGGAACGCGTCCCTCTCGAAGCCGTGGAAGAGTTCCTGCGCCTCGTTCCCGACGGCCTTCAGGTCGGGAGACCTCACCGTGTAGTCGCTGCCGCCCGATCCGCCCCCTCCGGATGCCGGCAGCTGGTTCAGGCGCGTGCTGCTCTGCTGCCGCGCGAGGGCGTTGTCTCGGGCCTGGCCCCACATCTCGTCGAATGACACGTCGGTTCCTTTGTATTGGAATCGGTGGCCTTAGCGCTGTGAGCCCTGCTCGGGTCCGGGCCGGGATGGTGGTCCGTATGCAGGCGGCTGCTGTGGCTCGGCGTAGGGGGAGTGGCTCGGTAGGAAGGGCGGGGCCGCAGGTACCGGGTTCGAGCGTCTGCGGCGGGCGCTCAGGGTGGGTACGGCGACGGCGCCCGCGAGAAGCGCGGCGGCTGCCACGCCGAGGGCCACCCATGAGGCACTGACCCCGTCGTTGCTGCTCGCAGCGGCATTGGAGGGCTTCTGCTTGTCGGTGGTGGCCGCGTCGTTGTCCCCCGCTCCTGGGGACGGTGACGTCCCGGCCGACGCGGACGGCGAGGCGGCTGCCCCCAGGTCGGGCAGGGGATATTCGTCCGCGGGACCTGGATCACCCGGGTCCTTCAGCGCAGCCCGGGGACGGACGACGCCGTAGCCGAAGTCGTCATTCCGGGTCCAGCTCTCTTCGTTGCCCTTCATCGTGTTGATGAGGACGCGGAGCACTTGGTGGTTGGTCCATTCAGGGTGCTTCGACCAGATGAGTGCCGCGGAGGCGGATGCGATGGCGGTGGCATCGCTGGTGCCTTCGGAGCGGCAGACCCGGGTACCGGAGAGACACGCGGAAACCATGTTGTGCCCTGGGGCGGTGACGTCGACTTCTGCTCCGTGCTGTGAGATGGGGAGCCGTTCAATCTTCTCCGTGATGGCCCCGACGCCCACAACGCCTGGGGTGGACGCAGGATATTCCGGGAGGTTCGACGTGTTGCCCCTGTTGCCGGCTGCTGCGAAGATCAGCTTGCCCTTGGCGATGGCGTACTGCACTGCCGAAGCGAGTTCCGGCGTCCCGACGTTCTTCCTGCCCGGCGCGTTCGAGCTGCCCATGGAGATGTTGATGATCTGCGCTTCCGTGTCCGCCGCGTAGCGGATGGCCCGTGTCAGGACGCGTGAGTACTCCGCCTTGCCGTCGACCTCACCGAAGTCCTCCATGGCGTAGCGCATCCGGATTGGGAGGATCTTGGCGTCCGGCGCGAGACCGTAGGAGCCCTGCTCCTGTCCGCGTGCACCCGTGGCCGCGATCAACGCCGCGATCGACGTCCCATGGCCTTCTATGTCGGTGTGCTCATCGCCCTGCTGTTTGGAGTAGTCCTTGCCGTCCAGGACTTGGCCCTTCAGGTCGGCAAGGGAGTTGTCGACGCCGGAGTCGATGACGGCGACGGTCATGCCGTTGCCGGTGCTGACCTTCCACATGTCCTCGGCGTGCATGGCGTCGAGGTGCCACTGCATGTCACGAACCGATTCGGCGTGGGCGGGGGTGGCGGCAACGCCCACCAGCAACAGGCCGAGAGCAGCCGATGCAACTGAGAGAGGCCGCCGTGATCCCTTGCTGCTGGCGCGCATGTGCCTTCCTGGTGTGCTGAGGTGATCTTGGAGGGTCAGTCGACGACAGGCGGAACCGCACGACGGTCCCTGCGAGCCCAAGTCTCTTCCCCTTCCTCTAGGTAATCCGGACGCTCCCCCTGATCCTGCGGACGGTCCCGGCGGGAGATCGATTGGGGGGTCGGGTGCGCGCCGCCGCTCACACGACCGGTCGGACCGTGGGCAGATCCGCCGGTGCTCGACTGGCGCACCAGGCCGACGCCTCCTGGCGTGAAGGGACGTGCGCCGGTGGATCCCGGCTGAGCCGGCCGACTGCCGACGACACCACCCGTTTCGGATGCGAGGCGCCGTGCCCCGCTGGTACCGCTCTGTCCGGCTGCGCCTCCAACAGACGGAACTCCAGCAGTCAGAGCACGGCCTATGGGCGCATGGCCCTGCGCTGCACGCCCCTGGCCGACATCGGTGCCGATCACGGTGCCCCGCGGGATGCCGGTGGCCGGCCTTCCTGCACCGGGCACCACCGGACGCCCTCCGACGATCCCGGTCTCGCCGGGAACACGCAGTCGGTTACCGGCGGGCGTTCCCTGACCAGGGAGCAGAGAAGGGCGAGGGGTTGGCGTGATCTGCTGAGGACCGGACGAACCGGAGACATGGCTACGGCCGGGCATCGTGGGCGGGACGATCACCGGCTGAGAGGTGTGCCCGACGTCGGCACGCGAGCCGGTGATGGCCTGAGGCGGCGCCAGGCTATGAGGTGCCGGGGAGCGACTGTCGGGCATGGTGGCCACGCCGTCGATCTCCATGGCGGCCGGCCTTGTCGGCGTATGTTCCCCATGGGATGTCGGAACGCCACCGGACGGGGCCGCATAGGTTCCGGCCGGTGCCGTTGCGGGAGCGCCGGTACGTCCTTCAGGCGCACCGACGCCCGGGGAAGGCGTGGTCGCTGCGGAAGGGCCCCCCGACACGGCGATGTCTCGACCCGTACTCCGCCACTCCTTCGACTCAAGGTGGTCGGCAGGCGGCGCAAATGTAGGCGGCGGCACGCTGTTCACCTGCTGGGCCGAGTACTCGTAAGTCTGCGCCAACTTCCGCAGCTGCTGGATCGCCTCGGCCCGCGCCGCCTCCATCCGCTGCTGCGCCGCCGTCGCGTCGGACTGGGCCGTCTGCGCCAGCTGGCGGGCATCGGGGTCGTTACGAGCACCCGGGTCCTGTGCCGCCGCGAGGGTCTTCCGCGCGTCGGCGAGGTCCGCCTTGGCCTGGGTCGTCTCGGACGTGGCCGGCATCGCCGCCTTGGCCTCGGCAACCGCCTGGGCGACCGTCGCCATCCAGCGGGACGCCACCTCGGCGTACTGGCCCAGGCGGAGCGTCGCTGCCGCGCTCTGTCCGCCCCAGTTGCGGAAGGCGTCGCCGCCCTCGCCCTGCCACTCGAGGCCCTTGACGTACGTCATGAGGTCGTCGCCGATTCCGGTGATCGTCGACGAGGCTTTGGAGAGCTTCGTGGCGAGGTGGGAGGCACTCTCCGAACTTGCCGAGTCGAGGAGTGCGGCCAGCTGCTCGTGGGTCATGGACTCGAAGTCCGTGCGAGCGAGTGTCGGCTTCCGCCGTCCGGGCTGATCAGCCATTACAGACCCTCCTCACTCTCGCCGGCGGGCGCCTGCCCGGTGCCCCGCTGCTCCACATACGGATCCCGCTCCACGACGTAGTACTTCTCCGCCTCCGCGTTGACCGCCCTCATCCGCGCCTTGATGTCCGCGTCCAGGTTCTCGTAGCCCACCCGGGACGCGTGTACCGCCAGGCCCATGCCCTCGATCTGCGCGCCCAGGGCCTTGGAGAGTTTCTCCAGCTCGTCGTGGACGATGGCGTACGAGTCGTAGAGGAACTGTGCTTCCTTGAACTCCGCGGAGCCCAGCTGGGCGCGTGACAGGCGGTCCCGGCCGACCCGGGCCGGTGCGGCCTCGGAGTCGTCCAGTTCCCGCAGGAGTTCGTCGACGCGCTTCTTGAAGCCCTTCATGGCGCTGTGCTGGATGTCCAGCGCCATCGCCGGGTTCACACCGGACAGCGTGTCGAACGCCTTCCCCGTGTCCGGCGCGCCGCCCGTACCGCCGCCCCCGTTCGTACTCACCTCAACTGCCTCCCCGTGATTCCCCGTTGTCCCCCGATCCCGTCGATCACCCTAATGCCGTTGCGGAAGCAAGCCCACCTGAATCAGGGGCGTGCCGCGCTTCCGTGACACGAACACGCCACGTCCGGGAGGCATGGGCCGGGCCCGCACATTGCCCAGGATGTCGCCCTCGCTGGGGTCGCCCGACAGGACCAGGCCCTGGGCGCCCAGTTCCTTCAGGCGCTGCATGAATGACTCGAACATCGCGCGGGACGCGCCGGCGGAGTTCCGCGCGATGACGAACTTCACACCCACGTCCCGGGCGAAATGCAGGTGCTCCACCAGCTGGGACAGCGGGTTGCCGGAGTTGGTGGCGACCAGCTCGTGGTCGTCGACGATGACGAACAGCTGCGGGCCGCTCCACCAGCTGCGGTCGCGCAGCTGCTGCGGCGTGATGTCCGGCTTGGGCGCCCGCTTCTCCATGAACTGCCGTACGGCATCCATGTGCACCTGCATCGCCGACGCCATCGGGGCGTACTCCAGCAGATGGCTCTCCGGCACCGCCTCCAGCATCGTGCGCCGGTAGTCGCCGACCACGATGCGCGCCTCGGCGGGGGTGTAGCGCTCGGCGATCTGCTTGGCGATCAGCCGCAGCAGGTTGGTCTTGCCGGACTCGCTCTCGCCGAAGACGAGGAAGAAGGGGTCGGTGTCGAAGTCGATGAACACCGGCTCCAGGCCGGCCTCGTCGATGCCGATCGCGATGCCGTGCTGCGGGAACTCGAAGCCCTTGGGCAGCTGGTCGGCAGGCAGCTTGCGCGGAAGCAGACGCACGGTCGGGGCCGGCGGGCCCTGCCAGTTGTCCTTGACCGTCCGGACCAGCTGCATGGTGGCGTCGGACAGGTCGTCCGCCGTGGAGGCCGAGTCGATCCGCGGCAGCGCCGTCATGAAGTGCAGCTTGGCGGGAATTTGGCCCCGGCCCGGCACTCCGGCCGGCACATTCAGGGCGACCTTGCGGTCGAACTCGGAGTCCATGGCATCGCCGAGGCGCAGCTCCAGACGGCCGAGGATCTGGTCCTTGAGGACCGCACGCACCTCCATGTAGCGGGAGGCGGACAGGATCACGTGGACGCCGTGCCCCAGTCCCCGGGCGGCGATGTCGTTGACGATGCCCTCGAGGCCCTCGTAGTCGTTGCGGAAGTTGCCCCAGCCGTCGATGACGAGGAAGACGTCGCCCCACGGCTCGCCGGGCAGGTCACCCGCCGCGCGGCGCCGGCGGTACGTGGCGACCGAGTCGATGCCGTGGGCCCGGAAGAACTGCTCGCGGCGGTTGAGGACACCGGCGACCTCGGCGACCGTACGCCGCACCCGCTCCGGGTCGAGGCGTGAGGCGACGCCGCCCACGTGGGGCAGATCGGCCACCGCGGACAGGCCGCCGCCGCCGAAGTCGAGTCCGTAGAACTGCACCTCGTGCGGGGTGTGCGTGAGCGCGAAGGAGGCGATCAGGGTGCGCAGCAGGGTCGACTTGCCCGACTGGGGGCCGCCGACCACCAGCATGTGACCGGCCGCGGCGGAGAAGTCCTGGTAGAGGATCTCCCGCTTCTGCTCGAACGGTTTGTCGATCAGACCGAGCGGGACGCTCAGGCCGCCCGGTACGGGGTAGTCCGCCGGGTGGACGCCCCGCTCCGCCGAGACGGTCAGCGCGGGCAGCAGCTCGTCCAGCGACGGGGCCCGGTCCAGCGGCGGCAGCCAGACCTGGTGCGCGGGCACACCCTGCCCCTCCAGCCGCTGCACGACGACGTCCAGGACCGTGTCGGCCAGCGCGTCGTCCTCCTGCCGCCGGTCGGGCGTGCGGGCCCGCTCCGGGTCCGGCGCCGCGTACGTGACCGGCACCGGGGCCGCGGTGAACAGCGCGGGCCGGCGCTCGACGGGCATCGTGCTCCCGCGCCCGGCGTCCGGGTCGCCCGCGCGGTACGCCCCCGACACGTACGCCGCCTTGAACCGAACCATCTCGTCCGTGCCGCACTTCAGATACCCCGAGCCGGGGACGGACGGCAGATGGTAGGCGTCCGGCACGCCGATCGCGGCGCGGGACTCGGCGGCGGAGAACGTGCGCAGGCCGATGCGGTACGACAGATAGGTGTCGAGGCCGCGCAGCCTGCCCTCCTCCAGGCGCTGCGAGGCCAGCAGCAGGTGCACACCCAGCGACCGGCCGATGCGGCCGATCTGGATGAACATGTCGATGAAGTCGGGTTTCGCGGTGAGGAGTTCGCTGAACTCGTCGATCACGATCACGAGAGAGGCCAGCGGCTCGAGCGCGGCGCCGGCCGCGCGCGCCTTCTCGTAGTCGTGGATGTTGGCGTAGTTGCCCGCCGCGCGCAGCAGTTCCTGCCGGCGCTGCAGTTCGCCGCGGATCGCGTCGCCCATGCGGTCGACGAGGGTCAGGTCGTCGGCGAGGTTGGTGATGACGGCCGCGACGTGCGGCATCCGGGACATGCCCGCGAAGGTGGCGCCGCCCTTGAAGTCCGCCAGGACGAAGTTGAGGGTCTCCGAGGAGTGGGTGACCGCGAGGCCCAGCACCAGGGTGCGGAGCAGCTCCGACTTCCCGGAGCCGGTCGCGCCGACGCACAGGCCGTGCGGGCCCATGCCGTCCTGCGCGGCCTCCTTGAGGTCGAGCATCACGGGCCGGCCGTCCTCGCCGACGCCGATCGGCACCCGGAGGCGCTCGGGTGTCGACCTCGGCCGCCAGGTCCGCGCCACGTCCACGGTCGCCGCGTCTCCCAGCCCCAGCAGTTCGGTGAAGTCCAGGTTGGCGAGCAGCGGTTCGTCGTCGTCCCCGCCCCCCAGGCGCAGCGGCGCCAGCTGCCGCGCGAGTGCTTCGGCGGCGGGCAGGGACAGCCCGTCGGGTTCGCCCTCGTACGCGATGCCGGCTCCCGAGTCGAGCCATAGCCGCTCCGGGCGCACGACGACCGACAGGTCCCCGCGGGGCTGATCCAGCTCACCGGGGACGACCTCGACGATCGTCACGCCCTGCAGGCCTTCCGCGGCGGCGAGGGCCGAGGTCGGGGGGACCATGCCGCCGTCGAGGACGATCAGGAGGTGCGGCTGGTCCAGCAGCGGCCGGCCCTCCCGGCTGAAGCGGGGACGGCCGTCCAGCCGGTCCGCAAGCAGCTGTTCCAGTTCGCCGAGGTCGTCCCCGAAGAGGCGGCGGGTGCCGGCCCCGTCGAACGAACCCGGTGCCTGGCAGTGCGGAAGCCACTTCGTCCAGTCCCACTGGTCCACGGTGCCCGGCGCCGTCACGACGGCGAGCACGAGGTCTTCCGGAGAGTGCAGCGTGGCGGCCTGCGCGACCAGCGCCCGGGCGGCCGCCCGGGCATGGCCCGGATCACCGGAGACCGTCACGTGGTAGAAGGCGCGCAGCGAGACGGCGACCGGCAGGCCGTCCAACTGGCCGTGCACGGAGAGGAATCGCTGCATGGCACCCGCGCACAGCGGCTCCAGCTCGTCGACCGGCGCGGTCTGCGGCGCGGTCAGCGGTGTCGCCAGCTGCTGCGGGCCGAGACCGAGCCTCACCTGCCCGAAGTCGGCGTCCCCCATGCGTCGTTCCCATACCCGGCTGCCCTCGGCGACCACCGCCCAGAGCTGCTCGGGGGCGGGGTGCAGATACAGCTGCGCGTCCCGCTGGCGGCGGGCCGTCCCGCGGACCTTGCGGCGGGTCTGCGCGAGATAACGGAGGTAGTCGCGCCGCACATCGGCCATTTGCCCCTGTGTACCGCGGCGGTAGCGGACGATCTGGGCGATCACCATCGCCGCCGTCGACACCAGCATGACCACGCCCATGATCCGCATGAACGGATGGGCGTTGGGGGAGGCGAAGTAGAACACCACCGACGAGCCCATGCCGAGCGTCGGCAGCACCTGCATCAGCATGCCCTCCTGCTGCCCGCGCGGCAGTTCTGGAGGATTCTCCAGGTGCAGCTCGTCCGAGGGCACTTCGGGCGGCAGCGTACGCGGTGGGCGCTTGATGACGATCTGGCTCACCGAGGCATCAATCCCCCTGTACGGACGATCGGTTGCACACCGCACCCCCGTGGTGACGGTCGTCCTCCGCACTCAGAGGATCCTACGTGCCACCACCGACAGTGCCTGTCGGTAGGGTTGCGCCCCGCAGCGTACGCATCCGCGAACAGGGGGGCAGTGAAGGTGACTACGACCACGGCGACGGGGTTCTGCCGGATCACGGTGGTGGCGCCCGACAGCCGTATCGACGTGGCGCTCCCGGTCGACATCCCCGTGGCCGACGTCTACCCGGAGATCCTTCGGCTGACCGGCCAGACCCAGCAGACGGGCGCTCCGACGGGGTATCACCTGGTGCGGCGGGACGGCAGGGTCCTGGACGGCGCCCGCACGCTCGCCGACGAGCGGATCCTCGACGGGGACGTCCTCAGCCTGCGGCCCTTCGCCCAGTCGCTGCCGCCCGCCGTCCACGACGACGTGCCCGACGCGGTCGCCTCCGCCGTGGTCCGCGACCGGCATCTGTGGAGCGACGAACTGCTGCGCGCCGCGGGGCTGACCGGAGGCGCCCTGCTCCTGCTGCTGCTCGCGTTCGTCCTGTGGTCCGCCGACCCCGTGCGGCACGACATGCACGGCCTGCCCGGCGTCATCGCGGGCGGGCTCGGCCTGCTGCTCACCGCTTTCGCGGGCGTCCGCGCCCGGGTCTACGACGACCGGGCCTCGGCGGTCTCTCTGGGCCTCGGCGCCCTGCCCCTGCTCCTCGTCGCCGGGTCCGGGATCCTCGCCGCCCCGGACGGGCAGGGGCCGGGCAGGCTGCAGTTCATGCTGGGCTGCGCGGCCGTGCTGGTGGCGTCGGTGGTCCTCCTCGCGCTCGCCCCCGGATCGGACGCGCCCTTCGTGGCCGCCACGTTCGTCGCGGCCGTGGGCACCCTGGCCACCTTCGGCGTCATCGCCTCGGGGGCCTCCGCGAGCGATGCCGCCGCCGTGTGCGCGCCCGGCGCGATCGGTCTGGTCGCGTTCCTGCCCGGCCTGTCCGCACGCTTCGCGCGGCTGCCCATCGGCTACGCCGCCCCGCGCTCCGCCCTCGACGACGAGTTCGACCCCGACCCGTCCCAGACGCCGGACGCCGAGGCCCTCGACGCCGAACGCATCGCCGCCCAGGCGCGGCGCGGCCACGAACTGCTGCTGGGCCTGGTGGGCGGTACGTCGGCCGTCGTCGTGGCGTCCGCGGCGGTCCTGGGCTTCTCGGACAACGTGTGGGGCCGGTTGCTGGCGCTCGCCGCCGGGGTGTCGATGCTGATCCGGGCCCGTCTGTTCCGCTACACCTCCCAGGTCACCTGCGCCCTGGTCGCCGGCATCGGCTCCGTCGCCGTCCTGCTGCTGGGACTGGTGCTGAACCCGCCGGCCGAGGCCCTGACCGAGTTCGTGCTGCACGGCGACAGGGGAGCCCTCGACCTGCGGACGATCTGGCTGTCGGCGGCCGTCACGGCCGGGGCCGTGCTGATCACCGCCATCGGCCTGGTCGTCCCCCGCAAGGGACTCTCGCCCTTCTGGGGCCGCTTCCTCGACCTCACCGAGTCGGCCGTCCTGCTCACGCTCGTACCGTTGTGCCTGGCAGCACTGGGCGTCCTCACCGCCGTACGCGCCATGACGGGCTGAACCGCCAACGCGCCATAACCGGCTGAGGCGCCCGGCGCCCAGCCGGCGAAAGGACCGGGCCGATGCCCTGGTACCCTGACTGACGGCCGTTTGTGTACGCACCCCCGGAGCGAGCTCTCGCTCTGGTGGCCGCGCCCAGCGGATCCCCGCCTTCCGAGTCATGGAAGACCCCCCGAGACGCAGACCGGGGGCACTCGGTGGCCACTCACAGACTATGAGGAGTACGCGTGTCGCTCGACGCCGCAGTGAAGAAGCAGATCATCTCCGAGTTCGGTACCAAGGAGGGTGACACCGGCTCCCCCGAGGTCCAGGTCGCTCTGCTGTCCCGTCGGATCTCCGACCTGACGGAGCACCTCAAGACCCACAAGCACGACCACCACTCCCGTCGTGGTCTGCTGATCCTGGTCGGTCAGCGCCGCCGGCTGCTGCAGTACCTCGCCAAGAAGGACATCCAGCGCTTCCGTACGCTGGTCGACCGCCTCGGCATCCGCCGCGGTGCGGCGGGCGCCAAGTAGCACGCCGTGAAGGGAGCGGTTCCCTGGGACAAGGGGACCGCTCCCTTTGCTGTACGTGCGGACTGTCACCACGCCTTTGTAGTGTGGTAACACAACGCACGAGACACGACTCAGTGTGATGACCCGGACCGCATCGGGTACGCGGTCCCAAAGGCACCACCGACCGACGTCATCGGACGTCACCACGCACGAGGAGGAGCGCACCTCGCCGCCGCCGGTCCTCGGTAGTGGCCCCCGGGAGAGTGAACCCCGGGTGCTTCGATCGAAGACCGGCCCGCACCAGTGGAGCGCTTCTCCGCCACCGTCCCTCCCGCCACACGGGCGAGGCGGGACAAAAGACGACAAGTAACGGAGAAAACGCTAGTGGAGAACGAGACCCACTACGCCGAGGCCGTCATCGACAACGGCTCCTTCGGCACCCGCACCGTCCGCTTCGAGACGGGCCGCTTGGCCCGTCAGGCCGCCGGCTCCGCCGTGGCCTACCTGGACGACGACACGATGGTGCTGTCGGCCACCACCGCCTCCAAGAACCCCAAGGACCAGCTCGACTTCTTCCCCCTCACGGTGGACGTCGAGGAGCGGATGTACGCCGCCGGCCGGATCCCGGGTTCCTTCTTCCGCCGCGAGGGCCGGCCCTCCGAGGACGCCATCCTCACCTGCCGCCTCATCGACCGCCCGCTGCGCCCGTCCTTCAAGAAGGGCCTGCGCAACGAGATCCAGGTCGTCGCCACGATCATGGCGCTCAACCCCGACCACCTGTACGACGTCGTGGCGATCAACGCCGCCTCCGCGTCCACGCAGCTGGCCGGTCTGCCCTTCTCCGGCCCGATCGGCGGCGTCCGCGTCGCGCTGATCCGCGGCCAGTGGGTCGCCTTCCCGACGCACAGCGAGCTCGAGGACGCCGTCTTCGACATGGTCGTCGCGGGCCGCACCCTGGAGGACGGCGACGTCGCGATCATGATGGTGGAGGCCGAGGCCACCGACAAGACCATCAAGCTGGTCGAGGGCGGCGCCGAGGCGCCGACCGAGGAGGTCGTCGCCGCCGGTCTGGAGGCCGCGAAGCCCTTCATCAAGGTGCTCTGCCGCGCGCAGGCCGACCTCGCCGCCAAGGCCGCCAAGCCGACCGCCGAGTTCCCGATCTTCCTGGACTACCAGGACGACGTCCTCGAGGCGCTGACCAGCGCCGTCAAGCCCGAGCTGGCCCAGGCGCTCACCATCCCCGGCAAGCAGGAGCGCGAGGCCGAGCTGGACCGCGTCAAGGCGCTCGCCGCCGAGAAGCTCCTGCCGGAGTTCGAGGGCCGCGAGAAGGAGATCTCCGCCGCGTACCGCTCGCTGACCAAGTCCCTGGTCCGTGAGCGTGTCATCAAGGAGAAGAAGCGCATCGACGGCCGCGGTGTCACCGACATCCGCACCCTGGCCGCCGAGGTCGAGGCCATCCCGCGGGTGCACGGCTCGGCGCTGTTCGAGCGTGGCGAGACCCAGATCCTGGGCGTCACCACCCTCAACATGCTCCGCATGGAGCAGCAGCTGGACACCCTCTCCCCGGTGACCCGCAAGCGCTACATGCACAACTACAACTTCCCGCCGTACTCCACCGGTGAGACCGGCCGCGTCGGCTCCCCGAAGCGCCGCGAGATCGGCCACGGCGCCCTCGCCGAGCGCGCGCTCGTGCCGGTGCTGCCGACGCGTGAGGAGTTCCCCTACGCCATCCGCCAGGTGTCCGAGGCCCTCGGCTCCAACGGTTCGACGTCCATGGGCTCCGTGTGCGCCTCCACCATGTCGCTGCTGAACGCCGGTGTGCCGCTGAAGGCCCCCGTCGCCGGTATCGCCATGGGCCTCATCTCCCAGGAGATCGAGGGCGAGACGCACTACGTCACCCTCACCGACATCCTCGGTGCGGAGGACGCCTTCGGCGACATGGACTTCAAGGTCGCCGGCACCAAGGAGTTCGTGACCGCCCTCCAGCTCGACACCAAGCTGGACGGCATCCCGGCCTCCGTCCTGGCCGCCGCCCTCAAGCAGGCCCGTGACGCCCGCCTCCACATCCTCGACGTGATGATGGAAGCGATCGACCGGCCGGACGAGATGTCCCCCAACGCGCCGCGGATCATCACCGTGAAGATCCCGGTCGACAAGATCGGCGAGGTCATCGGCCCCAAGGGCAAGATGATCAACCAGATCCAGGAGGACACCGGCGCCGAGATCACGATCGAGGACGACGGCACGATCTACATCGGCGCCTCCGACGGCCCGGCCGCCGAGGCCGCCCGCGCCACCATCAACGGCATCGCCAACCCGACGATGCCCGAGGTCGGCGAGCGCTACCTGGGTACGGTCGTCAAGACCACCACGTTCGGCGCGTTCGTCTCCCTGCTGCCCGGCAAGGACGGTCTGCTGCACATCTCGCAGATCCGCAAGCTGGCCGGCGGCAAGCGCGTGGAGAACGTCGAGGACGTCGTCGGCGTGGGCCACAAGGTCCAGGTCGAGATCGCCGAGATCGACTCCCGCGGCAAGCTCTCCCTGATCCCCGTGATCGAGGGCGAGGACGCCTCCGACGACAAGAAGGACGACGCCGACAAGTGACGTCCCGTGGCTTCAAGGCGACGGCCCGCACCTCCTCGGAGGCGCGGGCCGTCGCCCGTACCCAAACCCTCATCAAGGGCGAGAACGGCATCGGCACGGTCCGCAGGACCACCCTCCCGGGCGGCCTGCGCATCGTGACCGAGACCCTGCCCTCGGTCCGCTCGGCGACCTTCGGCATCTGGGCGCACGTCGGCTCCCGCGACGAGACCCCGGCGCTCAACGGCGCCACCCACTACCTGGAGCACCTGCTCTTCAAGGGCACGTCCCGCCGGTCCGCCCTGGACATCTCCTCCGCCCTCGACGCCGTCGGTGGCGAGATGAACGCGTTCACGGCCAAGGAGTACACGTGCTACTACGCACGCGTGCTCGACACCGACCTGCCGCTCGCCATCGACGTGGTCTGCGACATGCTCACCGGCTCGGTGATCCGCCAGGAGGACGTCGAGGTCGAGCGCGGCGCCATCCTCGAAGAGATCGCCATGACCGAGGACGACCCGGGCGACTGCGTGCACGACCTGTTCGCGCACACCATGTTCGGCGACAACCCGCTCGGCCGCCCGGTCCTCGGCACGGTCGACACGGTCAACGCCCTCACCGCCGACCGCATCCGCCGCTTCTACAAGAAGCACTACGACCCGACCCACCTCGTGGTCGCCTGCGCCGGCAACGTCGACCACAACAAGGTCGTACGCCAGGTCCGCGCCGCCTTCGAGAAGGCCGGCGCGCTCACGGATTCCGCCGCCGAGCCGGTCGCCCCGCGCGGCGGACTGCGCGCCCTGCGCACCGCCGGCCGCGTCGAGCTCATCGGCCGCACGACCGAACAGGCGCACATCGTCCTCGGCATGCCGGGACTGGCCCGCACCGACGAGCGCCGCTGGGCCCTCGGCGTGCTGAACACCGCCCTCGGCGGAGGCATGTCGTCCCGCCTGTTCCAGGAGGTCCGCGAGAAGCGCGGCCTGGCCTACAGCGTGTACTCGTACACCTCCGGATTCGCCGACTGCGGCCTGTTCGGCGTATACGCGGGGTGCAGGCCGTCGCAGGTGCACGACGTGCTGAAGATCTGCCGCGACGAACTCGACCAGGTCGCCGCGCACGGACTGCCGGACGACGAGATAGAGCGCGCCATCGGCCAGCTCAGGGGCTCCACGGTCCTCGGCCTGGAGGACACCGGAGCGCTGATGAACCGCATCGGCAAGAGCGAGCTGTGCTGGGGCGAGCAGATGTCGGTCGATGAGATGCTGGCCCGGATGGCCTCGGTCACCCCGGACGACGTCCGCTCGGTCGCCCGCGACATCCTGGGACGGCGGCCCTCCCTGTCGGTCATCGGCCCGCTCAAGGACAAGCAGGCGGCCCGGCTGCACGACGCCGTCGCCTGACGATCACCGTTAAGGAAGCAACGAAGATGAGCAAGCTGCGCGTGGCGGTCCTCGGAGCCAAGGGCCGGATCGGTTCCGAGGCGGTACGGGCGGTCGAGGCCGCCGACGACATGGAGCTGGTGGCCGCCCTCGGCCGGGACGACAAGCTGGAGACCCTGGCCGAGCAGGGCGCCCAGGTCGCCGTGGAGCTCACGACCCCCGCCTCGGTCATGGGCAACCTCGACTTCTGCGTACGTCACGGCATCCACGCCGTCGTCGGCACCACCGGCTGGACCGACGACCGCCTCGCGCAACTGCGGGGCTGGCTCGACCAGTCCCCGGAGACGGGCGTCCTCATCGCACCGAACTTCTCCATCGGCGCGGTGCTCACCATGAAGTTCGCGCAGATCGCCGCCCCCTACTTCGAATCCGTCGAGGTCGTCGAGCTGCACCACCCGAACAAGGTGGACGCCCCCAGCGGCACCGCCACGCGCACCGCCCAGCTCATCGCCGAGGCCCGCCGCCAGGCCGGCAGCGCCCCCGCCCCGGACGCCACGGCCACCGCCCTGGACGGCGCCCGCGGCGCCGACGTCGACGGGGTCCCGGTGCACGCGGTCCGGCTGCGCGGACTCCTCGCCCACCAGGAGGTCCTGCTCGGCGGCGAGGGCGAGACCCTCACCGTTCGCCACGACTCCCTGCACCACAGCAGCTTCATGCCCGGCATCCTGCTCGGCGTCCGCCGCGTGGTGACCACTCCCGGCCTGACCTTCGGGCTGGAACACTTCCTCGACCTGAGCTGAGCCCGGCAGCCCATGCGCGCGAAGATCTCCTACGCCGTCACGGCCGCCGTCCTGGTCGTCTACTTCGTCCTGGTCGGCAGCCGGGGCGTGCTGCTCATCGAGGCCGGTACGCCGCTCACCGTCACGTTCGGTGCCGCGGTGCTGATCCTGCCCGTCATCGGCGTCTGGTTCCTGTGGAAGAACACCGAGTTCGTCCGCAACGCCAACCGGCTCGCCGCGCTGCTCGACGCCGAGGGCGGTCTGCCCGTCGACGAGCTGAAACGTCTGCCCAGCGGCCGGATCGACCGCGACTCGGCCGACGAGGTGTTCGCCCGGCGCAAGGCCGAGACGGAGGACGCCCCGGACGACTGGCGCAGCTGGTTCCGGCTCGCCGTCGCCTACCACGACGCCCGCGACACCCCGCGCGCCCGCAAGGCGATGCAGCGGGCGATCACCCTGCACAAGACCGCGTCCTGAGCGCGCGTGGGGGAGCAGGGCCGCTCAGCCGCTGCGGTACTCGGCGGCCCACGCCTCCACCGTGTCGGCCGCCCGGTCGAAGGCCAGCTGGTCGCGGGCCAGGAAGTCCGCGTTGTGCGAGGTCAGCAGCGGCGCCGGCTCGTCGTCCGAACGCCCGCGCCGGGCCAGGACCAACGCCTGCCCCTGCACCGTCCGCGGCAGCCCCAGCCAGCGCACCGGCTGCTGCACCGTGCGCACGGAGACGACGTCGCCCCATGCCGTCGTACGCGTGCCGAGGAAGGCCACGTGGCGCAGCCCCCGGGCGCTCACCCACACGCCCATGCGCAGCAGCCGCAGCGCGGAGGCGACGATGACCAGAGCGATGGCGAAGACCGTCCCGGCGGACGCCGGCGTCGCGGTCGCCGCGATGATCACCCCGGCGAACAGCACGAACGAGGCGAGCAGCAGCAGGAGTGCCGAGGCCCCCACCCGCCATGGGCCCGGACGGTACGGACGCCGCCAGCGGTCCCGGTCGTCGTACGGCAGGGCGACGTCCTCCGCCGTGTCGAAGGCGCGGTCGGCCGTCAGGAAGGGCAGGGGCACGGCGGGTCCTCACTCGATCCATGCATGGGCTGTGCCCGGTGAGGCTACCGATCTGTGTCACCGGTCACCACCCTCGGGGTCCGGATGGCGCCGGTGCCGGCGGACGTGGCGGCTCAGCGACCGTCGGTCGCCTGTGACTGCTGTGTCTCCGCGCCGGACGGCCCGGCCGACATCGCGGGCATGCCGATGACCAGGGAACCCACGAGCCCTGCGACCAGGGTGAGCCCCAGCAGCCAGCGCCCGGCTATCTGACCGGCGGAGGCCCGCTCAGGGGGCGGTGGGACGACATTGCTGCGGAACCTCTCCGCCTCGGCGACGAAGGCGAACGGTACGGGTTCGCGCCGACCGACCATCAGGGGTGCCTCTCCCTTCGGGTGTCAAACGAATCACGGTCACCAGAACAGACGAACGGCAGCCCCGGAAAGTGCCCACTTTCACCGAATTCGCAGAAGTTCGGCGCTGTATGTCGTCTCCCGGCGCCGAAGACCCCGTTGTCGGTGCCGCGCCGTAAAGTGGGCGCCGCCCGAGAGACGTGATGGAAGGATTCCCCGCGCCGTGACCGACACTCCCGCCGACGACCGCAAGCCCGGCTTCCGCAGTGATGTGACAGTCGAGCTCGTCAAGCACACCGCATCCGACGCCGACGTGCTGTTCGCCGCCCGCGTCTCGACCGTCGGCGAGCAGTCCCTGGCCGAGCTGGACAAGGACCCCGAGCGTTCCAGGGGGCTGATCAACTACCTGATGCGGGACCGGCACGGCAGTCCCTTCGAGCACAACTCGATGACCTTCTTCGTCAGCGCCCCGATCTTCGTCTTCCGCGAGTTCATGCGGCACCGGGTGGGCTGGTGTCTCGCCGGCGATACGGAGATCACGCTGGAGAGCGAAGCAGGCAACCTGCGTCGACGAACCATCGCCGAGTTGTACAAGCTCTGGCATGTGGGCGTCGAGGACCGGTTGCCGCACTCGGCAGGTGGCGTCACCTGGCACGGCCGGGCCGGTAAGTGGATGGCGCAGGTCAAGCGAGCCGAGACCAACCACTATCTCGGGCTCTACGAGAACCGTGAGGCGGCCGAATCGGCCGTGGTGGAGTTCCGGGAGCAGCACCCCACGACGCGTCTGCGCAAGCTGGAATCAGTGCGCCGCAACCATGTGCGGTGCTACGACGAGGATTCGCTGCTGGCCCAGCGGGCCAGGATCATCGATGTCATCCAGTCCGGCGTCAAACCCCTGATCCGCATCACCACGGCCTCCGGCAAGACGCTGCGCTGCACAGTGGATCACGCGGTGTTCACACCGGAAGGGTGGCGCAAGGCGGGGGAACTGGTGGTGGGGGACGCGGTCATGGCAGCGGGCACGGCCCCGCGCCCGTCCGAAGCCCTCGTTCCGCCCAGTCTGCGACGAGGCATCGGAGTGTGGACCGCCATGCAGCGTCAGCGGCTGATCAAGGACTTCGACACCTGTCATCTCTGCGGGGGCGGCTTCCCTCGCGATCAGCTGGCTCTCGACCACGTGATTCCCGTGGCACGCGACCTGGTCCAGGCGCTCGACGAGAGGAACCTCGCCCCGGCGTGCGCACCCTGTCATGCGACCAAGAGCGCCGGAGAGCAGGCACTGGCGCAGCGCGGCGGGAAAATCGCCAAGGCAGTTCCGGATCGGGTCGTGAGCATCGAGGACGAGGGCGAGGAGATGACCTACGACCTGTCCGTGGAGGGCCCGTGGCACAACTTCCTCGCCAACGGCATCGTCGTACACAATTCGTACAACGAGGAGTCAGGGCGCTACAGGGAACTCCAGCCGGTTTTCTACGTCCCGGACGAGTCCCGGAAGCTGGTGCAGGAGGGCCGGCCCGGCAAGTACCGCTTCGTCGAGGGCACCCAGGCGCAGCAGGAGTTGGTGGGCCGAGTCATGGAAGACTCCTACCGGCAGGCCTACCAGGCGTACCAGGACATGCTGGAGGCCGGAGTCGCACGTGAGGTGGCTCGCGCGACCCTCCCCGTCGGCCTGTACTCCTCGATGTACGCCACCTGCAACGCCCGCTCGCTGATGCACTTCCTCGGGCTGCGCACCCAGCACGAGCTGGCGAAGGTCCCGTCCTTCCCGCAGCGGGAGATCGAGATGGTCGGCGAGAAGATGGAGGCGGAGTGGGCCCGGCTCATGCCGCTGACCCACGCCGCTTTCAACGCCAACGGACGTGTGGCTCCGTAGCGGGCTCCGTTTCCGCCGACGAGTACACAGGTGCGGAGCAGTCGCGCGAAGCGTCCGTATTGCAGCATTTCGCGAAGTTCATCTAGCCTGATCAAACGGGCCCGGTACTGCCTGAACCCCCGAGCAGGCAGTGCCGGGCTCCCCCTTTGCCTCACCTTGTCGCCTCCC
Organism: Streptomyces sp. NPDC052079; assembly: GCF_040680275.1. Classification (NCBI taxonomy): domain Bacteria; kingdom Bacillati; phylum Actinomycetota; class Actinomycetes; order Kitasatosporales; family Streptomycetaceae; genus Streptomyces; species Streptomyces sp. NPDC052079. Next base: position 295,206 of record NZ_JBFAWL010000006.1, read on the forward strand.
CCGAGGGAGCACCCCGACCTGAGCAACGAGTAGCGTGTAACCCATGGCTCCGACCTCCACTCCGCAGACCCCCTTCGGGCGGGTCCTCACCGCCATGGTCACGCCCTTCACGGCGGACGGCGCACTCGACCTCGACGGCGCACAGCGGCTCGCCACCCACCTGGTGGACGCAGGCAACGACGGCCTGATCATCAACGGCACCACCGGCGAGTCCCCCACCACCAGCGACGCGGAGAAATCGGACCTCGTACGGGCGATCGTGGAGGCCGTCGGCGACCGCGCCCACGTCGTGGCCGGAGTCGGCACCAACGACACCCACCACAGCACCGAACTGGCACGCGCCGCGGAGCGCGCCGGCGCGCACGGTCTGCTAGTCGTCACCCCGTACTACAACAAGCCCCCGCAGGAGGGCCTCTACCGGCACTTCACGGCCGTCGCCGACTCCGCCGGGCTGCCGGTCATGCTCTACGACATCCCCGGCCGCAGCGGCGTCCCGATCAGCACGGAGACGATCGTCCGCCTCGCCGAGCACCCGCGCATCGTCGCCAACAAGGACGCCAAGGGCGACCTCGGCCGCGCCGGCTGGGCCATCGCGCGCTCCGGCCTCGCCTGGTACTCCGGCGACGACATGCTCAACCTGCCCCTGCTCTCCATCGGAGCGGTCGGCTTCGTCTCGGTCGTCGGCCACCTCGTCACCCCCGAGCTGCGCGCCCTGGTCGAGGCGTACACCTCCGGGGACGTGCAGAAGGCCACCGAGATCCACCAGAAGCTGCTGCCCGTCTACACGGGCATGTTCCGCACCCAGGGCGTGATGACCACCAAGGCCGCGCTCGCCCTCAAGGGCCTCCCCGCCGGCCCCCTGCGCGCCCCCATGGCCGAGTGCACGCCGGAAGAGATCGAGCAGCTCAAGATCGATCTTGCTGCAGGCGGGGTACAACTTCAGTAACCAGACTTGGCGCGGCCGCTCGCGCAGACGTACTTCACAACTGAATACGCGGGACACCGGTGCCCGCACCCCACAACGACAATTGCTTCTGCACGAACGTCATGCGCGCCACGTGCCCACCGGTACGTGGCGCGTGTGGTGAGGAGAGTCTTTTGAGTCATCCGCATCCTGAACTCGGCCCGCCCCCGCCGCTCCCCGAAGGCGGCCTGCGGGTCACCCCGCTCGGCGGCCTCGGCGAGATCGGCCGCAACATGACGGTCTTCGAGTACGGCGGCCGCCTGTTGATCGTCGACTGCGGCGTGCTCTTCCCCGAGGAGGAGCAGCCCGGCATCGACCTGATCCTGCCGGACTTCTCGTCCATCCGGGACCGCCTCGACGACGTCGAGGGCATCGTCCTCACCCACGGCCACGAGGACCACATCGGCGGCGTCCCCTTCCTTCTGCGGGAGAAGCCGGACATCCCGCTGATCGGCTCCAAGCTCACCCTCGCCCTCATCGAGGCGAAGCTCCAGGAGCACCGCATCCGTCCGTACACCCTCCAGGTGGCGGAAGGGCAGCGCGAGCGCATCGGCCCCTTCAACTGCGAGTTCATCGCGGTCAACCACTCCATCCCCGACGCTCTCGCCGTCGCCATCCGCACCCCCGCCGGCATGGCGGTGCACACCGGCGACTTCAAGATGGACCAGCTCCCGCTGGACAGCCGCCTCACGGACCTGCACGCGTTCGCCAGGCTCAGCGAGGAAGGCATCGACCTCCTGCTGTCCGACTCCACGAACGCCGAGGTCCCGGGCTTCGTCCCGCCCGAGCGCGACATCTCGAATGTGCTGCGTCAGGTCTTCGCCGGCGCCCACAAGCGGATCATCGTGGCCAGCTTCGCCAGCCACGTCCACCGAGTCCAGCAGATCCTGGACGCGGCGCACGAGTACGGCCGCCGGGTCGCCTTCGTCGGCCGGTCCATGGTCCGCAACATGGGCATCGCCCGTGACCTCGGCTACCTCAAGGTCCCGCCGGGCCTGGTCGTTGACGTCAAGACCCTGGACGACCTGCCGGACAGCGAAGTCGTCCTGGTCTGCACGGGCTCCCAGGGCGAACCGATGGCCGCCCTGTCCCGGATGGCCAACCGCGACCACCAGATCCGCATCGTCGACGGCGACACGGTGATCCTGGCGTCGTCGCTCATCCCCGGCAACGAGAACGCGGTCTACCGCGTGATCAACGGCCTCACGCGCTGGGGCGCCAACGTTGTCCACAAGGGCAACGCCAAGGTGCACGTCTCAGGCCACTCCTCGGCCGGCGAACTGCTGTACTTCTACAACATCTGCCGTCCGAAGAACCTGATGCCGGTCCACGGCGAATGGCGCCACCTGCGCGCCAACGCCGAACTGGGCGCCCTGACCGGCGTCCCGCACGACCGCATCGTCATCGCCGAGGACGGCGTGGCCGTCGACCTCGTCGAGGGAAAGGCCAAGATCTCCGGCAAGGTCCAGGCGGGATACGTCTACGTTGACGGCCTCTCCGTCGGTGACGTCGGCGAGCCGGCGCTCAAGGACCGCAAGATCCTCGGTGACGAGGGCATCATCTCCGTCTTCGTGGTCATGGACGCGTCGACCGGAAAGATCACGGGCGGTCCCCATGTCCAGGCCCGCGGCTCCGGCATCGAGGACTCCGCCTTCGGCGACGTGATCCCGAAGATCACGGAGGCCTTGGAGCGCTCTGCCCAGGACGGTGTGGTCGAAGCCCATCAGCTGCAGCAGCTCGTCCGCCGCACGCTGGGCAAGTGGGTCTCCGACACCTACCGGCGCCGGCCGATGATCCTCCCCGTAGTGGTCGAGGTCTGACGGTCTGCCGGACCCCACGTAGGAGCGAACAGGGAGCGGGGCGCCTCGGATTTGCATCGGGGCGCCCCGCTCCAGTACGTTTACAGCTCCCCCCGATCGGGCACCCGGTAGATTCACGCGCCGGAACCTGTCCCCGGAGGGGTGGGAAAACCGGCTCAGAATCTCTGATAAAGTCGGGTCCGCCGGAAAGGGAAACGCGAGAGCGTGAACCTGGAAAGCACCGAGAAAATCGGATCGGAAAGATCTGATAGAGTCGGAAACAGCGAAGGGAAGCGCCCGGAGGAAAGCCCGAGAGGGTGAGTACAAAGGAAGCGTCCGTTCCTTGAGAACTCAACAGCGTGCCAAAAGTCAACGCCAG